>CAVJBF010000013.1:0-42153 GCA_963647785.1 Acutalibacteraceae bacterium
ATGCAAAAGGTCCTTAGAAAGGCAGCTAAGGCAGTCAAGAAAAAGGCAGGCTAACCCTCTCTAAACATCGATATGGAGACCAGCTATTTTTAGAAGCAAAAACGGGGAATAAATTGGTGTAGGGTTAATATCCAGGTTAATGCAGGAGTGGCTGAGTAGCTTTCATTCGGTTACTGTCGGCCGGCATTTGATTTTTCGCAACAGTGGTGCAGTTCCTTTAACAAAGCGCTGTCGTCTGGTCGATGCGGCCTCTAATATCATTGCGGAAAGCCCTGCAAAGCGCCGATTTTCCGGTGTGCGGACTGACAAAAGAAGTTCGTCTGGCGGCAGCAGGGTCAAGAGATAGTTTTAGGGAAATCAAGCGTGATCAAGGCAACTGAGATGCTTTCCTCGTTGGGTGACATTCTGGGCATTGCCATGATGCCGGTGGAGGGCGGCGCCTGCCGCGTATTGTTTGGCGAGACGGCCGTGGATTTTCAAGTTTCAGGCGAACATCTTTTCCTCATTGCCGATTTGGCAAGCGCCGAAGGCCGGGAAAGTGAGTTCCCGGCGTTGCTGAAGGCGGACTGGCTGGGCTCGCAGACGCGGGGCGCCGTGCTGGGGCTGGATGGACAAAAGCGCGTTTTTACCCTGCACATGATGTTGACTGGGGTGCTGGAGGTGGAGGAATTCAAGACGCTTCTGGCAAATTTTGTGCGAGCGGTGCGCGACTGGAAGGAGCGGCTTGAGTGCGACAGTCAGCGCGAGCCTGTTTTTCTGCCAGGCGGCCCCGGCAACATGATGGCGATTTAAAAAAGAATACGGAATTGGAGAGAAGCAATGCCTGATGATGTCAATGTAAATTTGGAACAACACGCGTGGGATGGTTGGGAGGTGTTTGATCATCCTCAGCAAAATGCCCAGGTCAATGTTCCTCAGCAGGACAATAGCGTACTGGCCGAGGTGGATCACGTTGAGGAGCATGATGGCCGAGAGATAAATCTGCAGCTGCCGCAAGGAGAGCCTGGTCAGAACCGGGTTCAGGATCGTCGACAGACCAATTTTGAGGCTAATCGTAGCCAATTTGCCCTTCTCGCGGCGCAGGAAAAGATTGATGCGTTGAACGAAAGCGAAGAGCTTCGCGCCTGCTTGAAGACCGTGCTGGCGGACATGCTGAAAAAAGAGGCAATGCAGAATCAGCTGGCCCAGATGAAAAGCGTCGTCGAGGATCTCGAACCGATGCTGACGACGCTGGTTGAGAAAGAGACGCAGAACTTCAAATTGCTCGACGCAGTCGTAAAGCTGGGACGTCTTGAAGCAGTCAAGGTGCTGGCGGAAGGCTTGGGCGTGACGGAGGAAGCTGTCGAGCGTGACTCTGGCGAGGCGCTCCGTCGGAAATTGAGCGATATGCGCAACCGATTCCTTCTTGCCGTGGCGCGGGATCCCAAGACGGGCATCGTTACGGGGGCGGAATTAAGCAAGGTGAGCAACGAAGGCTCGAGCGAGCTCAAGTTGTTTGCGAAGACGCTTCTGCCCGTGTGCCGGGCTATTTGCTTCGTGCGGGAAAAGATTGACGGGTTGACCGAGGAAACAGCGGAACTTCGCTCCGGCCTCACCAGTGTGCTGGAGAAAGTGCTGAAAAAGGAGACGATGCAGGCTCGGTTGAGCCAGGTGGAGAATATTGATGATCTCAAGCCGATGCTGACGAAGTTGGTTGAGGTGGAGACGACGAACGTCAAATTGCTCGACAGCGGGCTGACCCAGACGGGACGGTTGGATGTGATCAAAGGGCTGGCCGAAGAACTGGGGGTGTCTCAGGAGGAGGTCGCGCGCTTGTTAGGCACTGAATTCGATCAGCGACTGGGCGAGCTGCGGAATCGGCTGCTGACGGCGGCGGAGCGCAATCATGAGACGGGACTCCTTGCGAAGGATGCATTGGCCAAGGTTTTCATCGATGGCATGAAAGAGATCACCCCGTTGGCGAAGAGCTGCATGGCGTCTTTCATTGGCCATGAGGCTCAGGCAACGCCTCGTGTTAAGGGTGCGCTCGAGATCTTTTTGACAGGTGGCGCAAAGCGAGAGGCGCTCGCCGAGGCTGTTCGTCAGGTTGCGGGAGAATCGCTGAGGGAGAACCCTCGAAGCGTAGCCTGGGCGCGCACTTTAAGTGAAGTGGAGCTTCAACCACAGGAAAAGATTAATTGGCGGGAAGCGGTTCGTATTCTCCAGGTGGCTGAAGCTGAGTACAACGTTCAGGAAGTTTCGAACTTCATCGAGAATACGGTGAAAGACCAGGAGCTTTCGGAGGCGCTGGGACTTCCGGAGCTCATGCAGGCAAAGCAGCCGTTGACGGACGAGCTGAGGGCCGATCTGGAAGCGCGTCTTGAAGTGCTCCGTCCGGGCGCGCAAAAGATGCGGGAGGCGGTGACGGCATGGAAGCAGCAGCCGCCGTTTAGTGTTCGCAAGTTGCCGGACAGCTTCTGGTGGGAGGTTTCTGCCATGGCAAGCCGCATGATCCAGAAAGGACGAGTGGCGGATGTTTATATTGGCGTGCTCCGAGCGAAAGTGGAAGAACTTCTGACGGCAGAGACGAACCTTAAAGCGACGCTGTCGGTGATTGAGGAGCGGAACCCTGGCTTGACGGATCAGCAGAAACGGTTGCTTCGGGAAACGCTTCAGTATTTGCAGCGCGCCATGCCTTATGAAAATATCAAGGCTTATTCTGATGCCGTCCAGCAGGTTCTGGCCGTTGTGTCGGGCAGGGACCGCGCTGCGGTGCTTGACACCCGGGCGCCGGAGCGCGAGCAGCTCGCTTTCCTCAAGGCGTATTCGCTGACGTGGTGTGATTATCCTGTCATGAAGGTGCTCCTCAAGGAGAAGAAGGCCGAGATCACGGCGTTGTTTGCACAAAAGAAAGGTCAGCCTAGTGTGAACGAGGTGCTTCGAACAGTGCTGGGATCCAAGGTGAAAATTTCGTCGCAACGGAGCCTGCGGGAGTTGAAGAATGAAATCACAGACGTGATTGAAAAGGCGTTTTGCCAAAGGCTCCTCAAGCGCTGGCCGCAGTTCCAGACCGTCTATGATCAGCTTTGGCAATCCAATGAGGGCGCTAATCGCACGAAAGCAGAGGTTGAAAAAGACACTATCGGCACATTGCCCCAGGCTCCAGACTGGGAGAGGTTTTTCGTGTTTCAAATGGACGCCGGCGTCAAGGTGTCGGCGGGCTTCGAAAAGTTTCTTGGAGCAAACAAGCTTGAGCTGGATGATTTTGTCGAGCCTCCCAAGATTACGCTTGTAGCGGCCGGGGACAAGGAGAATGCAGAGCATCAATTTATATCGGATTTCACTCGGGGTGGTGAGGCCATGTCGTGTGAGGTCCAAACGGGGAATGGTTCCGTGAAGGTCTCAGGGCGACTGGATGATTTTCCGTCACCAGAAGACAAGAATCGCTTTGCGCAGATTCAAGTGAGCTCGAAGAGTCTGTCCGTATTCAAGGCAGTGGAAGGACTCTGCGCTGGCAATGAGATGCAGTATCGTCTGGCGATGCAGACGATGTCGCAAGGCGGCATACGCTCGATGACGACGTTGTTGCTGGGGGGTGAAGGCAGGGGAACGCCGCTTGCTTATCACGTGAAAAAAGAGGGAGAGAACATCGTCATCACGGGGAAAAGCAGTAACGAAAATGATGTGAATGGGGTGGATGCGACGGTGGTCATCAAGCCCGACGGAACGGCAGAATATACGAAGCTCACGTTCACTCGTCGAGACAAAGAGCAGACAGTGAAAATGGATGATGATAGTGATGTGAGCTGGGTTGAGTTGCCACAGTTTGTCAAGCCTCCGGTGCTTGTTTGACAAAGGTTGGCGTTGCGCCCGTGTCGCAAAATAAGCCGCCTATAGGTTAACCTGAATATTTCACCGATAAGGTGGTCGGACTAATTGGTGGCGAAACGATGGCATCTCTTTCGGTGGCAAACGGTTTGACGACAATGCGCTTGTTGCGGAGAGCGGCGTGGTGAGACTCGTGAATGCGACGGTGTTGCGCGGCGCGACGGGAGTGCTCGGACGCGTTTGTGACGGTACGCATCGGCCAGCTTCCGTACGCCATGAAAGGCAACGAGTAAAAAAGTCCCGCGCTTTCCCGGAGAGGAAAGGCGGGCAAAAGAAGACCACGGGCGAACGACGCTGACATTCCGCTGCGGGCGGAAATCAGAAGCGGTATTGCGCCTGCAGACCGAGGATCGTGGCGTCGAGGCTGTCGTACTTGCCGATCTTCTGCCCCGCGTTGTTGTAGAGGTTGCGGTTGCCGATGCCTCGGAGGTATGCAAAGCCTCCGTCGATCTGCAGATGCTTCGTCGCATGCCATGTGGCGCCCACCGTGAGCCACAGGCGGTCGGTGTCAGGGATGACCGCCATGCGCTTTGTGTTGTCGCTCACGGGGTCTTTTTCATAGGCAACGCCCGCGCGCACAGTCCAGTCTTCGGAAAGCTGGTAGTCGGCGCCGACGGAAAAGAGCCAGGTGTCCTCCCAGTCATTTTCGACGGTGGAGAGCGTAGCGCCTTGACTGCTCTTGATCGTGAGGTTCTTGAAGTTTGACCACTTCGCCCAGCGGATGAGGCCCGAAAGACGCAGGCTGTCGGTAGCCTCCCAGGTGGCGGTGAACATCACGGTGTCAGGCGTTTTGACTGTAGCCTTCGCGCTGCAGTCAATGGCGGAAACGTAGCGGGAGCCGAGAGCCGTGGGGGCAAAGGTGAAGTCGCCTTCGGCTTCATGCGTGATGGCCGATCGGTAGGCAAGGCCGAAGCGAAGCGTGTCCGTCGGCTGCAGCATGAGTCCGGTGTTCCAGCCCCAGTCCCAGCTGTCGGCATCGATCTTGCCGGTGCCCATTTCGTAGCCGTTCATGCGCATCGCCTGTCCGAGCTTGGCCTTGGCGTACTGCAGTGAAATGCCACCGCCCACGGAGAGGTAGTCGTTCACCTTCCAGGCGACATTGGGGTTGATGTCGAACGTGAGAATGGTGGAGGTGTAGCCGCGTTCGTTCCCATTCCAGTGCTTGTCGTAGTCAGTGCCCATGCCGAAGGGGACGGTAAGCGCAAGGCCCAGCCACACATCGTCCGTCACCTGATGCGTGATGTAGCCCGCAGGAATGGCCTGCCCTTTGTAGCGGCCGTTTTCAGACGAGCCGTCGACGCCCGAGTAGTCTGCGTTCACCTCGATCCACACGGTGCCTGCCTGGAGTTGCGTGCCGGGCAGCAGTGTCATGCCGGCGGGGTTGTAGTGCACGGCAGAGAGGTCATCACCCACGATGCCTGCGCCGGCGTAGGCGCGGCCGACGCCGAGGCTTGACTGTTCGGTCAACTGAAAGCCGGCGGCGGAGGCTGTCTGCGCCGAAAGCGCGGCGGCCGCAGCGAGCGCGGCGGCGGTGAGACGAAGCGTGTTGGTGAAAGCGTGGGACATGCGGGGTTCCTTTCGTGAGCTGAATGTCGTTCAATCCCTCCGCTCTACGATGAGCGGAGGTGGATGAAGTGCATTGTGAAGATGAAAGCGGGCGAAAAATCACTCGAAAAACCGAGGAGAACCCCACCCCGCGCGGGGACGGATTAATCCGTTCAACACGGCGGATTAATCCGTCTGTCGGACCTCAGTCCGCCTTCACGCGCAGAAAGTTCGCGAGCATCTCGTGGCCGTATTCGCTCACGGCGCTTTCGGGATGAAACTGCACGCCGAACACGGGAAGCGTCTTGTGGCGCACGCCCTGAATTTCGCCGTCGGAGCTGCGGGCGGTGACGACGAGGTCGGCAGGGAAGGTCGCTTCTTCAATCACGAGCGAATGGTAGCGGGCTGCGATGAATGTCTCAGGAAGCCCGGCGAAAAGTCCTTCGCCGTTGGCGGTGATGGCGTCGGTCTTTCCGTGCATCACTTTTTTGGCGCGCACGATGCGGCCGCCGTAGGCTTCGCCGATCGCCTGGTGGCCGAGGCAGACGCCCAGAAGCGGCACCTTTCCCGCAAAGAATTTCACTGCTTCAAGCGTCACGCCGGCGTCCTTCGGGGCGCCGGGGCCGGGGGAGAGGCAGACGCGGTCGGGGTGAAGGGCTGCGATCGCTTCGATCGTCATTTCGTCGTTTCGTACAACGCGCACGTCTTCGCCGAGTTCGCCGAAGTACTGCACGAGGTTGTAGGTGAAGCTGTCGTAGTTGTCGAGCATCAAAAGCATGGCTGCGCCCCTTTATCGTTCCGTGAGTCCGAGTTCCGCGATTTCAGCGGCTTTGAGAACCGCCCGCGCCTTCATCTCAGTTTCTTTCCATTCAAATTCAGGCACCGAGTCCGCAACGATGCCGGCGGCGGCCTGCGCGTAGAGGACCTTGTCCTTGATGACGCCCGTGCGGATGGCGATCGCGAGATCGGCTTCCCCTGCGTAGGAGAGGTAACCCACGGCGCCGCCGTAGAGGCCGCGCTTCACGGGCTCGAGCTCGTCAATAATCTGCATGGCGCGCACTTTGGGGGCGCCCGTCAGGGTGCCCGCAGGGAAGGTGGCCTTCAAGACGTCCACGGCGGTGAAGCCGTCCTTCAACTCCCCTTCGACGTGGCTTACGAGGTGCTGCACCTGCGAGTAGCGCTCGATCGCATATTTTTCCGTCACCTTCACGGTGCCGATCTTTGCGATCCGGCCGATGTCGTTGCGGGCGAGGTCGATCAGCATCAGGTGTTCGGCGCATTCCTTCTCGTCGTGCCGCAGTTCGTTCGCAAGACGCGCGTCTTCGTCAGGCAAGGGGCTTCTCGGTCGGGTTCCTGCGATGGGGCGAATGCCCGCGATGGTCTTTCCGTCGCGATGTTCGCTGCGCACGAGGATCTCTGGCGATGCGCCCACGACGTAGAAGTCGCCGAAATGGTAGAAGTACATGTAGGGCGAGGGGTTCAGCGTGCGCAACGCTCGGTAGAGGGAGAGCGGATTTTCTGTGAAGGGCCGCTCGATGCGCTGGCCGATCTGCACCTGCATCACGTCGCCTGCGGCGATGTAGTCCTTCGCCTTTCGGACAGCGGCAAGATAGTCCGCTTTGGCAAAGGGGCGGGATGCTTCGTGGAGCGTGCCTTCGCCGGCGTAAGGCGCCTGAACGCTTCGCTCCAGGGCTTCCTTCAAGGTGCGAAGCCGCGTGCGGGCGCGCAGGAAGGCGTCAGGAGACTTTGGATCCACGTTCAAGATGAGGTAGAGGCGTCCGGCGAGGTTGTCAAAGGCGACGAGCTCGTCGCACTGCAGGAGTCCAATGTCAGGCAGCCCCAGATCGTTTTCCTTCAGGTCGGGAAGCTTTCCCGGCTCGATAAGGCGCACGGTGTCGTAGCCGAAGAAGCCCGCAAGGCCCCCTGCAAATCGCGGCAGTCCCGCCGGCGCATAGGACGTGATGCGGGCGGCGTGGGCCTTGATGAAGTCGAGAGGATTCGTTCGGCTCTCTTCGACGACCGTGCCGTCGGTGATAAGCTGGGTGACAGGGCCCGAGGGCGTGAGGTGCGAGACGATCTTCGTGCGAGCCTGAAGGCCGATGAAGCTGTAGCGCGCAAAGCGCGTGCCGCCTTCAACGCTTTCTAGAAGAAAGGTGTCGGGGCGGTTGGCGAGCTTCAGGTAGATGGAAAGCGGCGTTTCGAGGTCCGAGAGGCATTGCTCGACGATGGCGATGCGGTTGTAGCCTTGGTCAGCCAGGGCTTGGAATTCAGTTTCGGTCATCATGACGCGAGTCTCCGTAAGGGAAATTCAAAGAGCCTCGGTCCGTGAGATGCACAAAGCAGGACAAAGTCCAGGTGCAAAAAGACCCGAAAGGCTCAAAAAAGAAATTAGGAGAAAGTTCGGACGCTGAAAAAGAGAAATCAGCGTTCTGAGCGGGAGCTGCGCAAAAGAGGCAGCGTTAGAGAGTGAAGCGGCGCCATGACCAAGCCCCCTGAGCGAACCAGCCGCAAGGCTTGGCCGCTCGGGCGAGCACAACAGATTTTGAGAAAATCGGCGTCATGGGCGTTGAGAAAAAAATGACGGGGAGTCCCCGAAGACCTGACTATTGTGCCATCAGGGTTCAGAAACGGCATTGAACGCGGTGCAAAATGCCGCGGTGAGGTGACGGAAGTGGGTGAAAGTGTGTAGGGGGGTGGCTGTCCGATTGCGTTTTCCCGCGGGCATAATGGCACTGGAGAAGCCGCCTGATGGAAGCGGCGCCAGGAGCATCATCATGCAGGAAGCCTTTGGCTGGTTCACGCGACAGTTTCGCCTCTACGGCACGTTTGACGGCCGTGCCGTGCGGTCGGAATACTGGTTCTGGACGCTCTTCAGCATTGTTTTTTCACTCGTCGCCGGCATCATCGACGCCCTGATTGGCACCGAGAGCCTCGTGAGCGGCGTTTTCTGGCTTGTCGTTCTTGTGCCGACCATCGCAGTGAGCGCTCGCAGGCTTCACGACATCGGCAAGTCCGGCTGGTGGCAGCTGCTGTACCTCATTCCGGGCATTGGAGGCCTCATCCTTTTGGTGTTCTTCTGCCTGCCGTCGCAGGAGACGGCAAACCGCTTCGGCGCTGCAGCGCCGAGGCATCCTTAATTGGAAGTTTCGCCGATCGAAAATCAGTTGAGCGTTTGGAACAAACTTCGCTTTTCTTCGGAGAAGACGGCAGCGACGCGAATGAGAGGCTTCAGTGAAGCCGCGCCGTACTGTTTTTCTTTGATCTGCGCCACGGCGTTGGAGAGGAGCGCGTCAACGGACTCGCCCTGGCGCTGGTACTTGAGTTCAAGGACCCAATGCACTTCTGGCGCTTCAATTTCAAGGTCGCTTCGTCCCAGCGCACCATGCTGCTCAGGGACAACGGAAAAGCCGAGCCCCGCCAGAAAGACCTGCAGGAAAGCCTGGCAGTGCTTTTCGCTGGCGATGGGGTGCCGCTGGTAGTCGATGCCGGCGAAGGCGTGGTTGGCCTGATCAAAGAGCAGATCGACGTTGCCGTCGCACATACGGCCTTCGCGAGTTCTCCGGCACCATGGGAATCGAACGACCGATTGCGCAACAGCAGGTCGGTGTAAAGCCCGGCCAGAGAATGCGCCACCTCCTTGTTGGGGTAGCCGACGCGAAAGAATCGCCCCGAGCGCTTCTTGATGGTGAGATAGCCCGCCTGTGTGAGCAGCACGACGTCGCTTACGCCGTCAAAATCCGTCGAAGCGTCTTGAAGTCAGATGTGCCTAATGGCAGGGCGGGCAATAGATTGAAATCCGTCATGGTTTTGCATCCTCGTTCAAGAATTATGGCATGTGGTGAAGGGCGTCTTCAGCGCTTTTGGCAGCGGCCAAAAAGAATCGCCTCGCCGCTATGCAAGAAAAAAATCCGTGCGTTGCGACGAGGCGTTGATCGGAACGCTCGTTCTGTCAGCATTCCGCCAAACAAGTTGCCGTCTAGATCAGTCGGCGGCGGCGCGAAGCGACTCGCGCAACTTTTCGATGAGAACTCGGGGCGAGGCCGATACGGGCGTTGCGGGCTTCTTCCATTCGCCGGCGTGGTAGGCCTTGGCGGCCGTCACTTCACGCACGAGGCGGTCGCGCAGCTCCTTGGCGAGCGCAAGGCGGCTTTCATCCGTGAGCTTTTCGTGCTCGTCGCGATAGGCCACGGTCCAGTCCACGAGATAGCGCAGAAATTCCGCGTTGTCCATCGTGTCGCCGTGATGCGGGAAGTTAAGCGTGAGTTCGGCGGCCATCTGGCCGGCTTCGTTCAAAACCGTCGTCAGGGCGTTTTCGTTCATTTGGAGACCTCTAAGCGTTGTCTGGAGCGTCCGTGAAGGGACTCGTGTTCATTGTTCGCGAATCTTACCGTTTTCCACGGCGTCCCGCGGCTTCTCGTGCGAAATTTTGCGGACAGGCGTCAGGTTTCGGAGGGGCGCATAAGGCAAAACGGTCCGAAAGAACGCGCTTTCGGACCGTTGAGCGGGGCGTCAGGCCTTTGCGAGCTTCACTGCACACACCTTGTATTCCGGCGTGCTGCAGAGGTTGTCGAGCGCGGCGTTCGTGAGCCAGTTGGAGTTTCCGTCCTGAAAGTGGAACGGCATCCACGTTTCGCCTCGGTTCGTTTTGGGCGAAACGCGCGCAGTGGACTCGATCACGCCGCGGCGGGACGACACCTTCACACGATCGCCGTCGGCGATGCCAAGCTCGCGGGCGTCTTGGTCGTTCACCTCAATGAAGGAGGAGCCCGCGCAAGCGTTCAATCCCTCCGTTTTGTCCGTCATGGCGCAGGCGTTGTAGTGCCAGAGAATGCGCCCCGTGGTGAGCATCAGGGGATAGTCCGCATCCGGCAGCTCGCTGGCGGCGCGGTAAAGCGCCGTCGAGTAGCGGCCGAGGCCGCGCGAGAAGGTTTTCTCGTGCAGGATGGGCGTTCCCGGATGATCCTTTGAAGTGCAGGGCCAGATGAGGCCGCGCCCTGCGACATCCTCGCTGTCAAGACGCTGGTGGCTGATGCCCGCAAAGGACGGCGTGAGAGACGCGATCTCGTCCATGAGGTCTGCTGCCGTGACCTTGGGCTGCGGATAGCCCATGCGGTTCATGATGTCCGTGAAGATGTCCGTGTCAAGCCGCGCGCCGGGAATCGTCACCGCTTTACGGATGCGCTGCACGCGACGCTCCGTGTTGCTGAAGGTGCCTTCCTTTTCGGCGTAGCTCACGCCAGGGAGCACGACGTCGGCGTACTTTGCCGTTTCCGTGAGGAAAAGGTCGTCCACGACGAGGAACTCCAGATTTTTGAGAGCCTTGATGACGTGATGCGTGTCGGGGTCGGTGCGCACCGGATCTTCACCGAAGATGAAGAGGCCCTTCACGTCGCCCGAGATCATTTTAGGGAAGCATTCCGTTGCGTAGAGGCCGGGCTCCGTCGGAATCTTGACGCCCCAGGCCTTTTCAAAGCGCTCAACGACCGCCTTGTCGGACAACTTCTGGTAGCCCGGAAGGTCCGCAGGCGACGCCCCCATGTCGCAGGCGCCCTGCACGTTGTTCTGGCCGCGAATGGGGTTCACGCCGCAGCCGGGACGGCCGAACTTGCCCGTGACCATTGCAATGTTGGAGAGCGACATCACGCCTTCGGTTCCCGAGGAATGCTCGGTGACGCCGAGGCAATAGACGATCGCGGCGCGGTCGGCCTCGCCGTACATCCGGGCGGCGGCGACGAGGTCGCGCGCGTCGATGCGGCAGATTTCAGCGACGGCTTCGGGCGTGTAATCTTCCACCATGCGGGCAAGCTCTTCAAACCCTTCGGTGCGGGTTCGGATGAATTCGCGGTCGATGAGGTTGGCGTGAATGAGCTCGCGCACGATGCCGTTGGCGAACGCCACGTTCGTGCCGGGCCTGAGCTTCAAATGGATGTCGGCGGACTTCGTGAGGCCGATGTTGCGAGGGTCGACCACGATGAGCTTCGTGCCGCTTCGCACCGCGGCGCGGATCTGCATGCCGATAACGGGGTGCGCCTCTTCAGGGTTGGAGCCCACGAGGAGGATCACCTGGGCGTTGCGGCAGATGTCGTCAATGGGGTTTGTCATGGCGCCCGAGCCCAGCGTGCGGGCGAGTCCCGCCACCGACGGCCCGTGGCAGACGCGGGCGCAGTTGTCGATGTTGTTCGTCTTCATCGCGGTGCGCGCGAGCTTTTGAAAGAGGTAGATGTCCTCGTTGGCGGAGCGCGCGCAGGCAAAGGCCGCAAGCGCCTTGCCGCCGTGCTTTTCACGGATTTCGGCGAGGCGCCGGGCGGTGAGGGACAAAGCCTCCTCCCACGTCGCAGGCTCGAGCTCTCCAGTCGCCTTGCTGCGGATCAAGGGCGTTGTCAAGCGGCGGTCCGACTGCACGAAGTCAAAGCTTCCGAAGCGCCCTTTCACGCAGAGCATCTTGTGGTTTGTGGGGCCGTCCGCGGCCTCGGTGCCGACGATGCGGCCGTCTTTCACCAAGAGGTAGTACTGGCATCCCGTCGCGCAGTGCGGGCAGGTGGTGAGCACTTTCTTGATTTCCCAGGAGCGGAAGCCGCGGCGGAACTTTGACGTCAGGGCGCCCGTGGGACAGGCCTTGGCGCAGTTGCCGCAGGACTCGCAGGCGGTTGACTTCCAGTCTTTGCCGAAAGGTGCTTCGATCGTGATTCGCAGGCCGCGCTTTTCAGTGTGGAGAACGCCGTTGCCGGACACATTGCGGCAGGCGCCTACACAGCGCTGGCAGCGGATGCAGAGTGCGGGATCAAATTTGAGGAAGGGGTTGCCGTCGAGGACTTCGCCCGAGGCGGGCTTGGCTTCAAAAGGCGTGGATTCGACGCCGAGCTCGCGGCAGAGGTTCTGCAGCTCGCAGGCGCCGTTTTTGACGCAAGAGAAGCAGTAGCGGGTGGAGTTGAGGCCGTGCTCGGCGAGGATGAGTTCGAGCGCCGTTTTACGCGCCGCCGTGATGCGGGGCGACTCCGTTGAGACCGTCATTCCTTCCGTCACCTTCGTGGCGCAGGCGGGGACGAGCGCGGGGCTGCCTTCCACCTCCACCATGCAGAGGCGGCAGGAGGCGATGCTGCTCACGTCTTTGAGCCAGCAGAGGGTGGGGATGCGGACGCCTTCGGCGCGCGCGGCGTCCAAAATTGTGGCGCCTTCCGCGATGGCGACGGCCTTGCCGTTCAAAGTGAAGTTAAGCATATTGAATTCTCCCGCCGATCATCGCGCCGCAGCCGAAGTGGTCGCAGCGCAGGCAGCGCCCGCATTCCTGACGGGCCTCTTCGTCGCTCATGCCGAGCTCCGTTCCTTCAAAGTCCTTCTTGCGGAATTTCACGGGGCGCTCCGCAAGGTTGACGCGCCCCGTGGGGGTGCGATTGTTGGGAGTCGCCGCCGGCGCCTTCACGTTGACGTTCAAGGTGTGATGGAACCCGAGCATCTCGTCGATGTTGCGCGCGGCGACGCGGCCCGCGGCGATCGCGCGGATCACGGTGGCGGGGCCCGTCTGGCAGTCGCCGCCTGCGTAGACTTTGGAGGCGCCCGTTTCGAGGGCGCTGTTTGCGATGAAGCAGCCGCGTTTTGCGGCAAGGCCCGCCGCTTCAAACGGGGCGGACACGATGTCCTGGCCCACGGCGACGAGAATGAGATCGGCTTCAAGGCGCTCCTCGGGCTTGGCGGCATTCACAGGCGCCGCGCGGCCTCGGGAGTAGGCGGAGATCATTTGCGGCTGCATCACGAGGGCGGCGCAGCGGCCCTTTTCGTCCGTTTCAATGCGCACAGGGGCCATCAAGGGGAGCATCTCCACTCCTTCAGCGACCGCGGCGTCGATTTCTTCCCGCAAGGCCGTCATGTCCTCGACGCGGCGGCGGTAGACGAGGTTCACTTCCGCGGCGCCGGCGCGCACCGCGGTGCGCACGCAGTCCATGGCGACGTTGCCGCCGCCGATCACCGCGACTTTTCGGCCCGTGAAGTTGGGCGTGGCGCCGTCGCCGATGCCGCGCAGGAGGTCCACGGCGGACATGACGCCCTCCGCGTCGATGCCGGGGAGAGCGAGCTTTTTCCCGGTGTGGGCGCCGATGGCGACGAAGACGGCGTCGCAGTCTTTTTCGAGGGCTGCCATTTCGGTCGTGCCGACGGTCGTCTCGGTGTGCAGCGTGATGTTCCCCACGGACAAGATGGCGCGGATGTCTTCGTCGAGTCGTTCGCGCGGAAAGCGATAGGCCGGGATGCCGTAGCGCATCATGCCGCCTGCCTGCTTCTTTTCTTCAAAGACGTCCACCGAGTGTCCCATGAGCGCGAGGAAGTACGCGCAGGTGAGGCCCGCGGGGCCGGCGCCCACGACGGCGATGCGGCGGCCGGTGTCGGGGAGGCGCTTCGGGACCGGGACCTGGTCCGCGGCCGCCTGGTCCACGGCGTAGCGCTTGATGCCGCGGATGTTCACCGGAGCGTCGATCAGGGTGCGCCGGCAGCGCTTTTCGCAGGGGTGTTCGCACACGAAGGCGCAGGCGGTGGGGAAGGGATTGTCGCGGCGGATGAGCGCTACGGCGCTCGCGCAGTCGCCCGCGCCTGCCAAGGCGATGTAGCCCGGAATGTCCACGTGCGCGGGGCAGAGCGTTTCGCAGGGCACGGTCTGCTGCACGGCTGCCTGGCAGTGGTGTGACTCAAGGTGGCTTGCGAATTCCTTGGCGAAGGCGTCGATCGACTCCATCACGAGGCGTCCGGCGTCCCAGCCGATCGCGCAGTCCGAGGCGTCGGCAATCATTTGCGCGAGCGCCTTGAGCCGATCCAGATCCTCCGCCGTCGCGTCGGTGCCTTCAGCGATTTTTTGGAGAAGGTGCGCGAGCTGCGGCAGCCCGTCGCGGCAGGGCACGCACTTGCCGCAGGTTTGGGCGGCGGCCGCGGCGACATAAGAATGAAGCAAGGTGATCGGACACTGGCCGGGCGGCGTCGCCTGCAGCCGCCGCAGGAAGGCGGCGAGCGCGTTCTGGCTCTGGGCGTCGGTGGGCGCCTCCGGGTGAATCGTTAGCCGGGACATGGTTGGGTAGTTCCTCTTCCAAGAGGTTGGTCTGTCCGCCGGGGGAAGCGGATCATTGTTTTGAAAAAGCCGAAGCTTTTATTAGTACTACTACCGATATTTTAAAAGTGAGTTTCATTATTTAGCGGCAGGCGGCCGGGCAATTTGTGAGGGATTTTCCCTCCGTCGAAATGACTAGGTCTTAAGAGGAAGGTGTTGTACAGCGCGGATCTGGCAAGAAAATAATCGATCGCTAATAGGGGGATAATGAAATCGAAATGGCCAGTTTCCGCGCGAGGCCGCCTGCTCGGCGGCAAAAGACGGCAGTAAAGAGGCGGCCTTGCTGCAATGGAATGTCACGAAAACGGCACGAACCAAGCGGTTTCTCGTGCGGGAAAGGGATTCTCCTTTGATAAAATCGCGCGATTGATCAATTTGGGATTCAGCCAGACATCATGGCCAACATGGAACACTATCGCCACATTCTCGCCGCGGCCGCTGAACAGCTCGGCTTTGAGAATGTGAAGGCCGACGAACAGGGCGGCTGCACGCTGCAGTTTGAAGACACCTTTGTGAGCTTTTCCTGTCAGGAGGAGAGCAGCCAGGCTTCGCTTGTAATTCCCGTTGCCGAAGTGACGGGCGAATGCCCGCGCGAGGTGCTGGAGCGCCTTTTGGACGCCCAGCTCTTTTTCAAGGACACTCGCGGCGGCACCTTCTCCTTTGACAAGACGAAGGGCTGGGTGCTTCTGCACCTCAACCTCATGGCCGACGCCATCGACGAAAGCATGCTCCGCAATGCCATTGAGAACATGCTCGACGTGGCGCGCAACTTCGGCGAAGAGATCGCCGAGCTGATGGCCGGCGGCGAGGCGACGACGTCGCCTCAAGAGCAGGCTGAAGGAGGCTTTCCCTTCGCGGGCGGCATTGCGGTCTGACGCAGGTTGGGCTCGTGACGGAACACATCGCGCTTCACGGCGCTCGCGTGACGCTTGCCGTGACGGGCGGCATCGCCGCCTACAAGGCCTGCGAGGTCGTGCGCCTCTTCAAAAAGGCAGGCGCTGACGTCAAGGTTCTCATGACGAAGGCGGCGGCAGCCTTTGTGACGCCCATGACGTTTGAGGCGCTCACGGGACGCCCCGTGGGCGTGGACGTCATGGCGGCGCCCTTGTCGCACATCAAGGCGTCGCAGGACTGCGACCTCTTTCTCGTGGCGCCCGCGACCGCGAACAGCCTCGCCAAGTTTGCGAGCGGCATCGCCGACGACTTGGTGAGCTCCGCGGCGCTCGCGCACACGGCGCCCATGGCGGTCTGCCCCGCCATGAACACGGCGATGTGGGAGAACCCCGCGACGCAGCGCAACGTTCGACAGCTTGCGGCGGACGGCGTCGCGGTCTGGGGGCCGGCTGCAGGCAGTCTTGCCTGCGGCGTGACGGGCGCCGGACGCCTGATTGAGCCTGCGGAAATCGTGGATCGGGCGGCCGCCCTTCTGACACCCAAAACGCTGGCGGGCTGTCGCGCTGTCGTGACGGCGGGCCCCACGGTGGAAGCGATCGATCCCGTGCGCTGCTTGACGAACCACAGCTCGGGCCGGCAGGGGTACGCCGTTGCGCGTGCTCTGAAGGCGGCGGGGGCGGACGTGACCCTTGTTGCCGGACCGACGGCGCTTTCCGCGCCCGCGGGCGTCGCGTGCGTGCCTGTGAAGAGCGCCTGCGAGATGCTCGAAGCTGCCTTGAAGGCCTCCGTTGGCGCCGACCTCTTTGTGGGCGCCGCGGCGGTCGCCGACTGGCGAGCGGAGACGCCCGCCGCGCAGAAGATGAAGAAGCGCCCGGGCGAAGACCGGCAGACGATCGCCTTCGTGAAGAATCCCGACGTCATCACCTCGGTGAAGGCGGCGCATCCGGAAATCATCGCCCTGGGCTTTGCCGCGGAGACGGAGGCGATTGAAGAAAACGCCCGCCGAAAGCTCGCCGCAAAGCACCTTGACTTTGTGGTTGGCAATGACGGTCCCGCGGCGTTCGGCGCGGACACGAATGCTGTCGTCATTGTTTCGAGGACCGGGGTGCGGCGCGTTGCGGCGGCTTCCAAAGATCGAATCGCTGCGGAGCTTGTGGCGGACCTCGCCCGTGCCGTGAAGGAGAAGCACCATGCAGGACCCGAGAACGCTTGAACCCGCCAACGGCGACTACGTCACGTATTTGGAGAAGCTCTTCTCCGGCAAGGAAAGAAAGCTGGAGCCCCTCTCCATCTCTGCCTCGGACGGCATGGTGAAGGTGCAGTCCGCAGCGGAAGTGAAGGCGGACGCGGCGGCTCGGCAGGCCGAGGTGGACGCCTGGCGAGCGCAGCGCCGCCAAAAGCAGCAGGCGGCCGCGGCGCAGCTCGGGGCTGTCCTGGGCTCGATTCTCGCGGCGGCGGGCTTTCTCTCCATTGTCACGGGCATCATCGAGCCCGATCTCGAACACGTCTGCATCCCCCTTGGTATGATCACAACTTTTGCCGGCACCGTTATTGCGGGCCGCTCGAAGTCCGCGGCTCGCCGCCGCTGATCGTTGAACCTTGGAAGCCGCCGCGGGCGGCCGACTTTTCATGAAGATTGCTCTTAAAGTGCTGGACGAACGCGTCCGCGACTCCCTTCCCAAGACGGCTACCGCGGGCAGCGCGGGCGTCGATCTGCGCGCCGTTCTCGACGGCCCCGTCGTTGTTCATCCCGGTGATGCGTATCTCGTCAAGACGGGGATCGCCATTCACATCGGCGATCCGGGGTATGCTGCGCTCATCCTTCCGCGCAGCGGCCTGGGCCACAAGAAGGGCATCGTGCTCGGCAACCTCGTGGGCTTGATCGATTCCGACTATCAGGGCGAATTGATGGTGTCGCTTTGGAACCGCTCGAAGGAAGACTTCGAGTTGAAGCCCTTTGAGCGCATCGCGCAGCTCATGGTGGTTCCCGTCGTGCAGCCCGAATTCGAGGTGGTGGAAAGCTTTGAAGAAAGCGAGCGCGCCGCAGGCGGCTTCGGATCCACCGGCACCCGCTGATACTTTTGACTTCAAGGGCGCCCTGAGGGGCGCTCTTTTTTAACGTTCACCCATGGCGATTGCTACTCTCACCGAGTCCTACAAGATGCTGCGGCACCAGACCGCGTGGTCGCTTCTCGCGGCTGACACGGGGCCGGAAACGCTTGCGCTCTTGCAGACGCTCCTCTTTGAAAACGACCGGCGGCTGGCGAACTCCGTCTTCGTTGACCGGCTCATGCGGCTTTTAAACGAAATGTTGGTGGAGACCGTGACGCGTGAAGCCGCCGCGGCCCGCATCGTGCAGTGGCGCCAGGCGGGCTACGTCGTGCGTACGCTCACTGACCGCGACACCGAGCCCGTCTACGAGCTCTCCGTCGGCGCCTTCGAGGCGATTCGCTTCATCTCCGGCCAGACCGTGGCGCGCATTTCGCCTACGGAGAGCCGGCTCGAGCTTCTCATCCATGCCGTAAAGAAGCTCGTGGACGATACGGACGAAAACGTCAAGAAGCGCATCGAGCGACTGCAGGCGGAGAAGAAGGCGATTGACGAGCGCATCCGCGCCTTGAAGGACGGCCGCGTTACGACCGTCTCTGAAGTCGAGGTTCAGGCGCAGGTCTTTGACATCCTCGCAATGATCGAGGCGCTCGACGGCGACTTCCTGCGCGTGAGAGACGCCTTTCACGCGCTGGCCGAAAAGATCCATGCCGACATCATGGCGAGCGAATCGACGCGCGGGAAGATTCTCGAGCAATTCTTTGCGGGCTACGACACCATCGCTGAAAGCGACGAGGGGCGCACCTTCACGGCGTTCTATCGATTCCTTTCAAGCGAATTGTCCACGCGAGAAATCGAGGAACTGGTGGACGCTCTCGCCGAGCGCCCCTTCTGGGGAGAGCTCGAAGAGCGGCGGCGTGATGCGATTGCTGACATCCAAACGGATTTGAGCCACCGGGCGCGCGAGACGCAGCAGGTGATGAAGCGCCTTGCGTCCTCCTTGCGCTACTTCGTGCAAAGCCGCGAATACCAGCAGAACCGGCGCCTCTCCACCTTGATTGACGACGCGCGAAAGCTTGCGCTCGAAGTGACGCGCACGAAGGCCTTCAGCGCTACGTCGAAGATTCTTGAAGTGGATGAAACCTTTGCGTCCGTCACCAGCGTGGGCGACGTGTCCCTTTACGATCCGGAAAACGCCGGCGGGGGCGAGACGCTGCAGACGGCGGAAGTCCCGGTGGTGGATCTGGCGGCGCTCGCGGAGCGGCTGGCGGCCTCTGAAATCAACTATGCGTGGCTGAAGGAGACGATCGAGCGGTGCCTCCAGGAGCGCGAGACGGTGACGATCGGCGACGTGATGACGAAGTTCCCCGCCCGGCAGGGACTTGCCTCCGTCGTGGGCTACATTCACCTCGCGATCCAGTACGCCGAAGCCCCGAAGGAAGGAAAGTTCGAAATGCTGCAGTGGACGAACCGCTTCAAGGAGGCGATTCGCGGCCAGCTGCCTGCTTACGTCTTTGTGCGCGGTTGCTTTGACTAAAACTCGAGAGCCAAATTATGACGAACAAAAAACAGACGACGATGATCTACACCGCCGACGGCGAGGCGCTCGGCGTTTCAGCCGAGGCGGCCGAGAGCGACGCGCTTTCGCGCTTTGAAGCCGTGACGGAGCTGGAGGCGACAGAAAGCGACCTCCCGCAGGAGGCGACCGAGGACGAAGCGGCGACGAAGGAAAACTGGCTCGGCGACTGCGGCACTCTTTCGATGCCGCTCAGGCGCGTGCTGGTGACGCTTCTAAAGGGGCCTTATCTCTACCGCGAAAAGCGCAAGGACGCGTGGAACCTTTTAATGAACAACCTGCCCGTCATTCGCGAGCAGCTGGCAAACCTCCTTCTCACCCTCGTGATCGACGACGAGGTGGGCGTTGCCTTCGTGAAGAGCCCTGACTTGGGGGACGTGCAGGCGCCGTCGCTTTTAAACAAGTACACGTTTCGCTTTCTTGACTCCGTTCTTTTGATTGAGATGCGCGACCGACTGATGCGCGCCAGTCAGCACGGGGATCGCGCGGTGATGCAGATTGATGAAATCAACGCGCATCTTGGGGTTTTTGAAGCGAGCGCCAAGAAAGACCGCGCGGTTTTCGCCAACCGTGTCAACGCCGTCATCAAGCGCATGAAGGAAAGGCATCTGCTTCTTGACTGCGGCCGCGGCAGCGACACGTGGGAGATCAGCCCGGTGCTGAAGGTGGTCTTTGACGCGGCGCAGGTCGATGAGCTGCGCCAGATCTACGAAGCGGCCGCGAAGGCGAAGGAAGCCGCGGAAGACTTGGTGGGAATCGCCGAGAGCGATGCTGAAGATAACGAAACGCCGGCGGAGGGTGAATAAATGATGGACGAATTGTTAGGCGGCACGGAGCAGTACCGCTTGAAGCGCCTGCAGCTTGCGAACTGGGGCACGTTTTCCGGCATCCATACGATTGACATCGCCGAAAAGGGCCACCTCTTCGTGGGCGGCTCGGGCTCGGGGAAGTCGACGATTCTCGACGCGATGAGCGTGCTGCTCACGCCGGGGCGCATCAACTTCAACGCCGCGGCGCGGCAGGGCGAAAAAAGAAGCGACCGCTCCTTCATGAGCTACATCCGCGGCGCGTGGTCCAGCGAGCAGGACAGCGACGGCAAGGCAGCCACAAAGTACCTTCGCACGGGCTCCACGTGGTCGGCGGTGGCGCTCACGTTCGAAAGCAACCTGAAAAGCCGCGTGACGCTGCTTTTCGTGGGGTACGTGAGAGGCGCCTCCCGTGACGAGCAGTCCGTGCGGCGCAACTACTTCGTGATCCCCGCGGACTTTGTGATGGAGTCGATTGCGGACTTTTCGGCAAGCGACTTCAACGTGCGTCTCGTGAAGAAGGTGGCGCCTGAAAGCCAGCTCTTTCCCTCGTTCGGCCCTTATTTCGAATGTTTCGGAAAGTACTTCGGCATTCGCGATGAGAAGGTGCTGCAGCTGCTGCACAAGGCGCAGTCCGCCAAAAACATGGGGGACGTGAACCTCTTTTTCCGCGAGTTCATGCTCGAAGTGCCGAAGACCTACGAAATCGCGCAGACGCTGGTGGAGGAATTTGGCGAGCTTAATCAGGCCTACGAGGTCGTGAAGAAGGTGCGCCAGCAGGTGGAGGTGCTCAAGATTGCGTCCGAGGCAAGCGAAAAGCGCAATGAGGCGATCGCGAAGGCCGAGAGCCTGCGGCACTTGTCGGCCATGGTGGAGGACTGGAAGAACCGGCAGCTGCTTGCCTGCCTCAATCACATCCTCCCGCGGCAGGAGCTGGAATTGGCGAAGTCGCAGGCCGCGATGACGGATCTTTCGAGCGAACAGGAGCGCCTCGCGGACAACCTTGCGCGCCTGAGGGAGGAGCACTACAAGAGCGGCGGCGAGCTGATCGAGCGTCTCGAAGAGCAGAAGAAGCTCGAGAACGCGGCATTCCTCGCTGCAAAGCGCCGTCAGGTTCAGCTTGAAGAGCCCCTGAAGCTTCTCGAAAAGAAATTGCCTGAGTCAGGCGTGAAGTTCGAGGTGCTCGCCAGCCGCTTGCGCGACGAGCGCGACGAGCTCCTCACGCAGGAAACCGAGCTCACCGCAAAGCGCGACGATACGAACGTCGCTCGCGCCAAGACCGAAGACGAATTCAAGATGCTTCGCGCTGAAATCGAGCTCATGCGCCAGAACCCCACGAACATCCCCGCGAAGTTTGTGGCGATCCGTGATGCGCTCGCCGAAGAGATCGGCGTCGAGCCTTCCGACCTGCCGTTTGCGGGCGAGCTGATGCAGGTGAAGCCCGAAGAGAGCGCGTGGCAGGGCGCCTGCGAGCGTGTTTTAAAGCAGCTTTCCCTTTCCGTGCTCGTTGCGGACCGTCACTACAGCGCCTTTGCGCGTGCCGTGAACGACCGCAACCTGGGGCTGCGGCTCGTGTACAACCGCGTGACGCGACGCCAGAGTGAAAAGACGTGGTCGGAGGATTCCGTTCCGGCGAAGTTTGACTTGAAGGACGGCCCCTTCCGCCAGTGGCTCGAAGACGAGCTTGCCGCGCGCTTTGACTACGTCTGCGTGAAGGACGTGAAGGACTTCTCAAAGTTTGAGAAGGCGGTGACGATCTCGGGACAGGTGAAGCACAACGCGACGCGCCACGAAAAGGATGACCGCCGTGCCGTGGGCGACAAGTCGCAGTGGGCGACGGGCTTTAACAACGCAGAAAAGCGCCGCTACTTTGAAGAGCGGGCGCAGGAGCTCGCGGGCCTGATTGCTCAGGGGCGAACGGACGCGGACAAGCTCGCCGCCGACATTCGTCTCCTGCAGAAGAAGGCGGCTGCGGTGGTGACGATTCTCAACACCGCGTGGGAGGACATCGACACGGTGTCGCACGCCGAGAAGATGCACGCCCTGGAGGACGAGCTCCTCAAGGTGAAGGGGCGGGACTCGAAGCTGCAGACCCTCACCGAGGAAATCGAAAAGGTGAAGGCGGCGCAGCTCAAGGTGGACGCCGACGTGCGGTCTCTGGCGGAAAAGATCGGCAAGGAGAAGTCTGCGGTGGAGGCGACCGAGGCGCGATTGAAGCTAGTGCACGATGCTCTCGAAGGCCGCGCGCCCGACACCGTCGCCTTGAACCGCCTCAACGAAATCTATTCGGGCGAATTCAAGACGCCGATTGATCCCGAAAACGCCGAAGGGCGTGCGGCGCAGATCGACCGCACGCTGGGCACGTGGATCGCCAATGCGGCGAGCGTAGCCTCTTCGGCGCTCTCAAAGATGACGGCGCAGTTTGCAGCCTTCAAGGCGCAGTGGCCCGTGGAAAGCGCGGAGATGGACGACACCGAGGCGTCGGCTGGCGACTACTTTGCGCTTTTGTCGCGGCTCGAGTCAGACGGCCTTCCGAAGTACGAGGAGCGATTCCGTGATTTGCTCGAAAATCACGCCAAGCAGAACCTCATTGACCTCAATCACGAGATCGAAAACGAACGGCGTGAAATCAAGTCGCGCATGAAGGAAGTGAACGACTCCTTGGCGGAAGTTGCCTTCAATCGCTCGGAGGCGGGGGAAACGCATCTTCGCATCGCCGTCACCGAGCGGCGGCTCCCCGAAGTCGTGGAGTTCAAGGCGATGCAGGCCGACATCATGAGGGAAGGGATCGACACCAAGGGGCAGGCTGCGGCGGAGAAGTACTTCGCAAAGCTTTCGGGACTTGTCGCGAAGCTCGATCCCGAAAAGACGGACACGCGCCTCTGGCGCGAGCGGGTGCTCGACGTGCGCGAGCACGTGGCGTTTCAGGGCATTGAGTTCAACGACGCGGGCGAAACGCTCGAAGTGTTCGCGAGCGGTGCGGGCAAGTCGGGCGGCCAGCGTCAGAAATTGACGATGACGTGTCTTGTGGCGGCCTTGCGCTATCAGCTGGGGGGCACCCGCGACATGAAGCCCAAGTACGCGCCCGTCGTGATGGACGAAGCCTTTGACAAGGCGGACAGCGAGTTCACTGACATCTCGATGCGGATTTTCAAGGACTTCGGCTTCCAGCCCATCATCGCGACGCCCGAAAAGGGGCTCTTTACCCTGGAGCCCTACATGGGATCCTTTTCCTACGTCTCCTGCCGCGACCGCTCGGTGTCTTCCGTTTTGTCGATGACTCCGGAGAAGGTGGAGTCGATGCTGCAGGCGGACGAGTCGCCTGAATCGCAGGCGTAAGGCAAGGCCATGCCCGCAACCCTCCAAACGATTGGCGAGGCGCTCGAAGGCCGCTATCGGCGCCACGCGCGCGAGTGGCTGCAGCGCGCGGCGGCGGGCGCTCCCTTTGAAGTGCAGTCCTTTGGAATTGCCGTTGCAAAAAAGGACGCCGCCCGCGACGTGGCGTCCTACGACGCGTGGGAGGCGCAGTGGCAGGCCTTGTCGGATCCTGGCCTGCGCGTCGTGCGAGAGCCCGCCCTCTGGCGCGAGCTCGGTCGAAGCGATCGCCCTGTGAAGCTTCTGGTGCTGAGTCTCAAGGCAGCCTTTTCCCTGATGCCTGACGGTCGTGAGCTGGGAAAGGCGTTTTTGACGGCGCTGCAGCGCGCCGAGCGGCTCGAAGGCGCGGGAAAGCGCGACATCGCCGCCGCGTGTCTTGCCGAAGGGCGGTACATCCTTGAAGCCGACGACGCCGAATTTGAGCGGCTCGCGGCGGTGCTTGCCTGGCTCAAGGACCACGAGCGGGCGGACTGCTATGTCCGCGAACTGCCGGTGGAGGGCGTGGACACCAAGTGGCTGGAGAACAACCGCGCTCTGGTTGCCCGGCTCATGTCGTCGGTGCTGGGGCTTGAAACGCCCCTCGCGGCGGCGGACGTGGCGCGACGCTGGAACTTGCTCTCGCCCCCGACGCTCATTCGCGTGCGGCATGCGCAAGCTCTTGTGCCGGGACTTTCGGCGGAGGCGCTTGTTGCGCTGCCGGCGTCGGTTCTTTCGGCTCGAGCGGTGTCTCGCGTGGCGGTGGTGGAGAATCTGCAGACGGGACTCGCCTTGGACGTTCCGGAAGACGTCCTCATCGTGACCGGCATGGGCGCTGCGGTGAAGGCGCTCTCGCAGGCGGTCTGGGCTCGCAAGGCTCGGATCGTCTACATGGGGGATCTGGATCAGCACGGGCTCGCGATATTGTCGGAGCTTAGGCGCGTGCTTCCACTGGTGCAGTCGGTTCTCATGACGCCGGAAGTCTTGAAGCGCTGGCGGCATCTTGCGGTGACGGATCCCACGGGGCGGGTCAAAACGCCGGAGGCGGGGCTCGCTTCGAACGAAGAAGCTCTCTTTCACGCACTGCAGAGGGATCGCCTGAGGCTCGAGCAGGAGCGGCTCCCGATTGATGCCATCAGCCGGGCGTTTCGGGCGGCGCTGGGCGGCTTTGAGGAGGCATGATGACCGCCATTCAAACGAATGACTTGGAAGGACTCGAGGCATCGGGCGCCGAAGACGCGCGCCCGTGGCGGCGCGACGACTTTGAGCCCGACTGGATGAAAAAGCTGCGTGAGACGCATCCCGAAGTTCTGAAGGAAGCCGAGCAGCCGGTGCCTGAGTCTGAGCCGCAGCCCGATCCCGTGGCGGAGGCGAAAGTAGAGGCGGTCGAAAAGACGCCCTTTCGCATGAGCGACGCCGACACGTCGATGCTGCCGCAGAACGTGGAGGCGCGAGATCTCTGCAGCTTGGGCAGCGGCTCCGCGCGGCGCTACACCGCGGGCGTCCGCATGGAGGCCCTGCAGTACTTTGAGCGTGGCTGGGGCTACAAGGCGACCGCGGGCTTTCTGCATCTGCCTTACTACACCGTGCGCGAATGGAAGCGTCTTTACAAGCAGGGCAAGTTTTCGCGCGAGCGCATCGAGGCGGAGCTCGCCGCCGCAGGCGACCTCTTTGAAACGCCGGAGCCCTCAAACTACGCGCCCTCGGGAGAGGAAAATTGACGTCTGCTCCGACGTGGCACGATGCGGCAGGCTTGGGATTTGCCTCAAGCCTCGGGCCCTTCGTCATCACGGCCTATGTGCCGGGCTTTTACGAAATCGCAGCGGAATTCGGCGCGTCGTTCGTGGCGGTGCAGCAGTCGATGACCGCTTATTTGGCGGGATTCGCCGCGGCGGCGCTGGTTGTAGGGGCGCTTTCGGACGCCTTCGGGCGCAAGACGGTGCTCGCGGGCGGCCTGCTCCTTGTTATTGCGGCGACCCTTGCGGCGCTTTCAAGCAGCTCCTTTGCGGTTTTCAACGCCTGTCGCGTCCTTCAGGGCATGGGGGCGGCGACAGGACAAGTGGTGACGCTCGCGCTCGTGCGGGATCGCTGGCAGGGATTGGATGCCGCGCAGATGAACGGGCTCATTGCAATGTTTTTTGCCGTGGCGCCCGCGGCGGCGCCGATTGTGGGCGGAGAGCTCGTGGTGCACTGGGGTTGGCGTTCTGTCTACTGGTTCATAGCGGCGTACGCGGCGATGGTTGCGATTGTCGTATCGCTTTTTCTTGCAGAAACACTGCCGCGCGAGAAGCGCCGGCCCTTCAGCTTCAAAACGCTTGCCGCAGGCTACCGCCGGGTGCTCTCTTCGGGGGCTTTTCTCGCCGGCGCTGCTGCGCATGGCTTTGCGTTCATGGGCGGCATCCTCTACTCGGCGGGCGCTGCGGACTTCGTCGTGAAGGTGATGGGCCTCGGGATTGATGACTTCGGCTGGCTCACAGTGCCGCTCGTTGTGACGGGAATGGCGGGAAGCTGGGCGTCTCCGAAGCTTGCCGCCCGCTGGGGCGCGAAGGGCATGCTTTATCGCGTCACCGGCGCCATGATTGTCGTTTCCGCTGCAGCCGCTCTGGCGGACCATCTCTGGGCGCCGGGCTTTCCGTGGCTGCTTTTGGGCCCCGCCTTCTACTACTTTGCGATGTCGGCGGACCGGCCCGTGCTGCAGGTTCTGAATCTCGACTTCTTTCCTGAAAACCGCGGCACCGCCGCCTCCGTTCAGCAGTTCTTTGCGACGGGGTCCTTCGCTGCGTGCACGGGACTCTGGGTGCCGCTTGTTTTGGGGAGCGCCGCGAAGTACGCGCTCGTCATGACCTTCTGCGCCGTCATGGTGCTTTGCCTCTTGCGAGTGTTGCTGAAGGGGCGTTGCTAGCCTGGTTTTCTGCACCATCTTGGTGAAAACCCGCGCCTCTTATCGGGAAAACACCCTAGTTTCCTTGTCGTTTTTCAAGGAGCGGCAGGGGGCTTGATGTGTATCAGATTGTTAAAGCGTAGCATCAGCCTTTCGCTTCCGCATTTCGCGGAAGAAGAATTCGTATTAAAACAGTGGAGTAATTAATCATCATGACTGGTCTCGAGGTAGTGCTGATCGCTGTGGCGGTGCTCGCGGTCGGCTATTTCGGCTACGCCAAGTGGCTCGAGAAGGTTTGGGGCATCGATCCCAAGCGTGCGACGCCTGCAGTTGAGAAAAATGACGGCAAGGACTATTCGCCCCTGCCTTGGTATACGGTGTTCGCGCACCAGTTCACGTCCATTACGGGGGCGGGGCCTGTGACGGGACCGATCATCGCGGCGATGTTCGGCTGGCTGCCTGCCTTGCTGTGGATGCTGATCGGCGGCATTTTCTTTGGCGCTGTGCAGGACTTTTCGTCTTTGTATGCGTCCGTAAAGAGCGGCGGCCGCACCATCGGCATGATTATTGAAGCCTATGTGGGTCGCGTGGGCCGCCGGCTCTTTCTTTTCTTCTGCTGGCTTTTCACGCTTCTTGTGATCGCGGCTTTCTGCGACATGGTGGCGGCGACCTTCAACGGCTTTTCAAAGACGGGGGCGGAGCTCGTGCCCAACGCGGCAGCCGCTTCCATCTCCATGATCTACATCGCGGGCGCCGTGGTGTTCGGCCTTTTCCTGCGCTATGTGAAGCCGGGCGCCCTGTGCCAGCTCATCGTGGGCCTCGTTCTCATGGTGGCCATGATTGCGCTCGGGATTGAATTCCCGATGTTTGCGGATGCAACGACGTGGCGTTATGTGGTGTTTGCGTACATCTTTGTGGCGTCCGTGATGCCGATGTGGCTCTTGAAGACGCCGCGTGACTACCTCTCGATGTTCCTCTTGATCGGCATGATTCTGGCGGGCGTCGTGGGCGTGTGCGTTACGAACCCCACACTTAATATGCCGGCCTACGTGGGCTTTACCGTGAAGAACATGGATCTCTTCCCGATCCTCTTTGTGACGGTGGCTTGCGGCGCGGTGTCGGGCTTTCACTCCCTCGTGAGCTCGGGCACGTCTTCCAAGATGATCGCCAACGAGCGCGACATGCGTCCCGTGGGCTACGGCGCCATGTGCGTCGAAGTGATTCTCGGCGTCGTGGCGCTCGTCATTGTTTGCGCGGGCGCAAGCAACGGCGTTCTTCCCCAGGGCACGCCGTTCCAGATCTTCTCGAGCTCTGTGGCTGCGTTCCTCACGCAGATCTTCGGCTTCCCGCAGTTCGTTGCTCAGTGCGTTCTCACGATGTGCGTGTCGGCGCTTGCGCTCACCACGGTTGACGCCGTGCCCCGCATCGGCCGCATGGCGTTGCAGGAATTCTTCACGCCGAGCGAAGGCGAAGAGCCCAACGCGGTTCAGAAGTTCTTCATGAACCCCGTGGTGGCGACGCTGCTCACCATTGCCGGCGGCTATGCCCTGTGTCTGGCGGGCTACATGAGCGTGTGGCCGCTCTTTGGCTCGGCAAACCAGCTTCTCTCCGCGCTCGTTCTCACGGGCGTTGCGGTGTTCTTGAAGTCCACCGGCCGCAAGGGCTGGATGCTCTACGTGCCGATGACCGTCATGTTCGTTGTGACGATGACGGCCTTGGTTGAGCATATCTACAAGATTTGGCTCGCCTTTGCGGCAGGCAAGTTCGTCTTCATGATTCATGGCCTGCAGCTCATTGTGGCGGTGGCGCTCATTGTTCTGGCGGTTCTGGTGGTGTACCACTGCGTGTTGAAGTTAAAGGACGCGGCGCCTATTGTGAAGCGTGACTAAGACAGTCATGTGACGGAAGGCTTCCTTCCGTTTGCGTCGGGCCTGGGGGATGGCGGCTGATGATCCGCTTTCCCCCAGGCCCGTTTTGTTTCTGCCAATCTTGCTCCCTGTGTCTGAGGGTCATTTAATTTGTTTTTCAATAAATTTACTAACTCCATTATTAAAATGACGTATAATTTTCGCGTTTGTCGCAGAGGCGATCGATTGTTTTTCTTTCCAGAGTTCTGTCATGTCCGATTCTCGCCAACTCAAAGCTACGCCTTATGGTGACGCAAATTTCGTTGCCATTCGCAGTCAAGGCTTCGCTTATGTAGACAAAACCCGGTGCATTGAAGTTTTGGAGCGCTGCAAGAAATATCCTTTCATTGTTCGTCCGCGGCGTTTTGGCAAAACGCTTTCGACCAATATGCTGCAGGCCTACTACGACGAGGCCGCTGCCGGTCAGTTTGATCAAGTTTTCTTAGGCACGTACATTGGTTCGCACAAGACGCCGCTTGCGAATAAATTCCGCGTTCTTCATTTGGATTTTTCTGGCATCGCCACCTCCAGCCATGCAGTCATGGAGTCGGCATTTCAAAAATCCGTCCTCTATTCACTGGGCGATTACTTCATTCGTTACCCTCATCCTGAGCAGAACAAAATTCTCGAGGGGCGCTTTGAAGATGCCGCCTCTCTGATCGGCTGTTTCTTCTTGCTGGTTTCTCAAAACGATCCCGGCGTGCGTTTGTACATCCTCATCGACGAGTACGACCAGTTTGCCAACGAGGTGCTTTCCGAGGACTTGAATCACTTCCAGGCGATCACCTCGGCGAAAGGTTTCTTGAAAACAT
Organism: Acutalibacteraceae bacterium; assembly: GCA_963647785.1. Lineage (GTDB taxonomy): Bacteria > Pseudomonadota > Gammaproteobacteria > Burkholderiales > Burkholderiaceae_F > Duodenibacillus. The sequence continues at coordinate 28,777 of CAVJBF010000013.1, forward strand.
TCTTTGCGAAGCTGAAGTCCGCCACGTCTCAGGTGGTGGAACGCATCTTCATTACGGGGGTGACGTCCATATCGCTCGATTCCATGACGTCGGGCTTCAGCATTTCATCCAATTACACGACAGATCCGGCGTTTGCTGATCTCTATGGCTTTACCGAAGGAGAGCTGAGGGAGCTGGCCTCTCAGGTGCTGGACCTGAACAATCTGGCCTGCAGTCTGGACGAGCTGGTTTCTCGCATGAAGGAGTGGTACAACGGCTATCGCTTCAGCCCGCAAAATCCGGCGACCGTCTTCAATCCGACGATGTGCCTCGGCTATTTGGAAGCCTGGCTGCGTCTGGGTGAAGAACCGGAGACGCTTCTCGATCCTAATGCCGGCTATGACATCAACAAGATTGAAAAGATACTTCGGCTGGGCGATGAAGATTTTGTGAAGCAGATCGTTGCACAGGCACTGCGTCGCGAACCCATTTCGCTCAAGGGCGGTCTCCGAACCTTGGACCTCAATCAGCAGTCGCAGTTTGATCGAGCGTCTTTGCTTTCGGCCATGTTCTATTTCGGCTTTCTCACCTATGGTCCGGGACCGGAGCGGGTGTTGGTGGTGCCGAATCGTGCCGTAAGCATTCAGTTCTTCGAGTTTTTCCTGAAGCATGTCCTTCAAGCCGAAGACTACGAATTTGTGGCGACAGAATTTATTGAAGCGATCAAAGCGTTGGTCGCAGGTGATCCGCGGCCGCTTTTTGAAGTCACCTGCAATCGATTTCAAGCCGCTAGCGGCCTTCATTCGCATGCTCATTTGAAGGAAAGCGACTTTCAAACGCTCCTCATCGGCGCATTCAATTTCTCGAACGCTTATGTCGTCAAGAGTGAAGCAGAGCTTGACGGTGAAGCGAAAGGCTTTGCTGACATTCTGGCAACGCCCGCAGCTGAAAGCCGCGCCGAGACGGCTTACTTGGTCGAGGTGAAATATCTCTCGACAAAAGCGGCAACAGGTGAAGCCAAGGCGCAGGCGCTGGTCAAAGCTCGGGAGCAGATCAGCCGTTACGAAAAAGCGGACAACGTGAAGTGCTTGCCGAAGGTGAAGCGCATTGTGGCGCTCTTTGTCGGACTGAAGCTTGATACGCTGGAAATCTATTGACCCAAACGGCGGGCCAGGAGGCGCCTGAAGAAAAAGGCCGCGGCCGCTTTTTGAAAAGCTTGCCGCGGTCTTGGCCTACAGGGGGCGTGAGTGCGGGGAAATCAGCCGCGTTTTGCGGGCCGCATCGCCTGCAGCGTGTCAAACGCCGCCTTCATGTCAGTGTGAACGAGCTTGGTCTTCAGGTTGAAGAGCTCTCGGTAGAGCTTGCTGTTTTCGGCGTTGGGCTGATACTGCGCATCCTTCACGAAGGTCTTCGTCAAGGCGCCCGTCACGTCGTCGAGGTGCCCTGCGGCTTTTGCGGCGAAGACGCAGTTCGTGACGACGGCGCCGCCTGCGGTGCGAAAGCGCACGATGTGGGCGTTCAGCATGTCGGCCTTGATCTGGTTCCAGAGCGAGTCGCGGCTGCCGCCTTCGGTCACGGTGATGCGCGAGAGATCAACGCCCGCGGCGCGGTAGGTGTCCGTGATCTCCATGTAGTCGTAGCCGATCGCTTCCAAAACGGCGCGCCACTGCACGAAGCGGTCGTCGTCCAGCGTCATGTTGAGGAAGCACCCGCTTGCGGTCTTGATGTCCCCGAAGCCCCCCGTAAGGTAGGGCAGGAAGACGACGCCGTTGCAGCCCGCTGGAACGTCCGCTGCTTTTTCAGAAAGCACTGTGTAGTAGCGGGGATCGCTGGCGGCGTCGCAGATGTTGTCCTTGAACCAGCGCAGCGCGAGGCCCCCGGTGCGGATGAAGCCCCAGTAGAAGTAGGTGTCGGGGAGAGTGCCGGAATTGAAGATGAGGCCGCTGCCCGGACGGGAGAGTTCGGGGACGATGCCCTTTGTGGAGACGCAGAACATGGAGCAGGTGCCTGCGACGTCCACGCCCTGACCGGTGGTGAAGACGCCGGAACCCAGCATCGACTGCATGGTGTCGCCCGCGCCTGCGCAGACCGGCGTGCCCGCGGCCAAGCCCGACTTCTCGGCCATTTCAGGCGACACGCCGCCCACGATGTCCCAGGGCTTCAGAATGCGGGGAAGGTACTTTTCGTCAATGCCGAGGACGGCGAGCTGCTCGCGGCTCCATTCCTTCTTTTCAACGCGGTAGCCCAAGCCCCAGCCAGACATGGCGCCCCAGTCGATGAAGGCGTCCCTGCCTTTCAATCCCGCGAGGTTCATGAGAATGTAGGGGGCGTTGTGCACGAACTTCACGCCCTTGTCGCGGAAGGCGGCGGAATTGGCGAGAAACCAGCGCGCAAAAAGCGCGGGGAACATGCAACTCGCTTCCGCATTGCCCGTTTCTCTGCCCCAGAGGTCCAGCCCCATCGCGTTGATCGCGTCCGCGTCTTCCTGGGTGCGGCTGTCAAGGTAGTTGATGTAGGGCGTCACGGCCTTGCCGTTTTCATCCACGCCGCAGATGCCGCAGATGATGCCGTCGCCCATCACGGCGGCGATGTCCGCCGGGTCGTAGCCCTTGCCGCGGATTTCTGTTGTGCACTTCTTCATGCAGGAAAGCGCGATCTCGAGATATTCGTCAGCGCTCATCTGCACCCAGCCTGGCTGCGGGTAGTGCAGCGTTGTCGGGGCTGAAGCCTGCGCGAGACACTTCATCGATTCGTCATAGACCGCCACCTTCACGCTCTGCGTGCCGGCGTCAAAACCCATGTAAAGCTTGGACATATGAATTTCCGAGAAAGCGCGGGAAGCAAGCGGGGAACGTGCTCCTCGCGCTGTGTGAGTCATGGCGGGCATTCTATGGAATGTGCGCCGCCTTGGCCTTGGAACAGTGTTTCTTGGTATTTCTGCTTAGGCCAAAAGGGAGGGTGTACGACAAAAGACGTAGAATAACCACCTTAGTCCGATCCCGTTTATGGAGGGGTGAAATCTTCGGGATTTCCCTCGGAAAAAAGAATAGGACGGCCATTTTTATGGAGAGAAATCATGGTTCGAAATCTTCCTCGTCTGACGGCGGCTGCGGCGGCCGTTCTGCTTCTTGCGGCTTGCGCGACGCAGCCCGAGGCTCCCGCGGGCGTCAAGGACGGCGTCTACACCGGCACCGGATTCGGACGCGGCGGCGAGATCACGACGGCTGTCACGATGAAAGACGGCCGGATTGCAGGCGTGAAGGTCGTGAAGCATACGGAGACGGCCGGCGTCTCTGACAAGGCGATCACGGAAGTGCCCGCGCGCATTGTGACGGGGAATTCGACGAACGTGGATGCGGTAACGGGCGCGACCCTCACGTCAAACGGCATTCGCGCCGCGGTGGCGGACGCGATTGAAAACGCCGGCGGTGACACGGAGGCCTACTCTCAGTACGTGAAGACGAAGCACGACACCTCGATGATTCCCGACACCGTGACGACGGACATTCTCGTCGTGGGCGGGGGTGCGGCGGGCATCACGGCCGCCGTGCGTGCGGCGGGTGAGGGCGCCAAGGTGATCCTTCTTGAAAAGATGCCGGCGATCGGCGGCGACACCCAGCTGAACGCCGGCACGCTGATCGCGACGGGATCGCGCTACCAGCGCGAGGTGATGAAGGAGACGAAGGACAGCCCGAAGCTCGCGTACAGCGACATTTTGAAGGCGGGCAAGTACAAGAACGACAAGGCGCTTGCGATGATGACCGCCAAGAAGGCGGGCGGCGTCGTGGACTGGCTGATTGACGACCTGAAGATTCCGTACGGGCCGGCGGCGACGCAGTACCCTGACCACTCCGCGAGCCGCCAGCTGGGCGTCACGGGACGCAGCGTCAACTTTCTGAAGCTCATGAGCGCGAAGCTCGCGGAAAGGGGCGGCGTCATCATGACGGACACGCGTGCGCAGGAATTTGTGACGGACGCCAATGGGAATGTCACCGGCGTGAAGGCCACTCTCGCCGACGGCCGCTGGGTGACGTTTGACGCGAAGTCCGTGATTCTCGCTTCGGGCGGCTACGGCGCCAATTCGGCGCTGCTGCCCGCGAAGGTGAAGGAAGGCCTTTTCTACGGTCTTGACAGCGACAGCGGCGATGGTCTCAAGATGGGGGAAAAGGTGGGTGCGGCAACGATCAACCTGGATCTTGTGAAGCAGTACCCGCAGGGCGTGGAGACGATGCCGGGGCATGGGCTCGCGGCGACGGCGTCTTCTACCGACACCATGAAGAAGTCGGGCGCGATCTACGTGAATCTGGACGGCCGCCGTGTGGTGGATGAGCTGCAAGGACTCGGAAAGCTTACCGATGTGTCGCTTGCGCAGAAGAAGTCGATGCTCTTTATCGTGATGGACAAGGCGGCGTGGAAGCAGTACGTCGCCAAGTCTCTGGAGGACAAGCTCGTTCCGAATGAAGAGACCTTGGAAGGATGGGCGAACATCGTCAACAACGGGCACCCCGTCATGGCGACTTCGATGGACTTGAAGCAAGCCGCGCAGAAGATGGGGATCGACGGCGAGGAGCTCGCGAAGACCGTGACGAAGTGGAACAACTCGGTTGCGGCGGGGCGCGACGCGGAATTCGGCCGCAAGGTGCTGATGCCCTTGACGGAAGGTCCCTGGTACATTGTTGAGCAGAAGGTGCGCTTCTGCACGACGCTTGGGGGCTTGAAGGCCGGCACGGATCTCGCGATTCTCGCAAAGAACGGCAAGCCCATCGGCAACCTCTATGGCGCGGGCTGCGTTGTCGGGGGCGCCAACGGCGCGGACTCCATGACCGCCATGATGAACAGCTGGGCGGTCATCTCCGGGGCTGTGGCCGCCGACAGCGCCGTGAAGAATCTCAGAAAGTAGCTTCATGACGGGACGGGATGCCTGCGGGCGTCTCAAAGCGGGCGCCGGGCGATGAGCCTCTGGCGCCCGCTTTTTAACGGAGGCCGCCGCGGCGCTGAAAATTTCCGCGGAATTCTTCCGCTTGAATAGGTATAATCCGCCGTTTCGTACCGCGTGCGGCCGTAGAAAGCCCGCCGGTCAACCGAATTTTTTACTCTTGAGCCTTGCGACTGCCGACAAAGCGGAAAGCTTTTCGACAACGGGCTTTCCGTCAAAGGTCGCCGGTTCGTTATTTTTTCTTGAAAGATTGAAAGCGATGACTGAAAACGTTGAAGCCGCCAAGACCGAAGAAACCAAGGCCGCTGAGCCCAAGGTGAATCCTCTGGAAAAGACGATTGAATTTTCCGTGAGCTTCGCCGAGCTCGAGGCTGGCACCGCCAAGGAACTCAAGCAGCTCGGCAAGAAGGCCAAGCTCCCGGGCTTCCGCGTCGGTCATGTGCCGGCGGCGAAGGTCGCCGAAATGTATGGCTATGAAGCCCGCACCCGCGTCCTGAACGGCCTCGTTGGCAAAGCTTACGAGGACGCAGCGAAGGCCAGCGGCCTTGCCCTCGCAGGCTTCCCCCGCATTGAAGCCGTGGAAGGCAGCAAGCCCGGTGACGCCGAAATGAAGTTCGTCGCCCACGTGGAAGTGATGCCTGAAGTGGTGGTTCCCGCCTTCGAAGCGCTTGAGCTGAAGCGCTACCAGTGCGAAGTGACGGACGCCGAAGTCGCGAAGACCCTCGACATCATGGCTCGCCAGCGCGCCACCTATGCCAAGGAAGACGGCCGCAAGGCGGAAAAGAACGATCGCATCACGGTGAACTTCAAGGGCATGATGGGCGGCGAGCCGTTTGAAGGCGGCAGCGCGACGGGCTACAAGTGCATCGTTGGCGCCGGCACCATGCTCCCTGAGTTTGAAAAGGCGATTGAAGGCCTCGCCGCCGGCGACAAGACGTCCTTTGATCTCACCTTCCCGGAAGACTACGCTGCCAAGGATCTCGCCGGCAAGCAGGTCACTTTCGAAGTGGAATGCACGGAAGTGGAAAAGGGCACGATCCCGGCGTTGGACGACGAATTTGCAAAGCAGCTCGAGCTCGAATCCGCCGACAAGATGAAGGCTGAAGTGCGCAAGAATCTTGAGCGCGAAGTGAAGAATCGCCTGAGCAATCGCATTCGCGCTGAAGTGATGGGCAAGCTTCAGGAGCTCGCTACGTTTGCCGTGCCGCAGGCCTTTATTGAGACCGAGGCAACCCAGATGGCTCAGGCCATGATGAACGACTACGTTGCCCGCGGCATCATCAAGGCCGCCGACGCGAAGAAGCGTCAGCTTCCGACTGACCTCTTCAAGGAGCAGGCTGAAAAGCGCGTGCAGCTCACGATGCTTGCAACGAAGATCATCGAAGACAACCAGCTCGCCGCGACCGAAGCGGACGTGAAGGCCCTCGTGAGCGAAATCGCCCAAGCCTACGAGCAGCCTGCCGCTGTGGTGGATTCCGTGCTGAAGGATTCGCGCGAACACCAGCGCTACCTCAACCTCGCCACCGAAGAGAAGCTCGTTGACTTCGTGCTCGGCAAGGCGAAGACCACCGACGAAGCGGTGACGTTCGACGATCTCATGAAGCCTCAGCAGTAATCTGCTGTCCGATTGAATCAGCTGGCGCCTAGGGATGCATCCCCAAGCGCTGCAGGGCGGAAACGGGCCGGGCGGCGACCTCTCAGCGGAGGACGTCCCGCGGTGGTTTCCGCCTTTCGCGTCTCAGGCGAGACGACGAAGTTTTTGGAGTTAAGGAATGCTTCCCAACAACATGCTCATCCCGATGGTGATTGAACAGAGCGGGCGCGGCGAGCGCAGCTTTGACATCTACTCGCGCCTTCTGCGCGACCGCATCGTCTTTCTTTCGGGCGAGGTGAACGACGAGAGCGCCAATCTCGTGATCGCCCAGCTTCTGTTTCTGGAAAGTGAGAATCCGGACAAGGACATCTCGCTTTACATCAACAGTCCCGGGGGCAGCGTCTACGCCGGGCTCGGCATCTATGACACGATGCAGTTCATCAAGCCCGATGTGCAGACGATCTGCGTGGGCATGGCGGCGTCAATGGGGGCGTTCCTTCTCACGGCGGGCGCCAAAGGCAAGCGCTATTCGCTTCCTAATTCCCGCATCATGATTCACCAGCCCTCGGGCGGCTCTCGAGGCATGGCCAGCGACATCGAGATTCAGGCGCAAGAAATCCTGAAGCTGAAGGGGCTTTTGAACGGCGTGCTCGCCGAGCGCACCGGCCGCACGATCGAAGAGCTCACCCGGGACACCGACCGCGACAACTACATGAGTCCTGAAGAAGCCCTGAAGTACGGCATCATCGACAAGATTCTCACGCACCGCGAATAACAACGAGGACGACATGACGAACGAAACGGACGAGAGCCGCTGCTCCATCTGCGGCCGCATCAAGGCGGACTGCAACAGCCTCATCGACACGGGCCGAGGCATCTGCGTGTGCGACCGCTGCATCAAGGGGCTCATGAAGGCCGTGGGCTTCTCGGCGGCCCAGACGGCCGGCAAGGAGAGCGCAGCAGCCGAAGGCGAAAAGGAGGCGACGGACGCTGCGGCCCCTGAGATGGCGGAGAAGCTGCCGACGCCCCAGGAGCTTTACGCTCACCTTGACAACTACGTGATCGGTCAGGAGAAGGCCAAGCGCGTTCTCTCCGTGGCGGTCTACAACCACTACAAGCGCCTGCGGCACTTGGCCGATGACCACGGCGTCGAGCTCTCCAAGTCCAACGTCCTGCTCGTGGGGCCCACGGGCTCGGGGAAGACGCTGCTCGCGCAGACGCTGGCGCGCGTGCTGAACGTCCCGTTTGCCATCGCGGACGCGACGACCTTGACCGAAGCGGGCTACGTGGGCGAAGACGTGGAGAACATCATCCACAAGCTCGTGCAGGCCGCTGACGGCGACGTGAAGCGCGCCGAGCACGGCATCGTCTATCTGGACGAAATCGACAAGATTGCTCGCAAGAGCGAAAACCCTTCCATCACGCGCGACGTGTCGGGCGAAGGCGTGCAGCAGGCGCTTTTGAAGCTTGTTGAAGGCACGGTCTGCAACGTCCCGGTGTCAGGCGGGCGCAAGAATCCCCGCGGCCAGATGCAGGCTGTTGACACGACGAACATCCTCTTCATCTGCGGCGGCGCTTTTGACGGCTTGGAAAAGCTTGTGAAGCGCCGCTCGGTGAAGTCGGGAATTGGCTTTTCGGCAACCGTGGCAAGCGAGAAGGAGACGGCGGTGAGTGATCTTCTCGAGGAGGCCGAGCCCTCTGACCTCGTGAAGTACGGCCTCATTCCTGAACTCGTGGGGCGCCTGCCCATCATCGCAGTTTTGAAAGAGCTCACTGAAGAGGCGCTCATCTCCATTCTTACGCAGCCCAAGAACGCGCTCGTGAAGCAGTACGCCGAGCTCTTTGCGATGGAAGGCGTGAAGCTCACGGTGACTGACGACGCCTTGAAGGCGGTTGCCAAGAAGGCCATGGTCCGCAAGACGGGCGCTCGCGGCTTGCGAAGCATCGTTGAAGAGGCGCTCTTGAACGCCATGTTTGACGTTCCCGCCAGAGCTGAAGTGGGCGAGGTGCGCGTCACGGCGGATACGGTGGAGAAGGGGGCGCCCGCCGAGCTCGTGGAGTGCCCGCGTGCGAGCACGGAGCCGTAGGCTTTTTCTCTCAAGAACGCGCAGGATCGGGTAAGGTTCTGCGCGTTTTTCGTCACCCGGCGCCGGGCTTCCTTGTTAAAGTCCGGAAAAGACCCAAAGGGCTTGAAAAGGGCGGGCTTCGCCCCCATATGGCCCTTCACGGAAACCCGGTTGCGGGTTGAAAACGATACTATTGAAGAACAATGACTGAATTCGAAACGACCGAAGGCACGCCTGGCGTGATCGTCTCGCCGGTGATGCCGGTGCGTGATCTCGTGATCTTTCCCCGCATGATGCTGCCTCTTTTCATCGGCCGTCCCAAGACCGTTCGCACGGTTCAGGACGTCTTGAAGGGCGACAAGCGCATTGTGCTCGTGACGCAGAAGGATCCGAAGTGCGACGATCCGAAGACGTCGGACCTCTACGACGTGGGCACCGTGGGCACGGTGATGCAGATGCTGCGTCTTCCCGACGGCACGGTGAAGGTGCTGATCGAGGCGCATCACCGCGTGAAGCTCAATTCGCTCGCAGAAAGCGAGGACGGCAAGATTTCCTGCCATGCGACGCGTCTTGACTCCACGGACCGCGAAGGCACGGAAGTGGAGGGGCTTCGGCGCTCAGTCGCCGCGGATTTTGCGGACTACGCCAAGCAGAGCAAGAAGTTTTCGGAGGAGGTCGTTCAGAACATTCTCTCCATGCGCGACGCTGACACGATGGCGGATGCGGTGGCGGGGCAGCTCCCGATTTCGCTCGAAAACAAGCAGAAGCTCCTGTCGGAAATCTCCGTGCGCGAGCGACTTCATGCGCTCACCCGCTTCATCGCGGGTGAAGTGGAGATCCTTGCTGTTGAAAAGCGCATCCATGGCCGAGTGAAGCAGGCTTTGGACAAGAACCAGCGCACCTACTACCTCAACGAGCAGATGAAGGCGATTCAGAAGGAGCTCGGAGGCGATGAGGCGGTGGAGACGGACGACGTCTCCGCCTACAAGGCGAAGATCGCTGAGTCTGGGATGAGCAAGGAAGCGCAGGAGAAGGCGAACAACGAGTTGAAGAAACTGCGTCTGATGCAGCCCATGAGCGCTGAGGCTACGGTGATTCGCGGCTATCTTGACACGCTCCTGGAGCTTCCCTGGAAGAAGAAGACTCGCGTCAACTCTGACCTTGCGAAGGCTGCGAAGGTGCTCGATGCCGACCACTGGGGACTCGAGAAGGTGAAGGAGCGCATTTTGGAATACCTTGCCGTGCAAAAGCGCGTTGACAAGGTGAAGGCGCCGATTCTCTGCCTCGTGGGCGGACCGGGTGTGGGCAAGACGAGCCTTGGTGAATCCATCGCGCGCGCCACCGGCCGCAAGTTCGTGCGCATGGCCTTGGGCGGCGTGCACGACGAAAGCGAGATCCGCGGTCATCGCCGCACCTACATCGGCTCCATGCCGGGCAAGGTGATCCAGTCCTTGACGAAAGCCGGTGTGCGCAATCCGCTGTTCCTTTTGGACGAGATTGACAAGATCGGCCACGACTACCGGGGCGACCCGGCGGCGGCGCTCCTTGAAGTGCTCGACCCCGAGCAGAACCGCACGTTTGAAGACCATTACGTTGACGTGGACTTCGACTTGTCCGACGTGATGTTTGTGGCGACGAGCAACAGCTATGACATCCCGCCCGCCCTGCTTGACCGCATGGAGGTCATCAATCTCTCGGGCTACACCGAAGATGAGAAGATGCACATCACCTCGGGCCACCTCATCCCCAAGCAGATGGAGATGAATGGCGTGAAGAAGGGCGAAGTGAAGATCGAGGACTCCGCCGTGCGCGACATCATCCGCTATTACACCCGCGAGGCGGGCGTGCGCGGACTCGAGCGCTCTGTGGGGAAGATCTTCCGCAAGGTCGTGCACCAGAATGCTGACAAGAAGAAGGACGAGGTGAAGGAGGTGGTCGTCACCGACAAGAATCTCGCCGACTTCCTTGGCGTCAGGAAGTTTGACTACGGCGTCGCGAAGAAGGAGCCTCAGGTGGGGCAGGTGAATGGCCTCGCGTGGACCGAAGTGGGCGGCGACATTCTTACGGTGGAGGCGGTGGTCTTCCCCGGCAAGGGCGTCGTGCAGCGCACGGGGTCTTTGGGCGACGTGATGAAGGAAAGCGTGGAGGCGGCGCGAAGCGTCGTGCGCGTGCGCGCCGACAAGCTGGGGATCGACGCGAAGGTTTTTGGTGAAACCGACTGGCACATTCACTTTCCGGAAGGCGCGACCCCGAAGGACGGGCCGTCTGCGGGCGCTGCGATCACGACGGCCATCGTGTCCGCGATGACGGGCATTCCGGTGCGCCCTGACGTGGCGATGACGGGCGAAATCACGCTTCGCGGCGAGGTGCTTGAGATCGGCGGCTTGAAGGAGAAGCTTCTTGCGGCGTTGCGCGGCGGCATCAAGAAGGTGCTCATTCCAGAGAGCAACGTGAAGGATCTTGCGGAGATTCCTGACAATGTGAAGACTGGGATGGAGATCGTGCCGGTGCGCTGGATTGACAAGGTGCTCGAAGAGGCGCTCGTGCGCATGCCCGAGCCCTTAAAGCCTCAGGCCGAAGCGGCGAAGGCATTGGAAGTGACGCAGCCCGCGGCAGTGATGCCGTCGGTTGACGCGCTAGGCGCGGTGGTGCATTAATCTCGCGTTTCTAAAAATGAAGCCCGTCGGAGCAAACTGTTTCGGCGGGCTCCATTTTTTTCTCCTCCGAATGCAGTAAGAACGTTGGATTTTGTTGCAATAACGGGGGAAATCGCCTTATAGAGCTTGACCTGAGGCCTTTTTGGTGTTGTACAATGCCCGTGTTCAAAAACAGATCTTTCCGGGCTTCAGGCGTCCGGCGAGGAACTTTTAAAGGAAGTCATTCGAATATGAACAAGACTGAACTCGTTGAATTCATCGCCACCCAGGCGGACATCTCCAAGGCCAAGGCCGGCGCCGCTGTTGACGCTTTCGTCGAGGCGGTGACCACCTCCCTCAAGAAGGGCCAGGATGTCGCCATCGTCGGCTTTGGCACCTTCACGGTGGCTGAGCGCGCCGCTCGCACGGGCCGCAACCCCCAGACTGGCAAGACCATCGAGATCGCTGCCTCCAAGGCTCCGAAGTTCCGCGCTGGCAAGTCTCTCAAGGATGCTGTAAACTAGCGAGCTTTCCGGTTCGCGAGATTCGTGCTCGCGGATGGTAGGGCGGGTGATTAGCTCAGTTGGTAGAGCCGCGCCTTTACACGGCGAAGGTCGGGAGTTCGAGTCTCTCATCACCCACCAACATAGCCCCACATAACCCCACAATCGTTGATATTGTGGGGTTTTTTGTTGCGCCTAACCCACATAAGTACCCATAATCTCACCCGAATGTTGGCCGTTTGTTGGTCGGCGTGTTGGTCAGTTTTTTCATTTGGGGTACAGAACTATGGCATCCATTTCACCAGGGAAACGCGGAGGGTTCCGCGTCATGTGGCGAGAGGGCAAAAAGCTGCGACAGAAGTCTTTCAAGACAAAAGCTGAAGCGAAGAAGTTTGCAGCGGCACTTGAACTGGCTCCTGCGAAGAAGCAGTCTTTGATCTCCGTCGCCGCGCTGATTGAAGACTATGTGGCGCGAGTTACGCCCACAAAGCGTGGAGCAAGAGAAGAGTCCTTTCGACTTATGAGACTCGCCAAGCGCCCGTTTGCCGCGAAACGCTTGAGCGAGATTACGACAGCAGACATTGATGCCTACTCCGAGACCCGCATTCTAGAGGCGTCGAACAAGTACAACAAGACGCTGAGTCCGACAACACTCATGCGGGAAATCATGTCGCTGTCAGTCGTGTTCAACGACGCGGTTCGCCGCGGGCTGATGGAAACTATAGGAAACGACATAGATGTTTGTGCTTGTCCGACTAGCACTGGCTTTGTGTCTTGAGTTCTACCTTACTCGGAGCACAAGTCACTTTGTCGTTCCGTATAGTTCAGGGAACCTGTCTACTGAAACGGTTACTGAAAGTTTAAGTTGTCAGGCGGTGGCCTGGTTGATCACCAACTGCGAGAGATAGCCAGAGCGAGAGGAACCGACGTTTCCAGCTAAGAAATCTAAGCGGCGAAGGACGCGAGAGGGCAGACAGATGTTGATGCGCTCGGTCTTGTCTGACAACGAGGTGGGGTCAATGTCCATCAGCATCCATATACAGTCATCGAAATCGGAGTCTGATGCAAAGTCTTCGATTGGTCTGGGCTTTGGGATGGCTCGTCCGTCATCAAGCTCTGCTTCCATCCAACCTGCGGCAGCTTCCTTGACGCTGGCTTCAAGCTCTTCGATGCTGTCGGCTTCAGTGATGACACCAGGGAGGCTAGGGACCTCAGCGGTGTACGCACCGTCAGTGTGCCACACTGCGACGGGATATTTCATCTTGGTTTCCTTTCCGTTGCTAGAGGGCGGAAGGAGATCAGCCCTTCCGCCCTATCAACAAATTACCTCAACTTCATTCCAGATTGCTTCTCGATCCGCTTCAACGTCGAAATGATGACATCCTTCCGAGGGTGAGGAACGGTAACGTGTCGCGATCGGTCTGAATTTACGAAGATGTGGTGGCTACCGACAACTCTGTCAAGTTTCCATCCGCTTCGCTCGAGGGCGTTGATCACATCTTGACTTCGCATACAGAGGCCTCTGTCAAAGTGTTTTCAACAGTGTGTATGTTACACAACGCAATGACAGAAATCAAGCCTAAACCCGCGCAGGTTCATCGTGGAATTCTAGGAAAAACGCAAAAAACTTGACAAAACAGCTAAAAGCTGCATGGGGACCAAT
>CAVJBF010000014.1:0-25370 GCA_963647785.1 Acutalibacteraceae bacterium
AAGCCATGGAGGACTCCGGTTGTTTTCGTAGTCTCCATTCTGATAATTTTTAAAAATTGGCCGTATGGGTTATGGGGAGCTTACGGCGTAAAGCCCATCGTGCTATTGGATGAGTATGACACGCCGCTTCAGGATGCTTGGACAGCTGGTTATTGGGATGATTTGGTGAAGTTCCTCAACAAGTTGATGAATTTCACATTCAAAAGCAATGCGTCGTTGCATCGGGCGATTATTACCGGCGTAACGCGTGTGAGCAAAGAATCTATTTTCTCAGACCTAAACAATCCATTGGTGGTTACGACAACAACGCCGCTATTTCAGACAGCATTTGGTTTTACGGAACAGGAAGTTTTTGCAGCGCTTGATGAGTACGGCATTGAAGATCGTGCAACAGTGAAGCTTTGGTATGACGGTTTTTCTTTTGGTGCAACAAAAGATATTTACAACCCATGGTCTATCACCAATCTGTTGCAGAGCAAGGCGTTTGCATGCTATTGGGCTAACACTAGCAGCAACGAGCTTGTGGGGCAGTTGATTCAAAAGGGGAACGCTGACATTAAGAGTGATTTTGAGGATTTGCTGTCAGGAAAAACGATTCGTGTTCCCGTGATAGAAGATATTTCTTTCAGAGATTTGGATAGCGTTGTTTCAGCTGTGTGGTCGCTGTTGTTGGCCACTGGCTACCTGAAAGTGGTGAGTGTGAGTTATGCCGCGTCGGGGCAGCAGCTTTACGAGCTTGCCATCACCAATCTCGAAGTGAAAATGACGCTTGATGTCTTGATTCGTCGATGGTTTGACGACAAAAAGGCGTTCTATAACGGATTTCTGAAAGCATTGCTGTCGCATGACATAGAAGCTATGAACATAACGTTCAGTGAGCTAGTTCGTGAGTGCTTCAGTGCGTTTGATGCAGCAGACCATGAGCCAGAACGTTTTTACCATGGATTTGTCTTGGGGTTGCTTGTGACGCTTCGCGGGCGGTTTGCGGTAAAGAGCAACCGAGAAAGTGGCTATGGTCGTTATGATGTGATGCTCGCGCCGGTCGATGTGAATCGGGATGATGGATATATCTTAGAGTTCAAAGTGAAGCGGTCTTCAAGTGAAAAGACGCTCGAAGCTTCTGCTCAGGCAGCTTTGAAGCAGATTGCTGACCGTTGTTACGAAACGGATCTTGTGGCGCTTGGACTCTCCCCGGAGCGCATTCACAAGTACGGCTTTGCCTTTGAGGGAAAGCGTGTGCTTGTTGCACAATAGCAAGCGGCCTTCCGAAGCTTTTCTCCGGAAGGCCGCTGTGGCGAATTTCAGGGATTGCTATTCGCGCTCAAACACAAAGCGTCCGTCCACCATGGTGGCGTCCACCTTCACGTCCCGAAGCTGCAAGGGATCCTTCGTGAAGAGGTTTTCCGACAGCACGACGAGGTCGGCGTAGTAGCCGGGGAGAAGCCGGCCCTTCACGTCCTCTTCAAAGGACGCGTAGGCGCTGCCCGTCGTGTAGGCGTCCACGGCGTCGTAGATGTCGAGGCACTCTTCGGGATGAAATCCCTCGGCGGGAAGCCCCTGCAGGTTGCGGCGGTTTACGGCGCAGTAGAGGTTGTCGATGGGGTTCAAGTCTTCCACCGGGCAGTCCGTGCCAAGGCTCTCGTGCACGCCGAGCTTTGCGAGCGTGTTGAAGCCGTAGCTCGTCGCGGCGAGGTCTTTTCCCACGCGGTCTTCGACGATCCCCGTGTCGTAGTGCAGAAAGATGGGCTGCACGTAGGCGAGGATGTCGTTTTTGGTGAAGCGCTCCAAAAGCGCCTTGTCCGTGATCTGCACGTGGATGCACCCGAGGCGCAGCGGATTCTTTCCATTCTGACAGACGGCGTCGTAGCTGTCCAACACGCGTTCGATCGCGCCGTCGCCGATTGCGTGCATCGCGACCTGACACTGATGCGACACCGCGAGGTTCACCATGACGGCGATTTCGTCCGGCGTGAGCGTGGCGATTCCGGTGGTTGAAGGATCGTCGTGGTAGGGGGCGCGCATCAAGGCCGTTCGGGCGCCGAGGCTGCCGTCCACAAACATCTTCAAGGGGCCGATGCGGTTGAAGGCGTCGCCCGTGCCCGTGCGATAGCCCTTTGCGAGGAAGGCCTTGAAGCCTTCGGGCTCCATGAAGTTCACCTGATGATAGACGCGCAGCTGGGGATTCCGCTCCTGCACGGCGGTGTAGGCTGCAAGCACCGTCTCCCAGTCGCCGGGGCGCAGGTCCATCGTCTGCACGGAGGTGACGCCGTTGCGGACGGCGTGCTTCATGGCGGTGCGAATGAGCCGCTCGTAGTCTTCCTGCGTCGGGTGCTTTCGAAGGGCGAGCACCTGGGCGCAGGCGTTTTCGCGCACGACGCCCGTGAGCTCCCCGTTTTCATCATGATCCAAGGCGCCGCCAGCGACCGGAATGGAGTCCTTGGTGAGGCCGGCAAGCGCGAGGGCCGAGCTGCTGCAGGCAAGAATGTGTCCGCAGGCGCGCTCGAGAATGATCGGATAGTCCGTGGTGACGGCGTCAAGGTCCCCCTTCACGAGAAGCCGGTGGCCGTCCTCCTTGAAATAGTCCTGATTCCAGCCCATGCCGTGAAGCACGGTGCCGGGGGCGGGCTGGCGCTCGCGGATGTAGGCGCGCACGCGCGCCTGCACGTCGGCGATGCTCGAGGCGCCCAAGAGTTCGATCGATTCGAGCAGCTGCCCCTTCATCACGAGGTGCATGTGGGAGTCGTTGAAGCCCGGCACGATCGTGCGGCCGCGGGCGTCGTACTCCTCGGTGCCGTCGGGGGCGGCGGCGCGGATTTCTTCGGTGGTGCCGACGGCGGCGATGAGACCGTCGTCGCCCACGAGAAGGGCTTCGCGGAAGTCGCCGCGATTCACGTAAACGTTGGCGTTGACAATGGCAATCATGGTGTCAATTCCTTTTTATTCGTATCCTTGCTTGGCGACCACTGCCTCGCGCTTTTTCTTGAAGAGGATTTCGTAGAGGATGAGGCTTAACGCCGGCACGATGAAGGACAAGGCAGCCGTCATCGGGTCGTTCACGATCGTGGTGATGATGAGCCCCACCATCACGGCGCAGATGAGCAGGACAGTGAAGGGATAGAGCCAGACCTTGTAGGGGCGGTCCATTGTCGGGTACTTCTTTCGGAGGCTGATCACGGCGTAAAAGCCCATGCCGTGGAAGATCACGCCGCAGAGCGCGACAAGGTTCGTGAGTTCGGACAAAGATCGAAAGCAGATGAGCAGGATCGACACTGCGGCAGAGGCGAGGATCGAATTCACCGGGGTCTTCCACTGCGGGTGAAGCTTTCCGAGGCACGAGAAGAACGCGCCGTCGCGGGCCATGGCGTAGTACATGCGGGGAAACGCCATGATGCAGCCGTTGAGGGAGGAGAAGATGGCGAGCACCATGGTGGCGCCCACGAGGATCATGCCCGCTGAGCCAAAGAGCTGCTTCGCGGTCTCGGTGCCGAGGTAGTAGTTTCCGGACTGCACGAGCGCGACGATCGTGTCGTAGGGGAGCACGCGGTAGATGGCGTAGTTGAAGAGGACGTAGAGAATCGACACGCCCACGATGGCGATGATGAGGGCCATCGGGATGTTGCGCTTCGGGTTCTTGATCTCTTCAGCGATGACATTGAGGTTCGTCCATCCTTCGTAGGCCCAAAGCGTGGCGATCACGGCAAAGCCCACCATGGAGAGAATCTCCCACACGGAGGGCACGCCGTGTGGCATCGACAGAAGGTCCGGCGTCTCCGTGCCCATCACGAGCCCGCAGGCGAGAATGAGCACGAGCGGGACGAGCTTCACGACGAAGAAGATGTTCTGAAAGAGCGAGCCGAAGCGAATGCCGCGGATGTTGATCGCGGTGAGGATGAGGACAAGTCCCACCGCAATCACCTTCTGCCACACGGGATCAATGGGCGTCATGGAGGCAAGGGCCGCCGCAAACGCAACGGCGAGCGCCGCAATGGAGCCGGAGTTGCCGAACGTGAAGTTCGCAAAGCCGCACATGAAGGCGACGCGCTCGCCGTAGGCTTCGCGCAGGTAAAGGTAGATGCCGCCAGCTTTGGGCATCATTGTGCCGAGCTCGGCGTAGCAAAGGCCGGAGAGAAGCGTGATCGCGCCGCCCACAAGCCACACGAGAAGCGCAAGCCCGAGGCTCATTTCCGCGCGGTTGAGGACGATGGCGCCGATGTAGAAGATGCCTGAGCCGATCATGATGCCGGCCAAGACCGAGATGCCGCCGAAAAGGCCCACTTCGCGGCGCATCTCGGTCGATTCCGACGAGAGCGCCTGCTGGGCGGTCTGGGTGCTGTTGTCTGCCATGAGTTCTTTTCCTTTGGATGGCGTGAAAAACAAAAAAGCCGCATCCATCGATGCAGCTCGCTCTGTCCGTTCGGAGGGAAAAGAAAGAAGACGATCAACACCGACAGCTCCTCTGCGATGAGATCGCAGGAGTCACCGAGATGTTGTCCCGGTGCCCAACTCGACTTCTCCGCCGAGAAGTCGGTTTCGGCCGCCGAATCCTTTTCCGATGGGTTGCGGGATGCCTCCTCGCCTTCGGTACTCTTCTTGGGCGGCGCCTCTATCAGCTTTACCAAGTCCGAAACTTTGCCACATGAAGCCGAGTTGCGTCACCGCCCTCGGGACGTTTTCGCGAGAACCGGAGAAGATTCCCGCAAAAATGGCGGCAAGCTAGGTGCTTGTAATTAGTTTTGCGGGCCGGCGGGCACGGCGGGGAGGCTTGTGAGGAGGCGGCACCCGTAGAGCTCGCTGATGGCATCGACGCCTTTTACCAGCATCGAAATGGCTTCGGCGCGCGGGTAGGACTTGCGCCAGGCGAGCACGATGCGGCGCTTGGGGATGTTGGGCTTTTCAAAGGGGATGATTTTGACCATCGAGTTGCCGCGGTAGCAGGGAACGGAGCTAGCGGGAAGGATGGTGACGCCAAGACCTTGCGCCACCATGTAGAGAATGGTTTGCAGAGAGCTGCCTTCGATGCGCTTTTTCCCCGACGGATCGCTTCTCACGCCGTCAGCGCAGAAGTCAAGGACCTGGTCTCTGAAGCAGTGGCCGGCGCCGAGAATGAGCATGGGCTCGTGCTTGATCGCTTCGCGGGTGATGACGTCCTGCTGGGCCAGCGCATGGTCCGCGGGCACGGCGGCGACAAAGTCCTCGTCGTAGAGCGGGTGAAGCATGAGGCCCGGCTGGTCAATGGGAAGCGCAAGCACCGCGGCGTCGATCGTGCCGGTTCTCAATTCATCGAGCAGATTGACCGTGAGGTTTTCGGAGAGAATGAGGGGCATTGCCGGCGCGAGCTTCTTCACGGACGACACGAGCCCGGGGATGAGGTAGGGGGCGATCGTGAAGATGGATCCGAGGCGCACCGGCCCCTTCAGGGGGTCGCGCCCCCCGGCGGCGCACTCGCGGACGGCGTCCGCGGCTTCGAGCACCTTTTTCGCGCGCTCGACGATGATGAGGCCGATGGGCGTGGGGGAGACGTCGGTGCTCTTGCGCTCGAAAATTTGAACGCCGAGCTCCGTCTCGAGCTTGCGGACCGCCACGGAGAGGGAGGGCTGCGAGACGCCGCACTTTTCCGCGGCGTGGCCGAAGTGGCGCTCTTGCGCCACGGCGACGGTGTACTTGAGTTCGGTGAGATTCATGAGCCCTCCATCAGGCCTGCAGGTAGTTGGCGTTTTTGGCGAACCAGCGCGCGGCGAACTGCCGGGCGGCGTCGGGGTCTTCGGCGAGCCAGCCTTCGGCGACGCGGGCGGCCCATTTAAGCAGCCCCGGCTCGCTGGACGGGTCGGCAAAGCGCATGGCGGCGGCGCCAGACTGGCGGGCGCCTAAGAATTCGCCGGGGCCGCGCAGGCGCAGGTCCTCCTTGGCGATCGCAAAGCCGTCCGTGGTTTCGCGGATGACCTTCAAGCGCGCCTTGCCGACGTCGGTGAGTTCAGGATCAAAAAGAAGGAGGCAGACGCTCTGGCTCGTGCCGCGGCCGACGCGGCCGCGGAGCTGGTGAAGCTGGGACAAGCCGAAGCGCTCGGCGTGCTCGATCACCATCACGGTGGCGTTGGGGACGTCGACGCCCACTTCGATCACGGTGGTGGAGACGAGCAGGTCGATGTCGCCCGCGGCGAACTTTGCCATGACGGCCTGCTTGTCTTCGGCGGGCATCTTGCTGTGCAGAAGCGCCGTCCGAAGGTCTGGAAAAGCGGCGCGAATCGCCGCCTCGCGCTCGACAGCGGCGGTGAGGTCCGCCTTTTCGCTTTCTTCAATGAGAGGGCACACCCAGTAGCACTGACCGCCTTTGGCAATGTCGCCAGCGACGGCGCCCATGACCTCCGCGGTGCGCGCGAGACTCACGAGCTTCGTGGCTACAGGCTGGCGTCCCGGCGGGAGTTCGTCGAGAAACGAAACGTCCAGGTCCGCGAGGTAGCTCATCGCGAGCGTGCGCGGAATCGGGGTGGCGGTGAGCAGAAGCTGGTGCGGCACCTGCCCCGCGTCGCCCGGCTGCATGAGCTTCAGGCGCTGCGCCACACCGAAGCGGTGCTGCTCGTCAATGACGGCAAGCACGAGGTTCTGGTAGACGACCTTCGCCTGGATGAGCGCATGAGTGCCGACCACGGCCCGTGCGCGGCCGGAGGCGACGGCGTCCTGCGCCTCGCGCTTTTGGGCGGCGGCGAGGCTGCCGACGAGAAGCTCAACGGCAATGCCCAGCGGTGCGAACCATTGCGTGAGCTTGTCAAAATGCTGGCGGGCGAGAATTTCCGTAGGCGCCATGACGGCCGCCTGACCGCCGTTTTCGACGGCTCGCAGCGCAGCGAGCGCGGCGATGACGGTCTTGCCGGAGCCGACGTCTCCCGCCACAAGGCGCTGCATGGGGTGCGGCTTGGCAAGTCCCTCGGCCACTTCGCGCGAAACCCGCTCCTGAGCGCCTGTGAGCGAGAAGGGAAGCGCCTTTAAAAAGGCGTCGGTGAGGTCGTGCTTTTCCTCGGACAAGGGCGTCGCCTTGAGGCTCGTCTTTTCAATCCGGCTCTCTCTCAAGTAGAGCTGCTGCGCGAGAAACTCGTCAAAGATGATGCGCTTCCATTCGGGCGTTGTGCGAGAGGCGAGCGCCTCCTGAGGCGTGATGGGGCTCGGGGCGTGCAATTCCTGCAGGGACTTGGCGAACGTGGGGAGCGCCAAAGGCGTCGTGAATTTCGCCGGCACCGTCTCCCGAAGGTCGATGTCTAGAAGCGCCCGCTGGATGCGCTTGCGAAGAATGGGCTGCGTGAGCCCGTCCGTTGTGGAGTAAATGGGGGTGAGGGTGGAGGGAAGGTCTTCGGGGCAGTCCGCGGCTTTCTTGACGCGGGGCTGCGTGATTTCAAGCCCTCCGCCGTAGGCCTCGTTCACCTCGCCGTAGGCGCGCACGACGTTGCCGACGGCAAGCGTCTTGCGGTCGCAGTAGCGAAAGAACCGAAGCGTGACGCGGCCGGTGCCGTCCTCCACCGTCACGAGAAAATAGGGCCGGAAGTTGTTGAAGCGCTTTTCCTGAAAGTTGACGACCTTCGCCTGGATCTGCGCGCGGGTGCCGGCGGCGAGCGCGCGGATGTCGGTGATCTGCGTTTCGTCCTCGTAGCGCAGCGGCAGGTGCAGCGCGAAGTCCCAGTCGCGCACGAGCCCGAGGCGCAGAAACTTCTCCGAGGTGGAGACTTTGGGGGCCGCTTTTTTGGCGGGCTTTTCGGTGGCTTCGTCAGCTTCGGCAGCGTGCATGAGTTCCGGCCTTGCGTGAGTTAGGAAAGAACCGCGATGGCTTCCACCTCAAAGAGGGCGCCCTTGGGAAGCGCCGTCACTTCGACGCAGCTTCTCGCCGGGAAGGGGGGCTTCACAAATTCCTGCATGATGGCGTTTACTTCGCCAAAGTGGGCGAGATCCGTCACGAAGAGCGTGAACTTCACGACGTCGGTGAAGCTGCCGCCCGCGGCTTCGATGACCTGAGTGAGGTTTGTGAAGGCCTGGCGCACCTGGGCGTCAAGCCCCTGGGCGAGTTCGCCCGTTGCAGGGATGAGGCCGATCTGGCCCGAGCAGTAGAGGGTGCCGCCCGACTTCACGGCTTGATTGTAGGGGCCGATGGCGGCGGGGGCCTTGGGGGTGGAGATGATGTCGTTCATGAGGGTGCTCCAAAGTCAATAAATGAACGATGACCATCATATATCAGAATTGTGACGGCATTAACGGTTGTTTATGACCAAGTGCAACAAAACGGACAAAAGACAAAAGCGCGAATACCTATTTAGGGGTAGCCGACAAAAGCTGAACAACTTGTTTGGATTGGACGGACGCAAACCCTGTGAAAGTCCCATGAATTCTGAGTAAAATCTGACACAAGCAAGGGGCGCGGCCAGCCTATTCCCCTTCGGATTTTAGGGGTTCTCACCTATAGTACGGAAGAGGTATGGCTTATAGACTTCGCCCGTGCGAACCTGAACTGATAAGACTCAGCTCAGAATTCGCAAGGCCGCTTGCCGGCTCGTCTTGACGAAGGACGGGAGAGGCAAGCGGGCTTTTGCGCGTACGTGCGGCTTTGCGATGAGGCTGGAGGGCGGCCTGCCTGAAGGCTCTGGCGCTTCTTTTTGTGATGGGTGCGTTGCAGTCCTATCACAAAAAGAAGCACCGAAAGCACGGAACCGGTAGCGAAGTCATGTAAAGACGACGAGGCCGGGTTGCTTTTAGTCATTGAGAGCCCATCCTTTCGGGTGATGTGACGGCTCATGGCCGAAAATAGCGCCCGAGAAGCGGCTCTACCACCGAAGCGGTAGGCGGAAGGGCCGGAAAATTCTATTGACCCTGCCCGATGCTCGGTGCCGGGGCTTCGCTGTTTTCAATAACGGCGGGGCGCGCGGTGCGGATCGGAGGGCGGATCCTTCACGGATCAAGGAGACCATTAAATGAAGATTATCTACACCGACGTGCTGGTGATCGGTGGCGGTCTGGCCGGTCTGCGCATGGCAGTTGCTGCCAAGCGCCGCGGTCATGACTCCATCGTCCTGTCGCTGGTACCCCCGAAGCGCTCTCACTCGAAGGCGGCTCAGGGCGGCATGCAGGCCTCGCTTGCCAACTGCATCAAGGGCCTCGGCGACAACGAGGACGTCCACTTCGCCGACACGGTCCGCGGCTCCGACTGGGGCGCCGATCAGGACGTGGTGCGCATGTTCGTCAACACGAGCCCGAAGGCCGTGCGTGAACTCGCCGCCTGGGGCGTGCCCTGGACGCGCATCACCCCGGGTGACCGTCAGGTGATCATCAATGGTGAGAAGGTCACCATCACGGAACGCAAGGAAGCCGCTGGTCTTCTCAATCAGCGCGACTTCGGCGGCACGAAGAAGTGGCGCACCTGCTACGTCTCCGACGGCACGGGCCATGCGATGCTGAACGCGGTGTCTGACCGCGTGATCGCTGAAAACGTTCCGGTTGTGGAGCGCATGGAAGCCCTCACCCTGATTCACGACGGCAAGCGCTGCTACGGCGCCGTCTGCCGCAACCTGATGACGGGCGAAATTCTCGCCTATGTCGCCAAGGCCACCGCGATCGCCACCGGCGGCGCCGGCAAGCTCTTCCGCGTCACGACGAACGCTCAGATCTGCGAAGGCACGGGCCATGCGCTCGCCCTCGAATCCGGCGTCGCCACGCTGGGCAACATGGAAGCCATTCAGTTCCACCCCACGGGCATCTTCCCCGCCGGCATTCTGGTGACGGAAGGCTGCCGCGGTGACGGCGGCCTCTTGCGCGACGTGGACGGCCATCGCTTCATGCCGGACGTGGAGCCGGAAAAGAAGGAACTCGCGTCCCGCGACGTCGTGTCCCGCCGCATGGAAGAGCGCATTGCTCAGGGCAAGGGCGTGAAGAGCCGCTTCGGCGAGCACCTCTGGCTCGACATTACGCTTCTGGGCGAACATCACATCAAGCACAACCTGCGCGAAGTGTACGAAATCTGCCATTACTTCCTCGGCGTTGACCCGACGAAGGAATGGGTTCCGGTCCGTCCCGCCATGCACTACACCATGGGCGGCGTGCGCACTAACTACACGGGCGAATCCCGTCAGTTGAAGGGGCTTTTCGCCGCTGGCGAAGCCGCCTGCTGGGACATGCACGGCTTCAACCGCCTGGGCGGCAACTCCGTGGCTGAAACGGTGGTGGCTGGCATGATCGTGGGCGAATTCATCGCCGACTTCTGCGACAAGCCTGAAAACGGCATCGACATTCCGACGTCCCTGATCTACGAGTGGGCGGCGAAGACTCAGAACGAGCTTGACGGCTACTTGAAGAACACCGGCACGGAAGACATGGCGAAGATCCGCACCCGCATGCAGGAGCTGATGACGAGCAAGATCGGCATCTTCCGCCGCGGCGACATCATGGACAGCGCCGTTGAAGAACTCGAAGAACTCTACAAGAAGAGCTTCAAGGTCTCCGTGAAGGATCAGGCCGGCGCCAACGCCGAGCTCACCTACGCCTACCGCACCCGCAAGATGCTGAAGGTCGCTCTCGCCGTCGCCTGCGGCGCCACGGCCCGCAAGGAATCTCGCGGCGCTCACTTCCGCGAAGACTTCCCGGTCCGCAACGACGCCGAATGGCTCAAGCGCACCCTTTCTTCCTGGAAGGAAGGCGACACCCGTCCGACGCTCTCCTACGAAGAGCTCGACATCTCCAAGATGGAGCTGCCGCCGGGCTGGCGCGGCTACGGTGCGAAGAACTACATCGACAACCCCGAGACGCCGAAGCGTCAGGCCGAAGTCGATGCCATTCGCGCCAAGATGCAGGCCGAAGGCAAGGATCGCTTCGCGATTCAGGACGCCATCATGCCCTTCCACAGCCTGTTGCCGAAGCGTCTGCAGGGCCGCAACGAACGTATTGATGAACCCCTGGCCTAATTAGGAGCTGAACTTAAATGAGTACTCAAGTCACGAAGCAGCATCGCTTGCTCAAGGTCAGCGTCCTGCGCTACAACCCCGCGGACCCCGCGAGCGTGCCGCACATGCAGACATATGAGGTGGAAGAAGCGGACTCCATGACGCTTTACATCCTCCTCAACGAAATCCGCGACAAGCTGGATCACTCGTTGCAGTTCGACTTCGTCTGCCGCGCCGGCATCTGCGGTTCCTGCGCCATGATGATCAACGGCAAGCCGGGTCTTGCCTGCCGCACTCTGACGCGCGACCTTCCGACCGAATTCACGCTCGCCCCGCTGCCGGCGTTTGAATTGATCGGCGACTTGTCGGTCAATACCGGCAAGTGGATGCGCAACATGTCTGAACGCATGGAAACGTGGGTTCACATGAAGCAGGAAGAAGTCGACATGACGAAGAAGGAAGAGCCGATGGATCCGCAGTTGGCGGAAGACATCTATCTGCTCGACCGCTGCGTCGAGTGCGGCTGCTGCATCGCCGGCTGCGGCACGGTGCGCATCCGCCCGGACTTCGCCGGCGGCGTTGCGATCAACAAGATCGCCCGCTTCCGCCTCGATCCGCGCGACACCCGCAATGACGCCGACTTCTACGACGTGATCGGCGACGATTCCGGCGTGTTCGGCTGCATGTCCCTTCTTGCTTGCCACGACTTCTGCCCGAAGGAGCTCCCGCTCAAGACGCAGATCGCGTTCATCCGTCGCAAGATGGCTGAACAGGGCATCAAGAACTACGACAAGGTCACGCCCACGCCGCGCAAGTCGATTCCGATCGTTCCCCGCAAGCACTAATCCGCTTGATGGGAAGCGGTCAGGACTGACCTGACTCGCGCAAGCCCGCCTCGGTGACGCTCTTTGGAGCCGATCTTGGGCGGGCTTTTTTTCATTGCGACCTTCGGGCGCGGGTGGGTATCATCTGCGCTCGAACCATTCGAGGTGCCTCATGACGGAACAAACGATTGATTATCACCGCCGATTTGGCGGCGTGGCGCGGCTTTACGGCGAAGCGGGCGCAGAGAAGCTTGCGGACTCGCACGTCTGCGTCGTGGGCGTGGGCGGCGTCGGCAGCTGGGCGGTGGAGGCGCTCGCGCGCACAGACGTGCGGCATCTGACGCTCATTGACTTGGACAACGTCGCAGAAAGCAACACCAATCGACAGATTCAGGCTTTGGGGCGCGAATACGGCCGCGCCAAGATCGAGGTCTTGAAGGAGCGCATCGCGCTTATCAACCCGCGCTGTCGGGTGGACTGTGTCGAGGACTTCATTGATGAAGAAAACGTCGAGGAGCTCGTGCCCGCGGATGCAGCGGTCTTGGACTGCATCGATCAGGTTCGCGCGAAGGCGGCGTTGATCAGTCTCTGTCGCAAGCGCAGCCAGTTTGTCGTGACGTCGGGCGCGGCGGGGGGGCGCGTCAATCCGCTCCTCATCAAGTCGGGGGACCTCGGACGCATTACGGGGGATCCGCTGCTTGCGAGCGTGCGGTACCGCCTTCGCAAGGCTTGCGGCTTTCCGAAGAACACCGTGAAGACAGGAAGGCTGCCGCCAGCCTTCAATGTACTGGCCGTCTATTCGGACGAACCCGTTCGAAAGCCTCTCGCTGGCGCTTGCGAAGTCGATCCCCAGACGCAGGGGCTCGCGTGCTCGGGCTACGGCTCGGGCGTTGTGGTGACGGCGACAATGGGCATGGCGGCGGCGTCTCTCGTGCTGAATCGGCTCGCAGGCGTCTGAAAACGGCGCGGCGATGTTCACCGCTCGCGTACACAACACCGGCAGAGGAGGGCTTGGGCTCGCTTTTTTTGCGTTTTAGCTGCGGGATAGCACAAAAAATGTTTAGCGCTTCAAAACATGCAGTTCCAAATGAAAAAACGTGCCAGAAACTTGATCCTTGTCAAAAATGGGGTAAGGAATGTAAAGCCACCAAACGAATCGGTAGCGGATGGCAGGAAAGAGAAAGGAATGCCGTTTGATTACAGAGGATAGCCAGAAATAAAGGTGGCCGGAAGCAAGGGCAAAAAATAGTACCTAGGTGAAAATGCTTACCTCTAGAAACGCTTCGGTGTCATTTTTAAGACGACGGTAAGACGGAAACGGGTGTACTATCTTTCTAACCAAGAAGGACTAGATAGTTTCTCTTAAGGGAATTATTCAAGCGCTTCTTAAATCCAAGCCGCGGTCCAGACCGCAGTGAAGGAACTCTTCACTGGGACGGCGGCGATGGATGGGTTGATAAGACTTCCGGCAGGAGGTGTCTGAAAGGACGCCAGCCGCCGGCCACAAATTTGCAAGAGGAGCAAATAAAAGATGTCTCGTTTTGAAAGTGACTTCCTGGGCCAGCTCGAAATCGCCGATGACTGCTACTACGGCGTTCAGACGCTCCGCGGCAAGGAAAACTTCCATATCACCGAAATGCCGATGAGCCAGGAGCCCTTCTTCGTCATCGCCTTCGGCTATGTGAAGAAGGCCGCCGCCATGGCCAACAAGGAGCTCGGCACGATCCCGGCCGACGTTGCTGACGCCCTCATCTGGGCCTGCGACCAGATCATCGCCGGCAAGTATCGCGATCAGTTCGTGACCGACTGGCTTCAGGGCGGCGCCGGCACCTCCACGAACATGAACTGCAACGAAGTCATCTGCAACCTCGCCTGCGAAAAGCTCGGCACGGTGAAGGGCGACAGCAAGCGCGTGAGCCCCAACGACCACGCCAACTTCGGCCAGTCCACGAACGACACGTATCCCACGGCGTTGCACCTCGCGCTTTTGCTTCGCAGCAACGTCCTCCTGAAGTCGGTTGAAGACCTCGTGGGCGCCTTCTACAAGAAGGCAGACGAATTCAAGGGCGTGCTGAAGATGGGCCGCACCCACCTTCAGGACGCGGTTCCGATGACGCTCGGCCAGGAATTCCACGGCTGGGGCTTCACGATCAATGATGAAATCAAGGTGATCCGCGAAGCGCAGGAACACTTGAAGGTGATCAATCTGGGCGGCACCGCCATCGGCACGACCGTGACCTGCCACCCCGACTACCCGGCGCTTGCGGTGAAGCACCTCGCCGAGCTCACGGGCATCGACTTCAAGAACAGCGAAGACCTCATCGCCGCCACGAGCGACTGCGGCTCCTACGTCGCCATGTCCTCCGCGATGAAGAGCCTCGCGGTGAAGCTCACGAAGGTCTGCAATGACATTCGCTTGCTCGCCTCCGGCCCCCGCTGCGGTCTCGCGGAACTCAACCTGCCCCAGCTGCAGCCGGGTTCCTCCATCATGCCGGGCAAGGTCAACCCCGTCATCCCCGAAGTCACGAACCAGGCTTCCTTCCTCGCGATCGGCCTTGACACGACCGTGATGCTCGCCGCTTCCGCCGGCCAGCTCGAACTGAACGTCATGGAGCCGGTGATCACGTTCGCGCTCTTCACGGGCCTGCGCGTTCTCTCCAACGCCTGCAACACGCTGCGCACGAAGTGCGTGGACGGCATCACCGCCAACGCTGAACGCACCGCCAACATGGTGATGAATTCCTGCGGCATCGTGACGCTCCTGAAGCCGCATCTGGGCTACAAGGCCTGCTCTGAAATGGCTCACGAGTGCTACCACACCGGCAAGAGCCTGCATCAGGTGGTCGTTGACGAACGCCACATGCTCACTCAGGAAGAGTGGGATGAGACGTTCAACCTGCAGAACCTCATCGCTCCGAAGTTCGTGCAGTAATGAGCGAAGGCTCCCTCCCGATCCATGAGGGAGCCTGCTCAACGCAAGGAACAGAACGCGTGAAGCGCCGGCAGCCGGGCTTTCCCCCTCGGCTCTGCCGGCTAAGCGGCAATTGAAGCGCCGCCCAATATCTCACTTTTGGCATCCGATCCCTTTGGATTGCCGGGCTTTTCTCGTTTTGTTCCGATAACTACAAACCTCTCCAGAGGAGACAGCAACATGGATATCATGCTCATTCTGCAGCTTGTCGTTCTGCTTGGCGCCATCTTCATCGGCGTGCGCCTGGGCGGCATCGGCATCGGCTACGCTGGCGGCGCCGGCGTGCTTGTTCTGGGCCTTTGCCTCGGCATGAAGCCGGGCAACATTCCCTGGGACGTGATCCTCATCATCGCGTCCGTGATCGCGGCCATCTCCGCCATGCAGCTCGCGGGCGGCCTTGACTACCTCGTGCAGATTGCCGAACGCATTCTTCGCGCTAATCCGAAGCACATCAACTATCTTGCTCCGATCGTGACCTATGTGCTCACGATTTTTGCGGGCACCGGCCACACCGCCTTCTCGATGATCCCCGTGATCGTGGAAGTCGCGAAGGAACAGAAGATCCGTCCGGTGGTGCCGCTTTCCATCGCGGTCGTCGCGTCCCAGATCGCCATCACGGCGTCTCCCGTGTCTGCGGCTGTGATCTACATGTCCGGCGTGCTGGAGCCCTTCGGCTGGTCCTACCCCGTTCTCCTTGGGATCTGGCTTGCCACGACGTTCGTCGCCTGCATGCTGACGTCTTTTGTGATGACGTTGATCTCCAACATGGACCTTGAAAGCGACCCGGTCTACAAGGAGCGTCTGGCAAAGGGCCTCGTGAAGGCTCCCGTGGGCGCTGCGCATGCGGAACTGAAGCCCTACGCGAAGCGCTCCGTGCTGATCTTCCTTCTGGGCGTGGTTTGCGTGGTGCTCTATGCGTCCGCCATCTCCCCGGCCGTGGGCCTCATCAAGCCCGTCATTGTCGGTCGTGACGCCGCGATCATGAGCCTCATGCTCCTCATCGGCACCCTGATCACGATCTTCTGCAAGATTGAAATCGGCAACATCGCTTCGAGCTCCGTCTTCAAGTCCGGCATGGTGGCCTGCGTCTGCGTGCTGGGCGTTGCCTGGCTGGGCGACACCTTCGTCTCCGGCCACGCCGGCGAGATCAAGGCCTTTGCGGCTTCCACGGTTTCCCAGTATCCGGCGCTGCTCGCGGTTGTGTTCTTCTTTGCGGCCATGCTCCTTTATTCTCAGGCGGCGACGGCGAAGGCCATCACCCCCGCGATCGTGGCGGCCCTGGGCATCTCTGCGGCGAACCCCGGCGACAGCTACATGCTCGTGGCTTCCTTTGCCGCCGTGTCCGCGCTCTTCGTGCTCCCGACGTACCCGACGCTTCTGGGCGCCGTGCAGATGGATGACACCGGCACGACTCGCATCGGCAAGTGGGTGTTCAATCACGCCTTCTTCCTCCCGGGCGTTCTCGCCATCGTGTTCGCCGTGGTGCTGGGCTTCCTTGCCTGCGCAGTGATCCACTAAATCGAATACGGGTTTCGAGCCTGAATCATTCAAAGGCGGTTCCCTTTATCGGGGTTCCGCCTTTTTCTTTGTCAAAATTCAATGCAAATCGTTCCGCCGCTCGGTAAAATCCTAAAATTGAGCTGTCGCTCGCTGTGCCGGGGCGGCGGCCTGGTGTGTCTGCTGACGGCGTTTTGGTGATCTACGCCACTGAAATATAGGTGATTGTGAGCCGAAATTCGGCGGACTAGGTCAAAGGTAGTACCCCTATAGTGCAGGTGTCACTTAACCGGCGCCTGAATCGCTGATGTCATTTTTAAAAAAGCTTTTGAGTCTCCTTGTGGTCTGCGGGTCGGCCGCGGCTGTCGCGCAGGAGCCGGCCGCCCCCGTGGAGCCGACATTTACGTTGCGCGTGGGCAGCGACTATTACGAGCCGTTCAACTACTTGGATGCCGAAGGCGCATACGCCGGCATTGACGTGGACTTGGCGAACGAAGCCTGCCGTCGTTTGGGGTGCCGCGCGGAATTCATCACGATTGACTGGTCGCGAAAGGACGAATACTTGGAAGAGCATGCGGTGGACTGCCTTTGGGGCAGCTTCACGATGACGGGGCGCGAGGCAAAGTATGCGTGGGCAGGCCCCTACATGGAGAGCCGGCAGGTGGTGATGGTCTGGGCTGATTCGCCGATTCGGACGCTCGCGGACCTCGAAGGCCTCACGGTCGCCGTGCAGTCCACCACAAAGCCCGAAGGCTTCTTTCTAGACCGCACGCTGCCCAATATTCCGAAGGTGGGCAATCTCTACAGCCTGCCTGACATCGGCTATGCGATCGCTGCGTTTCGAAAGGGGTACGCGGATGCGGCGGCCGGGCACGAAAATGCGTTGGTGCAGTACATTCCCGATGAGCTGCGCAGCCAGTACCGCATCCTTTCCGAACCGCTGCAGGTTGTGAATCTCGGCGTGGCCTTTGCACGCACTGACGGTCGCGGACTTGACCAGGAGCTCACTCGCGTGCTGCTCGACATCCGCAAGGACGGGACGCTCGAGCGCATCGTCCGCCGCTACGGCCTTGCGCATTGGTAGGAGGAGTGCGTCATATGCTCAAATCCAACAAGTGGTTCTGGCTCGCGGCGCTTGTCCTTACGGTCGTTGGGATGCCTTTTGTCTACTGCCATATCACGAACGACAGCTTGGAAGAAGCGTCAAAGACATCGCAAACGATCATCTCCCGCATGCGCACGCGAAGCGTCAACCATGGGTTTGTTGTGGACAATGACGTCGCCAAAAGTCTGGTGAGGCTTCTGGACAAGGCGCGCGGCATTGCCTGGCGGGAAGCGGACTTGAAGCATTTCAGCACGGCTAGCTTGAGGGAGCAGCTCGCTGACCAGCGCTTGACGGGCGCCGTCATTTTGAACGACAAGATGCAGAGCCAGCTTGAGGTGTCGTTTGACGACTTTCCTTGGCACGACATCATTGAGCGTCCCGCTGCGAGTGATGTGTTGAAGTACCCCGTGAAGCAGTTCGCGGACCGCATTGTTCTTTCGGACGGCTCAGTCTACGATTTCGGCGTTGTCACCCGCCGGGTGGGAAAAGGGATGGTGCTCGCCTGGACGAAGAAGGACTTGAAGCGCGCGACGGCAACGACCATGGACCTCTATCCCGGGGATGCGTTTGCCTTGGAGAGCCTCATCTTTGTCGTGCGCGGCGGCACCATCACGGCGACGAATGCGCCGGGTTGGGTCGGCCAGTCGATGAAGGAGTGCTACTACCTCACGCCGCAGGCGGAAGACACCTACCTTCGAGGCTTCAAGAAAATCATCGTGCGAGGCGAAACGTGGTACGGGCGCAAGCTTATGACGAAGGGCAACCTTGTCTACGTAATGATGCCCGCCAAGGCGGTTTTTGCCGAGCGCAACGCCTCCTTCCTTGAAATCGTGCTCCTCTGGTTCGGCATTCTCAGCGCCGTTTACATTGTGCAGCAGCGAACGAGCCGCGGCTACGCGACGGAGCTTGCAACGCAGTACGAGACAGTGAAGAGCATCAACGGTCTCTACAGCGCCAATTACCTTGTGCGGCTGGCAAAGGACGAGCTCGTCATGTTGAAGGGAACGGAAAACGCTTGTCGGGTCTACACGCGGGGCATGGGCGCGCAGCAGTTCTTCCGTCTTTATTTTTCAGACATCGTGGTTCCCGAACAGCTCGCAGAGACGATCGCCTTCTGCGATCCAGCCACCATGGCGTCTCGTCTGGAGACGGCTTCGCATCACGAAATGCTTGCGTGCTTGAAGGACGGGCGCTGGCTGCAGATTGTGCTGCTGCCGCAGCGCAGGGATGCCGAAGGGCGCGTCATCGCCTGTCTCGTCATCGCTCGCGACGTTTCCGAACAGCGTCGTCAGGAGCTTCAAACGCAGAAGGAGCTTCGAGTGGCCATGGAGCGCGCCGCAAGCGCCGCGGACGCCAAGGTGCAGTTCCTGCGCCACATGAGCCACGATGTGAGAACGCCCATCAACGGCATCCGCGGCATGGTGGAGATGGCGCGAAAGGCGCCGGGCGACGCCGAGCGCCAGGCCTACTGTCTGGAAAAGATCTGGACGGTGTCGGGAACGCTCCTGGAGCTTGTGAACGACGTGCTCGACATGAGCAAATTGGACGCCGGCGGCGAGCGGCTCGAGAACGTTCCGTTTGACTTGTCCGACCTCTTGGATGAAATCACGGCCACGACGGCGGTGATCGCCAAGAAGCAGGGCGTGACGCTCGGGCACTATCTCGAGGGCGAGGGCTGGCGCTTTATTGGCAGCCGAAAGCACCTGCGGCGCATTTTCACCAACATCATTTTCAACGCCGTGAAGTTCACGCCCGAAGGCGGCGCCGTCACGTTCGGCTGTCGCCGGGGCGAAGCGGACGCCGACGGGCGCGTGTCGGTGGTGTTCGAATGCTGCGACACGGGCCGCGGCATGAGCGAAGACTTCCAGAAGCATCTCTTTGAGCCCTTCACGCAGGAAGATCAGGCGGCGGCGCGCACGACCTATCGGGGGACGGGGCTGGGGCTGGTGATTACGAAGCAGCTTACTGAACTCTTGGGCGGCACGATCACCTTTCAAAGCGAACTGGGCCGGGGCACGACCTTCACCGTGACAGTGCCGCTCACGCCCGACGCCGCCCAGACAAGGGCGGGCGCCTCGAAGGCCGACGTGACGACCGTGGCGGACATCAGCGGCATGAAGGTGCTCCTCGTGGAAGACAATGACCTCAACCTTGAGATTGCACGTTTTCTTTTGGAAGATGCCGGCGTGGACGTGACGGCGGCGTGCAACGGCGCGGAAGCCGTGGAGGTCTTCAAGGCGTCGGAGGTTGACGGCTTTGACGTCATTCTGATGGACATCATGATGCCGGTGATGACTGGGTTGGAGGCAGCGAAGGCGATTCGCGCCTTGAAGCGGCCGGACGCCGCGACAGTGCCCATCATTGCCATGACGGCGAATGCTTTTGACGATGACATCGAAGAGAGCTTCAAGGCCGGAATGAACGGGCATTTCACCAAGCCCTTGGACAATGTGAAGCTCTTGAAGGGGTTGGGGATTCTGCGCGCAAGGAAACTTTCAACCGTGGATGGAGTACCCCCCCCCCGAGATCGTTCATTAGCTATGGTTTCTAGGTAAAAATTTTGTAGTGTTTATAATATAAAATCCCGCGATGGCGAAACAGGCTGTCGCGGGACTTTTGATGGATGAGCGCTGAGGGCGGTGCGGCGAAGGCGGATGGAGCAAGGCGAGTGCCGCCAAGGAAAACGCGGTTCCGCAAGCCTGGTCAAAGGCAGTGCGGAGCCGCGCCGCTCGCCGGGCGAGCGGACTTCACAGCCCAGTGACGAGCACGACGAAGATGAGAACGGGGCTCGCTACGACGAGGAGCGCTCGGAAAAGCGTGAGGAGCCCTTCGGACGCTTGGGCGCCCTGCAGAATCTCCGCCTTAACCTTCTTCCACGCGACGACGCCCGCCAAGGCGCACACCACGATGCCGCCCACGGGGAGCGACAGGTTGCTTGTAAAGTAGTCGAAGTTGTCAAAGATGGTGCGGCCCGCGACTTTGAAGTCGGAGAGGACGCCGAAGGAAAGGCCGCAGAAGCTTCCCACCACGAGCATGGCGAACGTCACGAGCGTCACGGCCTTGAAGCGCGGCAGCTTGAGTTCGTCGATGAAGTAGGCGGCGACGAGCTCCAGAAGCGATACGGCGCTCGTGAGCGCGGCGAGCACCAGGCAGAGGTAGAACGCCACCGCAAAGAGCTGCCCCATCGGGAGCTTTGCAAAAACGATCGGCATCGTCATGAAGGTGAGGCCGGGGCCCGCCGTGGGATCGAGGTCAAACGCGAAGACGGAGGGGAGGATCATCAGGCCGCCCAAAATGGAGGAAATCGTCGCGAGAAACGTGATCCAGCTGCAGCCCGTCAAGAGGTTGGTGTCTTTGGAGAGGTAGCTGCCATAGGTGAGCATGCAGCCGCAGCCCACGCAGAGGCTGAAGAAGGTGAAGCCCATGGCGGCCAGAAGGCTCTGCCAGGAGAAGGCCTCGGGCTTCCACGCAAAGAGGTAGGCGAGGCCCTTTTCCGCCCCCGGAAGCGTCACGCCGCGCACGATGAGAAGCACGACAAGGATGAAGAGCAGGGGCATCAGGATCTTGTTGAGCCGCTCGATTCCTTTGGCGACGTCAAAGAGCACCACCCAGGCGGTGAGGAAAAGAAACGCCGCTTGATAGCCGATCGAAATGTAGGGATTGCTCACCAGAGCGCCGAAGTGGGCGTTGAGCTGGGAAGCGTCGGCGACGATGCCGTTTCCAAGGAGTGCGTCCACAAAGTAGGAGATGGTCCAGCCGCCCACCGCCGAGTAAAAGCAGAGAACGCAAAAGCCGGTGAGGATGCCGAGGTAGCCGAAGACCGTCCAGCCCTTGCCGCCGATCGTGCGGTAGGCGGTGACGATGCCGCCTTTTCCAAGGCGCCCCAGCGTGATTTCGGCAATCACGAGCGTGAGGCCGATCGTGAAGGAGAGAATGAGGTACGGAAAGAGAAAGGCGCTGCCGCCGTTGCTCCCCGCAAGGTAGGGAAATTTCCAGATGGCGCCGAGTCCGACGGCGGCGCCGGCGGAGGCGAGGATGAATCCGAGGCGGCTCGTCCAGTTGATGCGTTCAGTCATGATGTGGCCTTTCTTTTGCGCCCGGCCGAACGCCGGACGATT
Organism: Acutalibacteraceae bacterium; assembly: GCA_963647785.1. Taxonomy (GTDB): domain Bacteria; phylum Pseudomonadota; class Gammaproteobacteria; order Burkholderiales; family Burkholderiaceae_F; genus Duodenibacillus. The sequence goes on from CAVJBF010000014.1 coordinate 21,426, forward strand.
CGGCTGAGTTTAGCGAAGGCGGGCTTGCAGCGAGTAAGTGAAATCAGCACGCACGGCTGAAAACGTTCCGCCGCCGGCGACTCGACTAGGGAAAAACGGCAGGTTGGCGCAGGGTGATTTTAAAAAAGGTCGAGAAACGGACGAATTTCTGCTATGGTGACGCTCGATAAACGATAGAGGCGCGAATTGCGAGGAGCCGTCAGGGGAGCTTTTTCAGGAAAAGCGAAGAGCCCGGCGGGGAGGCCGGTTCGCCGAATTCGACAGCGTGCGTCCTGACGCCTGCCGGATGGGGCCGCAGGGGATACCTGCGGGACTGTCTGCCTGACTTCGTGTCAGAGCGGTTGCGCTATCTTTCAGGTGAGGTTTGAGAGTTCGTCAGTGGACGAGCCCCGGACGCCGGCCGAGGAGAGTGCATCCCGACCGGCGTTTTTCGTTGGTGCGGGCTGTCGTTTCCGTTGATCCACCACTTTTAAATGCAGAGGCACCACTATGGCTCATCCGATCATTCGCGGTTCGCTCGTCGCGCTCGTCACGCCTTTTAACGCCGACGGCTCCGTCAATTTCGAAAAGCTCGCAGAACTCATCGACTTTCATCTCGCGCACAAGACGGACGCTCTCGTCGTCCTGGGCACCACGGGCGAATCCGCCACGATGAGCCACGAGGAGGACAACGCCGTCTGCGAATTCACCGTGAAGCGCGTCGCCGGCCGCATTCCCGTCATCGCCGGCACGGGCTCGAACTCCACGACGACGATGCTCGAAAAGAGCCTTGCGTGCGAGAAGCTGGGCGCCGACGGCCTTCTCCTCATCACGCCCTACTACAACAAGACGAACGAAGAGGGCATGTACCGTCACTTCGTCACCGTCGCAGACGCGGTGAAGATCCCCTGCATCCTCTACAACGTGCCGGGCCGCACGGGTTGCGCCATTTCGCCCGCGTGCGTTGCGCGCCTTGCGAAGCATCCCAACATCGTAGGCATCAAGGAAGCGAGCGGCAACATGAGCTACGCCGCAAAGATCGCTAAGCTTTTGTCCGACGACTTCGTCATGTATTCCGGCAACGACGACATGATCGTGCCGATGCTCTCTCTGGGCGCTTCGGGCGTCATCTCGGTGCTCGCCAACGTCGCGCCCGAAGCCACGCACAACATGGTGATGGACTATCTTGAAGGCCGCACGGAAGCCGCCCTCAAGGCGCAGCTCGAGTGGCTGGACGTCATCAACGATCTCTTCATTGAAGTGAATCCGATTCCGGTGAAGGAGGCTTTGAACCTCATGGGCATGAATGTGGGCGGGTTCCGCCAGCCTTTGGCGCCCTTGACCGAAGCGCATCGCGCGCAGTTGAAGGCCTCATTGGTCGCCGCGGGTCTCGTGAAGTAAGGAGTCAAACGAATGAAGGTCATTTTGGTTGGCATGGGCCGCATGGGCAAGATGATTGCAGGGTGCGCCGCGGACGTCGGGGTCGAGATTTCGGGCGAATACGACCGCGACAACGTGGCGGCGCTTTCCGAGGCGCCGAAGGCGGACGCTCTGATCGACTTCTCGTCGCCTCTGGCGCTGCCGGCAGTTGCCGCCTATGTGCGCCGGACGGGGACGCCGCTCGTTTCGGGCACGACGGGCTACACGGCCGAGGAAGAGGCTGAGCTGACGTCTCTGGGCGAGGCCGCGCCCGTGGTGGCAAGCGCCAACTATTCCGTGGGCGTCGCGGTCCTGAAGCACCTTGTGGCTGAAGCCGCAAAGTACCTTCCGGACTTTGATGTGGAAGTGATCGAGACGCACCATCGCATGAAGAAGGATGCGCCGAGCGGCACGGCGAAGATGCTGCTTGCGGCCTTGAACCCTGCGGGCGAAAAGGCGATCGTGGCGGGGCGCAGCGGCCTCGCGCCTCGCACGGAAAAGGAAATCGGCGTGCATGCCGTTCGCGGCGGCACGGTGGCGGGCGTTCACACCGTCTCCTTTTTTGGCGACGAGGAGGAGGTGTCGCTCACGCATCGCGCGGAAAGCCGACGCATTTTTGCGTTGGGCGCCTTGAAGGCCGCCAAGCTTCTCTCGGGCGCCCCCAAGGGAATCCACACGCTGGACGAGCTCATTTTTTCTCGTTCCGCCTAAAGTCAATCTGCACTTAGAAGAGATTTTTTCATCATGATGAATGCTCAGGAAATCATCCGCTACATTGCGGAGTCCGAAAAGAAGACCCCGGTGAAGATCACCATCAAGGAAAAGGCGCCCATTGACTACGGCGACGCCCAGGTCTTCGGCTGCGGCGACAAGGTCGTTTTTGGCGACTGGAAGAAGCTCGGCCCTGTGATTGAGGCCAATCGCGACAAGATCGCCGACATGGTGATCGAAAACGACTGCCGCAATTCCGCGATCCCGCTGCTTGACATAAAGAACATCAACGCCCGCATCGAGCCGGGCGCCGTCATCCGCGATCAGGTTTCGATCGGGGATCATGCCGTGATCATGATGGGCGCCATCATCAACATCGGCGCCGTGATTGGCGAAGGCACCATGATTGACATGGGCGTTGTGCTGGGCGGCCGCGCCACGGTGGGCAAGCACTGCCACATCGGCGCAGGCGCCGTGCTGGCGGGCGTTGTGGAGCCTGCCTCAGCCACCCCTGTCATCATCGAGGACAACGTGCTCGTGGGCGCCAACGCGGTTGTGATCGAAGGCGTGCACGTGGGCGAGGGAGCTGTCGTTGCCGCGGGCGCCGTCGTGATCAGCGACGTTCCCGCGGGCGCCGTGGTGGCAGGCGTTCCCGCGCGCATCATCAAGGAAAAGAAGGATGAGCGCACCACGCAGAAGACGGCGTTGGAAGACGCGCTTCGCAAGCTCTAGGACTGGTTGATTTTTTTTCGAGGGCGACCGCGTTCGCCCTTTTTTCTTTGGGACAACAGAACATGCTCGAACGTCTCACTCGCTTCCGCCGCGATCTGCATCGCATTCCGGAACTCGATTTTGATCTTCCTCAAACCACGGCCTATGTGCGCCGCGAATTGGAAACGCTTGACTGCGAGGTGTTTTCGCCTGACGGCCACGGCCTTTGCGCGTGGTTTGACGCCGGCAAGGCGTCGGCCGTCGCCTTCCGAAGCGACATGGACGCGCTCCCGATTTTGGAAAAGTCGGGCGTGTCTTTTTCGTCCGAGCATCCCGGCAAGATGCACGCCTGCGGCCACGACGGCCACATGGCGATGATGCTCGAATTCGCACACTATGTGAGTGACGTGAAGGCGAAGCTCGCCAAGAACGTTCTCATCGTCTTTCAGCCCGCCGAAGAGACGACGGGCGGCGCGCGGTTCATTTGCGAGTCGGGCGTCTTCAAAGAGAAGAAGGTGGAGTCGATCTGGGGCTGCCACTTGTGGCCGGACCTGCCCAAGGGCGTCGTGGCGTCGCGTCCGGGGCCGCTTCTTGCTCGCTCAAGCGAAGTGACGGTGACCTTCATCGGCAAGAGCGCCCACATCGCCAAGAGTGAAGACGGTGCGGACGCCGTGCTCGCTGCCGCCCGCTTTGTGACGGGGGCGGACGCGATGCTGAAAGACCTCAAGGCTTCGGAAGGCCCCTGGTGCACGTTGAAGTTCGGCCACCTCACGGCGGGCACCGTGCGCAACGCCATTGCGGCGAACGCGAAGCTGGAAGGCTCGCTTCGCGTCTTCAGCGACACGGCGGTGGAGAAGGCCTGGGCGGGCTTGAGGGCGATCGCCGATCAGATCACGGCGGACTTGGGTGTCAAGGTTGAGATGGAGCCCGCGTCGGGATATCCGGCGGTCATCAACGACGAAGCGCTCTACGAAGAGACGCAGGCGCTCATTCCCGAACTCCAGCTGCTGGAAAAGCCGCTTCTCATCGCGGAAGACTTTGCCTTCTACCAGAAGGCCCTGCCGGGGGTGTTCCTACTGCTTGGGACCGGCACGGGGATTGCGCTGCATTCCGACCGCTTCAACT
>CAVJBF010000014.1:25380-40403 GCA_963647785.1 Acutalibacteraceae bacterium
TCGTGACGCGCGTAGAGACGTACAAGAAGCTGCTGCCGCTTGCCTGACAATCCGACGCGCTCGCTGCGTTTCCAAAGGATTCCCGGCAGGACTTCGAACGGTCTCGCCGGGGATTTGCGCATCAGGGATCCGAAGGTTGTTTGTGGTATTACCTAGGCGACTCCGTTCCCGAAGCGGTATTGTGTCAACTATGAATGCCGAGCGAGCTTCGTTCGGTGCATTTCTGACAGCATCAAACACTATGACCTTCAACGCTCAAAATTCCGCTCTGAACGCACGCAACGTGCGCTCCATGCGAATGTGCCGCTTTCACTAAGCGACGCACCGCAGCGATTTTGACACGCGTTGGATTCAATTCTTGCGGCTGCGCCGCTTCTATCGCTTGGGCGACTGGCCAGCCTTTTGCGGCATCTGCCCGCAGTCTCAGTTTTTTCGCTTTTCAAATTTTTCCAAAAAGGAATTTCATCATGACGATCCAGTTCAAGAAGACGGCCTGCATTTTTGCCGTGGCGACGGCGCTCACCCTCGGCCTCACGGGCTGCGGCGACGAAGCCAAGAGCGACGTGAAGGTGATCAAGATTGGCGTCGTGGGCGAATACAACGCCCAGTGGGAGACGGTGAATCAGAACCTCGCCGCTGACAAGCTGAAGGTCGAGCTCGTGAAGTACTCGGACTACGCTACGCCGAACCGCGCCTTGTCCGACAAGGAAATCGACCTTGACGCCTTTCAGCACAAGGCCTACCTTGCCAACGACATCAAGCGCAACGGCTACAAGATCACCGCGATCGGCGACACGCTCGTGACGCCGCTCAGAATCTTCAACAACAAGACGAAGATTCAGAAGGTCGAAGACATCAAGGACGGCGACAAGATCGCTATTCCGGCAGACCTCACCAACGGAGGCCGCGCGCTGAAGCTTTTGGAAGCCGCAGGCCTCATCGAGCTCGACCCGGCCAAGGGCTTCGTGCCCAACAAGACGGACATCACGAAGTACAACGTGAAGATTGAAATCGTCGAAGCCGAGTCTGGCATGCTCGCCAACCTCCTGCCTGACGTCACGGCGGCGGTGATCAACGGCGGCAACGCGTTCACCGCGAAGCTTGATCCGTACAAGGACTCCATCTTTGCGGAAAACGTTGATCCGAAGGAGAACCCTTATTTCTCCCAGCTCGTCAACATCATCGTGGCGCGTGACGCGGACGTGAAGAATCCGGACTACTTGAAGGTCGTGAAGGCTTATCAGCAGGAAAACGTCGCACAGACCCTGAAGGACGCCTACAAGGGCGCCTACATTCCGGTCTGGGCGGGCGCTGCGGACTACAAGCTGAAGTAATCCGCCTAGAGCAGTGAAGGCCGCGGGCGCTGTATCCTTGCGGCCTTTCTTTTACCTTCCTCGAAAAGGGACTTCGGACGGCAAATCATGGACAGAAGATCGACGATTCACGCGAAGACGCAAGAGCGTCTTGCGGCGTATCAGGAAGCGGCGAAGGCGATTCACGCGCATCCAGAGACGAGCAATCACGAGTACTTTGCGCAGGAGACGCTCACGGCGCTCCTTGCGGAGGACGGCTTTGCCATCACGAAGGATGTGGCGGGGCATCCGACGGGGTTCACGGCGACCTACAAGAGCGCCAAATCCGGTCCCGTCCTCGTTTTTCTGGCGGAGTACGACGCTCTTGCGGGCATCGGCCACGCCTGCGGTCACAATCTCTTCGGCGCCACGAGTGCCTTGGCGGCCGTTGCCTTGAAGGCGGTGATTGACGAAGCCGGGGGCGAAGTGCGCGTCTACGGCACGCCCGGCGAAGAAGGCGGAGAAAACGGCAGCGCCAAGGGAAGCTTCGTGCGCGAAGGCTTCTTCAAGGACGCGGATGCCGCACTCTGCGTGCACCCGAGCCAGGCGGGGCATGTGCTCTCCGGCCCGTCGCTTGCGTGCGCGCCGGTGGACATTGCCTTTCACGGCCGCGCATCGCATGCGGCGAGCGCGCCGGAAAAGGGAATCAATGCGTTGGACGCCGTGATTCAGGTCTACAACTCGATCAACGCCCTGCGGCAGCACCTGCCGGCGGATGTGCGCATTCACGGCATCATCACGCACGGGGGCACGGCTCCCAACGTAGTGCCCGACTACGCGGCGGCGAAGTTCTACCTTCGCGCGGCGACGGTGCCGACGCTCGACGACGTCTGGAAGAAGGTGGACGCCATCGTGCAGGGCGCGGCGCTTGCCACCGGAGCGACGGGATCCATGAAGCCGAGCCAGAACCGCGTGGACAACATGGTGGTGACGCCTTCTTTTGACGCGGTGTACGCCGAGGAGCTCTCGCGCCTCGGGGAGACCGCGCAAGCGCCCGCCGCGAAAAAGAACGTGGGATCGTCTGACGTCGGCAACGTGAGCCAGGTGATTCCCACGATTCAGCCTCACATTCGCATCAGCCCGACGCCCATCGCCGGCCACAGCGAGGACTTCAAGCGGGCGGCCTGCTCCGACATGGGGCTGGCCTCCATTGCGCTCGGGGCCGAAGCGCTTGCGGGCACCGCACTACGACTCATCGAAAGCCCTGAGCTTCTTCTTCGGATCAAGGCGGAGCATGCGGTCAACGTCAAGCATCAACTGGGATAAAGGACTTCGAATGATTGAATTGAACCACATCGTGAAGCGCTTTGAGACGAAATCGGGCGTTGTCACGGCCGTGAACGACGTCACGCTTCACATTGAAAAGGGGGAAGTCTTCGGCATCATCGGCTTTTCCGGGGCGGGCAAGTCCACGCTCGTTCGCTGCATCAACCTTTTGGAGCGCCCTACGTCGGGCGAAGTGGTGATTGACGGCACGGACATCACGAAGCTTTCCGCCAAGGACCTGAGGACGGTGCGTCAGAAGATCGGCATGATCTTCCAGCACTTCAATCTGATGCCAAGCCGCACGGTCTATGAAAACATTGAGATGCCCTTGAAGCTCACGGCGCTCACGGAGGCCGAGCGCCGCGCGAAGATTCGCTCCCTGCTCGAGCTCGTGGAGCTCGCGGACAAGGAGAACGCCTATCCGAGCCAGCTCTCGGGCGGCCAGAAGCAGCGCGTCGCGATTGCCCGCGCGCTCGCCAACGACCCCAAGGTCCTTCTTTGCGACGAAGCGACGAGCGCGCTGGACCCGAAGACGACGCGCTCTATTTTGAAGCTGCTGCGCGAAGTGAACGCGCGCCTTGGCATCACGATCGTGGTCATCACGCATCAGATGTCGGTGGTGAAGTTCATTTGCGATCGCGCCGCGGTGATGGAGCACGGGAAGGTCGTGGAGGAAGGGACGATTCTGGACATCTTCGCCAATCCCAAGGCGCCGGTCACAAAGGGCTTCATTGATTCAGCAAGCAATGTGGACGACCTCTACGACATGTTGGAAGACGCAGGCCCTGACGGCATCTCGGGCGGCCGCCCTGTCTACCTCTTGACCTACGCGGGAGCGTCGGCGGGCGAGCCCCTCATGACCCAGCTTTTCAAGCAGTTTGGGGTCTCTGCCAACATCATTTTCGGCAACATCGAAATGCTGAAGGGGACCCCTTTGGGGAAGCTTGCCGTGACCTTGGAGGGAGAGGACGGCAAGGTGGCCGAGGCCGTGGAATTCATCAAGGCGCGCGGCGTTGCAATCGAGGAGGTGAAATAAATGTCTTTCATCAATGAACTGTTGCCCAATCTGGACCGCTTGAGCGGCGAACTCCTGCGCTCCATCGAGCAGACGGCGACGATGATCGGCGTTTCGGGCACGATCGCCTGGGTGCTGGGCATTGCGGTGGGGGTGCTCCTCGTCACGACGCGTCCCGGCGGCATTCTTGAAAACCGCGCGGTATTCATGTTCTTTGATCGGGCGATTGACATCATTCGCTCGATTCCCTTCATCATTCTCATCGTGCTTCTTATTCCGCTCTCGCGCTTTCTTGTGGGAACAGGCTCGGGCGTGACGGGGTCGTTTGTTGCGCTTATTTTCGGCACGGTGCCTTTTTTCGCACGCCAGATCGAATCAGTCTTGTCCGATGTGGATCATGGGCTCATTGAAGCGAGTGAGGCGATGGGTTTTTCACCCCGGCAGATCATCTTTGGCGTCTATCTGAAGGAGAGCATTCCTGGCATCACGCGCGTCACGATGATCACCTTCGTGAGCTTCGTTGGACTCACGGCGATTGCCGGGGCGATCGGCGCGGGCGGCATCGGCGATTTTGCGATCCGCTACGGCTACCAGATGGGCTACCGCGACATGATCTGGCTCACAGTGCTCATCATTTTGGCGGTGATCAGCCTCTTCCAGTTTCTGGGAAACCTCATCATTCGCCGTTCTACGCACTGATAGTGAAGCGGGCGGTCTGTCGGTGGCGCCGTTCAGAAGACCGTTCAAGGTTTTATGTTGCAGAAAAAGCCCGTTCGGCAACCAGCGACAAAAAGAGACTGGTTGCTCAACGGGCTTTTTTTTAATGATTTCATCACTTCAAAGTGGAATCGTGCGATCGTTAATCAGAAGTCGAAAGAGCGGCGGCAACACTTTTCGGTCGTTTTCTCGATTAAGCAGAGTCGCGAGCGCCGAGGGCGGCGCAAGGCTTACGGCTTGAGATTCCCACCCCGCGTTGCGAGGCGTGCCGCCCAGACGCCGTGCGGTGTAGTAGCGCGTGATGGACTTCGTGCGGACAACGTCGCAGAGGTAGCCTGTGGGCTGCACCCAGAGGCCGGATTCTTCGAGCGTCTCCTTCACAGCGTTCACGACGAGGGTTAGCCCCTTTTCCCAACGTCCTTTGGGAAACGTAGTGATCGCTTGAGCAAAGCGGTTCGAAGGGTGGACGATCCAGATGCGGTCGTCGGGCTCGATCACGACGCAGCCGCTTGTTGTGCGGCGTTCGGGATCCTGCGGATAGGGAGGTTCTTCCACTTTGAGGCGAAGGTTCCACTCCAGCCACGCGTCAGTGGCTTCGGGGCAGGGCACGTCCGTAAAGGGGATGTTGTTCACGGCAGCGGGGAGCATTCCGCCGTCCGTAAGGGAGAGCGTGGCGACGGCATCATGCTCGAGCCAGGCGCCTGAGGGCGAGGACAGCGTGGGGTTCTCGATCACGACAGGGCGGCCGTTTTCGTCTTTTTGCGGGTGGTAAACGAGAGTCTTGGACATGAAAAAGCGCTCGGTAGCTGGATTGCTTGAGGCTACGAGCGCTTTGTGTCAAAACGGTGACAGAGGCTAGCCTCAGAAGACGTATTTTCCGTTCAAGGTGACCATGTGGTTTTCGAGGTCATGCGCTCCCGCTTCATAGCGGTACAAGAGGCCCAACGTGCCCTTTTCGCCCGTGACGGCGACGCCTGCGGCCACTTTCACAACGCCGTCTTCAGCGTACTTGGTTTCCGTGCGAACGCCGTTGATCTTTCCTTTCAACTTCCGATCGCCTGCGGCTGCGGCGTAGGTGACGTCAAGCGTGGGGCGCACGCTGTAGGCGCCGACGGCGCGGGCTGTGGTGAAGGTGAATCCGACAGGGAACTGGTAGAGCGTTGCATTGTCGGGTTCGCCGGCGGTGGTGTGATCCGACCAGTTGTCCGCGTTGATGAACGTTGCTTCGACGCCCGCATGCGGGAGGATGTCAAGCCACGGGGTGCGGATGCGGTAGCTGGCGGACACGTCTGCTGTGAAGAGGTTGCCGTCCATGCCGTAGACGTGGCCTGTTGGAGTGTCAACGCCGTTCTTCATCCGAGTCCAGCCCGCCTTGGCTTGAAGGGCGGCGTCTCCGAGACGCTCTTCGCCATAGATCATGACGCCGTAGTACGTGGCGTCGCCGTCGCGGTGCTCGGTCTTCACGGTGTCAAAGTCGCCTTCGCCGTAGAAATAGACGACGCCGAAGCTGTGGGTTCCTTTTTGGATGTCGGCTCCAAGGTTCACGGTGCCGATCGTCGCCTTGTGGCCGGCGCCCTTCGCCATCTTTTCGGCGCGGGTCTTGGCGCCGGCGACGTCCAGCCAGAGGCTGCCGCCGTCCACGCGGTCGTTTACGCGGGCTTCGGTGAGACGCGCGTCAATCGAGGAGCGCACGAGGTGCGTGACGTCAATGCCCGCGGTGAGGGCGCCGCTTTGCGCCAGGCTGTCAAAGTCGTCGGCGTGGGCGGAGAAAGCTGCGGCGGCAAGGAGTGCGGCGGCAGTGCAGGAAACAAAACGCATGATGTTGGCTTCAGGCAAAAACCGCCGACAGGAAGAAAGCCTGTCGGCGTGAAAAATGAGTGCAATCGATTGTATCGGGCGGGGCGGGGGATTTCAATGCAAAGGCGGACGCGGCGGCTACTCAATCGTCACCTGCAGCCCCCGGCAGGCGGCGTATTCAATGCGGTATTCCACGGTTTTGGCGGAGAAGGTTCGCGACGTCCGGCGAAGCCGGAAAAAAGGCCCGTGAATGTTTCGTTCCGGCGGCGCGTAGTCGGGGAGTCGGTCGACGACGTCGAGTCGGTCCGAGACGTCGCAGATCACGACGCCGCAGGCGGCTTCGTAAATGCCGTAGAGGCTCAATTCCGATTGGTATGACTCGGGCGTGAGCTTCTGAAAGAGCGTTTCCGGCAGCCAGCAGGAGTCCACCCCTTCGCCCCGGCCGTCCGAGGGGCCGGCGTTGGTGCAATACATGTCGCGCACGACGTGTATCACCCGGTCGCCTGGCATGAGGCCCAGGACGTCGGCGACGTGGCCGGGCGCAGGCACGTGTTCAAAGCAGATGATTCTTCCGCGAAAGTGCGCCATGCGGCCGTCGGAGAACTGGTAGCGCTGAAAGCGGTTCCAGAATCCGTTGCCGGCATAGGTTTTGACGAAGGTGCCTGCCCCTTGCTTTTTCACAAGGCGCCCGCGGTCCGCCAGTAGGTCGAGCGCTTTGCGCACCGTGCCGACGCTCACGCCCAGTTGCGCCGCGAGCGTGGTTTCGCTTGGGATGGCCTCCGTAAGAGACCAGCGCCCGGCGGCGATTTCATTTTCCACATGCTGGGCGACCTGCAGGTAGAGGGGGCTGCGCTGCAGCTGAATGGGGGCAGGCATGACGACAAGTCCTATAGCAGATAGAGGAGTTGTTCGCATTTTACTGACAGTCTCCCCGTAAAGTAGCGAACTTCAGTCGGCCGACAGGCCGGTTTCGCACGCAATCGAACAGGAGACAAACGTGTCGGAGCTTGCAAGCTACGCTGCGGAGGCGGTGGCCGTTCGCCGCGATCTGCATCGCCGTCCCGAGGAGGGATGGACGGAATTTGAGACGACCTATCGCATCGTGACAGCCTTGGAAAAGATGGGCTACGCCGTGCGCTGCGGCATCGAGGCGATCGAGCCCTCGGCTGTTTTAGGGCGAAATCCCACGCTCGTGGCGGAAGGCGAAGCTCGAGCGCAGGCGCACGGCGTGCCGTCCGCTTTTTTGGAGCGCCTCGGCCACTACACGGGCGCCGTGGCGGAATTGGACACTGGCCGTCCCGGCCCTGTGACGGTTTTTCGCTTTGACATCGACTGCGTGCTCGTCACCGAATCCGAGGATCCCGGCCATCTTCCCGTGAAGGGGGGCTTTGCGTCCGAGCGTCCGGGCTTCATGCACGCCTGCGGCCACGACGGTCATGCGGCGTCGGGGCTGGCGCTGGCGCACTGGCTCAAAGACCATCAGGACGAATTGAAGGGGCGCGTTCGACTCCTCTTTCAACCCGCCGAAGAAGGCACCCGGGGCTCGGGCTCCATGGCCGCCAAGGGCTGGGTGGACGACGCCGACTGGTTCTTCGCGGGCCATGCCGGCAGCGAATGCAAGCTGGGCGAAGTGGGCGTCATTCGCCATGGGTTCCTTGCCACCGCAAAGATCGACATTCATTTCAAGGGCACGGCCTCGCATGCGGGGGCAAAGCCCGAGGCGGGGCGAAGCGCCTTGTCGGCAGCCGCGGCCTGCACGCTGATGCTGGAAGGCATCCCTCGCCACTCGGGCGGTGCAACGCGCGTTGCCGTGGGCACCATGACGGCGGGCGAGGGGCGCAATGTGACGCCTGCGCATGCTGACATGCAGATTGAAGTGCGCGGCGAAACGGGCGCTGTGAACGACTGGATGGTGGAGCGCGTGAAGTCCATCGTGAAGGGCGTTTCCGAAAGCTACGAAGTGATGGGAAAAGCCGAGATCGTCGGTCAGGCGACGACCGTGGACTCCACGCCGGAAGCGGTGGACGTGGTGACGAAGGCCGCAGAGGCCATCAAATTGCCGTGCCTTCTTGTTGATCACACGGGCGCGAGCGAAGACTGCTCGATACTCATTCGTCGCGCGCAGGAAAAAGGCGCCAAGGCCGCCTTCTTCCTCTGGGGCTGCAACCATCACGGCCACCATCGCCCCGACTTTGACATTCAGGACACCGAATCCCTCCCTGCGGCGATTGCGATGCTCACGACGATCGTCCGCACCACAAACAGCAACTAAAAAGGAACAGGAGACTCCTCTATGAGCTGGTCTATTTGGATGGCAGTGGCGGTTGTGATCGCCACGGTGTGGGCGCTCGTGAAGCGCTTTGAAACGCGGCTTGTGCTGCTCGTCGCGGGGCTTGTGATGGCGCTCTTGTCGGGCGATCCGCTGGCGGCCTTCCGGCAGTTTGACAAGTCGATGACGAACCCCAACCTCATCATCGCGATCTGCTCGGCGCTGGGCTTTGCAGGCGTCGTCACCGTCACGAAGTGCGACGTGCATCTCGTGGCGCTGCTGATGAAGCCCCTCAAGAAGCTGGGCGTCTTTCTGCTTCCTGCCTGCATGGTGGTGACGGGCATCGTGGCGGTGGCGCTTCCCTCCACCGCGGGCTGCGTTGCGGCCGTGGGCCCCACGATGATTCCCCTCATGCTGCGCGCGGGCTTCAAGCCTGCGGCGGCGGGCGCCGCGGTGGTGGCGGCCATCATGCCCGCCTTTTTGAATCCGGGCGTCTCGCACAACGTCTTCATCGCAAAGATCTCCAATCTGGAGGTGATGGACTTCTTGGCGCAGTTCGCGCCCTATACGATCGCGATGTCGGCCCTCATTCTTGTGGGACTCTTTGTCGTTTGCCTGCTTTATGGCGACTACCAGAAAGGAGACGTTGCTGAAGCATCGGAGACAGCCACGGCTTCCAACTTGCCTGAACACCCCAACTTCTTTTACGCCCTCGCACCGCTCGTGCCGGTGATCATCCTTGTGGCGGCTTCGATGACGGCGCCGCAGCTGAAGCTCTCGGTCGCGACCGCCATGCTGCTGGGCATGATCTACGCCATTGCCGTGACCCGCACGGCGCCCGACAAGGCGACGAAGGAATTCTTCAACGGCATGGGCTCGGGCTACGCCAAGATTCTGGGCATCATCATTGCCGCGGGCGTCTTTGCCGCCGGCCTTCGTGCAGCGGGCGTGATCGACGTCTTCGTGAAGTTCCTCACAAGCGCCAACGACGTGGCGAAGCTGGGCGGCTCGATCGGCCCCTTCCTTCTGGGCGTCTTGACGGGGTCTGGCGACGCGGCGGCCTTTGCGTTCAATGAGGCGGTGACGCCGCATGCGGCGGAATTCGGCCTCACGCCGGAACACTTGGGGTATCTTGCGGCGTTCGCCGCGGGCCTCGGTCGTCAGGCTTCGCCCCTGTGCGGCGGCCTCATTCTGGCGGCGGGGCTCGCGAACGTGAGTCCCGTGGAGCTCGCAAAGCGCACGGCCCCCGTGATGGTGGTGGCGCTCGTCGTGCTCTACATTTTGATGTGACTTTTGTGCAACAAAGGCGGGCGGGTTGGAAGGCCGCCCGCGATGAACTCTGAACGAATTGCCCCTTTGAAAAGGAGAACTGCTGTGGCTGACATTGCAAAGTATGTGGACGAAACCGTGGCGCTGCGCCGCGCGATTCACCAGCGTCCGGAAGAAGGCTGGACGGAATTTGAAACCACTTATCGCGTCGTGACGACGCTCGAAAAACTGGGCTACGCCGTGCAGTGCGGCCGAGAGGTGATCGAGCCCTCCGCGGTGCTGGGGCGCTCCGAAGCGCTTGTCCAAAAAGCTCAGGCGCGTGCGCTTTCGCACGGCGTGCCGCAGGCGTTTCTGGACCGCCTGCAGGGCTACACGGGCGCTGTGGCCGTGCTTGACACCGGTCGTCCCGGTCCCGTCACGGCATTTCGCTTTGACATGGACTGCGTGCTCGTCACCGAATCGACGGACGCTTCGCACGTGCCGGCAAAGGAGGGGTTCGCTTCTGAAATCCCGGGCTGCATGCACGCTTGCGGGCACGACTCCCATACGGCTTCAGGCCTGGGATTGGCGCATTGGCTGAAGGATCATGAAGCGGAGCTCTGCGGCCGCGTGAAGCTGCTCTTTCAGCCTGCAGAAGAAGGCACCCGCGGCGCGGGCGCCATGGCGGCGGCGGGCGTTGTGGATGACGCCGACTGGTTCTTTGGTGCGCACGTTGGCGTCTCCTGCAAGTCGGGCGAAATCGGCATCGTCCGCCACGGGTTCCTTGCCACCGCCAAGATTGATATCGCCTTTGAAGGGACGCCCTCGCATGCGGGGTCGGATCCCGAAAAGGGGCGCAGCGCGCTCGTCGCGGCCGCGGCCTGCACGATGATGCTTCAGGGCATTCCGCGTCATTCGGGCGGCGACAGCCGTGTGGCGATCGGTACGCTGCATGCGGGCGAAGGCCGCAACGTTACGCCTTCGCACGCCAGAATGCAGATTGAGGTTCGTGGGGAAACGGGGGAGGTGAACGACTGGATGGTCGACCGTGTCGCCTCCATTGTGAAGGGCGCGGCGGAAGCCTACGAAGTGAAGGGCTCGTGGGTGAAGGCGGGGGAGGCCACCACCATGAATTCTGATCCGGAGGCCTGCGCTGTGATTGAAAAGGCTGCAAAGGACGAAGGGCTTGTTCTGAAGGTCTACGACAAGATGGGGGGAAGCGAAGACTGTTCGCTTTTGCTGCGTCGTGCGCAGCAAAAGGGCGCTAAGTGCGGGTTCTTCTTCTGGGGCTGCGATCACCACGGCCACCATCGCCCGGACTTTGAGATTCAGGACACGCTGAATCTTCCGCGAGCGCTCGCGGTTCTGGCAGACATTGCGTTGGAAGTGAACGGCGTGAAGTAGTCGGCGAGCTGAGTGACGAAAGGCGACCTTCGCAGTGCGTTGAAGGCCGCCTTTTTTGACTATGGGAAACGAAAAAATCCCGACACGGAGAACCGAATCGGGACTAGTGAGCAATTTGTGCGGAATTACTTCTTCCAGAAGCCCTTGCGCAGCACCACGCGGTAGCCGTCCGGGTCTTCGAAGCAGGCGCTCGCACCGTCATCGTAGAGTTCGGGCACCGGCACCTGCGAGAAGCCCGCGTCAAAGAGGGCCTTGAGGCGTGCCTCCCAGTGAGAGGCTTCCGGAATCGAGAAGACGAGGAAGTGGTTCACGGTGGAGGCGCGGGGTGCGGGCTCCGCGTCGCGCTTGGCGGCGATTTCAATCTGGTAGGGCCAGTCCTTGTGGCCGAAGATCACGCCGTCCCAACCCTGCTGTTCGGTGTAGCGGTCCAGAATGTCAAAGCCGAGACCGTCGCGGTAGAAAAAGACGGAGCGTTCAAGGTTGTCCGTCGGGTGCGAAACGCGCAGTTTGGGAGTGTTTTCCATTTTCTGCCTCAAGTGAATTTTTGGGAAACCGGCGCAGCAGGCGGGAAGCCCCGCTGTGCGGGCGATGACTGATTATAGGCGCGGCGTCGCGGCGGTTGCGGAAGGCCGGTCGTTTCCGCTTACAATCCGGCGTACTGGAAAGACGGGAAGGAGGGCGGCAGTCCTTTTTTCGTGTTCCTTGGATTTGTGTATTTCGGAAAAAATCATGGCAGTGGCAAAGAAGAAGACGGCTCCCGCATATGCGGGCGACGCGCTCGTGGTGGGCGTTTATGACGATGGCGAAGGCGCAGTTTTGACGGACGGCGCCCGGGCGGCCGCGACGGACTGCCTGGTGCTCGCGCACCTCGTGGAGGACAAGGTCCTCAAAAGGGCGGCAGGCGACGTGACCGTGGTGCACTATCCGGAAAAGATTGCCTACAGGCGCTTGATTGTCGCGGGGCTTGGCAAGGCCGAAAAGCTCACGGTGGATGTCGTAGGGAGGATCGTGAAGGCCGCCGTGAAGGCGGCGGACGCCGAGACGATCGACTTTGACACCTCGGACTGGGAGGTGGCGGACACGGACGAAGCCGACTTGATGCGCTACATCGCCCGCACGGCCTACGCAGCGGGCTCGAAGGATTCGCGGTTAAAGAGCAAGCCTGCCGCAGGAAAGATGGTGAAGAGCGTCGGGTTTCCCTGGGGCGGCGAAGACGAGGCGGCGCAGGCGACGGCCGCGGCGCGCGTCGAAAGCGACGCGATCGCCTGGGCCCGGCATTTGGCAGAGCTCCCCTCCAACGCGTTGACGCCCGAGATGCTCGCTGAAGAAGTGGAGCGCCTCGCGCAGGGCTCGCGCAGCTTGAAGTCGGTGGTGTGGGGCCTTGACGACATTCGCGAAAAGATGGCGGGCCTCACAGCCGTGGGATTTGGCTCTGACAATCTCCCGGTCTTCATTGAGCTTTCCTACAAGGGCGCCGGAAAGGAAAAGCCCTACGTGCTTGTGGGCAAGGGCGTCACCTTTGACGCGGGAGGCATTTCCTTGAAGCCCGCGCGCGGCATGGACGAAATGAAGTTCGACATGACGGGCGCGGCGGTGGTGCTGGCCGCCGTGAAGTACGCGGCCGACATGAAGCTCCCCATCAACGTGACGGCGTTGGTTCCGGCGTGCGAAAACCTGCCTTCGGGCTGCGCCGTGAAGCCGGGCGACGTGTTGCAGTATGCCAACGGGAAGACGGTGGAGGTGCTTAATACCGACGCCGAAGGCCGCCTCATTCTCGCTGACGGTCTCATTCGCGCAGCGGAATTGAATCCTGCGGCTGTGGTGGACGTCGCAACGCTGACGGGCGCCTGCATCGTGGCGCTCGGGGATGAATACTCGGGACTCTTCACAGAGGACGCCGCGCTGCAGGATGATCTGATGTACGCCGCGGATGCGGCGGGCGATGCGGTGTGGCCGATGCCGGTGACTGACGCCTATCGCGCGATGCTCAAGAGCAACACCGCCGACATCGCCAACATCGGTCCGGCGGGCAGCGCGGGAGCCTGCACGGCGGCGGCTTTTCTGTCTGAATTCGCGCCCGAGTGCCCGTGGGCGCATCTGGACGTGGCGGGAACCGCCAATACGCATCAGGGCGAGAAGTCGGCGACAGGGCGGCCGCTTCCCTTGCTGATGGCCTGGCTCAACGTGTGCGCGTGCGGTCTGCCGCGCGTTGACGCCCCCGCCGCCCGCAGGAAGGCGACCAAATGAAAAAGATTTTTGCAGCAACGGCAGCGGCGCTGGTTCTCGCAGGCTGCTCCAAGGGGGATGTCGCGGACGTGTCTCTAGGGATCTTCACCTTCAAGGACATTGAGGTGAATGCTTTTGTGGATCCGCTCGTGCCAGGCGTCACGTGCCACGTGGCGTCGATCAAGGCGCCGCTTTCCTTGACCGATCCCGCGGATTCCGCGGTGGCCTGCCGCCAGACGGGGGACATCACGCCGATCATGATCGAGCGCATTCGTCACGGGGGGGCAGGCGAGGTGGTCTTCTCAAAGTCGAAGTCCGTCTTTTTGCAGCGTCTCAAGATTCGCCGCATCTATGACGCGGAGCATCAGACGCTCGTCTATCTCTCCTACGCCACCAAGGAGACGTCGGGAAGCTATCAGCACAGCATTTCAACGGTTCCCCTCTGGGGAACGTCGGCGTATGTGAAGCCCGAAGAGAAGCCGGCGACGGCTTCCGGAAGCTAAGGCCATGGATCAGATCGACTTTCACTTCGGCGTCGCCAACCGCACGGTCTATGTCTGCAAGCTCATCAAGAAGGTGCAGAAGATGGGGCTTTCCGTGTCGGTCTGGGGGCGGGATGACATCCTCGTGAAGCGATGCTACGACGACCTGTGGCGCTTTGAGGATCTAACCTTCATTGCGCACTGTTGGGCGGGCGACGCGCATCAGGGGGACTGCACGGTGTGGTTTGGAAAGGACCTCGCGAAGCTCCCCACAAGCGACGTGCTTGTGCTGCTAGACGAGGAGATGCCGCCCGATTGGAAGAATTCGCTTGTGCGCTTCAAGCGCGTCGTGGACATTGTGAGCACGCGAGAGAGTGAACTCACAAACGCCCGAGCCCGCTATAAAATCTACCGCGCCGCAGGGATCCTCCCGAAGGCTTACGACAGGAGCAAATCTTGAATCCGACATTCAGTTCTCCGGTTCTCACGGAACGCTGCACCTACCGCTGGGAAGATCTGGAAAAAGCCGCACAGGGCATCTACACCGATGAGCTCAAGGCTGAGCAGGAGAGGCTCCGCATGGATTTCGAAGCCCAGAAGGCGGCGCCGGGATTTGACGCTATGGCGGTGGACGGCTTTTTAAACGCCGCGCCTGCGGCGGCTGCTGCGACGTTTGCCGCTGAGCCCATGCCTGAAGCCGCGCCTGTGCAGAAGGCATCGACTGGGTTTGCGGTGCCCTTCAGAGATGAATCGGGCTTTCGCGTGAAGGCGTCCGAAGAGCGTCCGGCGCCCCGCCGTGCGTTTTTCGAGCCCCCGCGTGTCACCTTTCCGCCCCGTCCGATGGCGATGAATCCGCTGCCCGCGCAGCCCATGCCGGAGGCGACGGCGGCGGTGCCTCCGGTCTCAGTGCCGGCAACGGGCTCTGTGGATCCAGCGCTTTTGGAAACGGTGGCGCAGGAGACGGCCCGTGCGGTGACCGCGCATCTTCTTGCTCAGATTGACATCATCGTCGCCATGGCGCTCAAGTCCGCGTCGGCGAAGGTGAGGAGCGACGTGGAGGCGGCAGTGTCGGTGGCGGCGCAGCAGGCCGTGCGCGAGGCGCTCTCCAAGGTGCAGTTTGCACCCTGAATGAATTCATCATAAAAAAAGGCCCGGCAGGAGCAATCCGCCGGGCCTTTTTTGTCGTGCGCTCGGCACGAGCGCGTTCTAACGGGTGAAAGTCCCGAGTGCGGGCGGTAGCGCCAAGC
>CAVJBF010000015.1:0-39990 GCA_963647785.1 Acutalibacteraceae bacterium
CGCCGCCAGGGCAGAGACAATTGTTAATTGACGAGACAAACATTAAAGCCTTTTTAGAGCCAAAATAAATAGCCCTTGTACAGCTCGCGAGTCGGCGGATCAGTTTCTGGCTCACCACCAGTTTCCTGTTTTTATTGACGAAATCCAGCGAACGCCGAATCTTTTTTTGCAGATCAAGGCAGCGGTCGATGAAATGCCGTCCTGCGGACAGGTATGGGCGTCGGGATCTCAGAAGTTTGCCTTGATGCGAGGCGTGGCGGATTCTTTGGCAGGACGCCTCTGTCCCCTGGATCTGATGCCGTTAAGTCTCTATGAGCGCGTGGGAAAGGGACTGGAGCAACAGCCGTACGTGCCTTCTCCTGAGCCGTCCAGGATTTTGGCCCCCGTGACTCGAGAGGCATTGTGGCGAATGATTTGGCAGGGCGCCTGGCCGCGGGTCATTGACATGACGCTCAGACAAAGAGGTTTTTTCTACAACGGTCTGGTGCAGACTTATTTGGAACGGGACGTGCGCGTGGAGGCCGGCGTGGAAAAGCTGGCGGAATACCGCCATTTTTTGCGAGAGCTCGCGCTGCGGACCGGTCAGGAGCTTCGCATTGGGGATGTCGCGAAGTCGGTTGGCGTCAGCGACAAGACCGTCAAAGGCTGGCTGTCGCTTGCGGAGAATTCCGGCCTCATTTTCCTATTGCGTCCGTATTACGCCAACATTGGAAAGCAGCTTGTGAAGTCTCCCAAGGTGTATTTCACCGACACGGGACTTGCCGCCTACCTGATCGGCTTTTCGTCGCCTGAGAAGATGGCGGAGTACGTTGCCGCGGGGGCTTTTTTTGAGACGTTCGTCATCATGGAAATTCTGAAAGGCTGGGTGCACAACGGACTTCGCCCGGAGTTTTTCTTTTACAGGGATTCGAAAAGCCAGCAGGAGATTGACCTTCTCATCCGAGCCGACGGCCGGCTGCATCCGGTGGAGATCAAGCTCAGCAGTCATCCCACGAAAGAGGCTGTTAAAAATTTCTCCGTTATGGCATCGCTTCCAGAAGAGATTGGACATGGCGCCGTTATTTGTACTGCAGAGGCGCCTTACGGGCTCGCCGATGGCGTGACCGCCCATCCCGTCTGGCAGATCTGAAGCAATCGCGGTGCTTTTGGAAAAGGTCGAAAAAAAACGGCGCTCCCCAAGAAGAGGAGCGCCGGCCGATTGGCTAGCCTAGGGAAGGCTGCAGGGAGCGGTTAGGCGCCCTTTGCCGCCTTCTGACCCGCGAGACGACCGTAGACGAGGCAGTCCAAAATGGCGACCGACCCCAGACGCACGGCGCCGTGCACGCCGCCCGTCGCTTCGCCCGCTGCGTAGAGGTGCGGGATCGGGGCGTAGTGCTGAACGTCGAGGACGTGGCAGCTCATGTCGGTCACGAGGCCGCCCATGCAGTGATGCACCTTGGGCTGCAGCTCGCACACGTACCAGGGGCCTTCGGTGAGCGGAACTTGATCGTTGTTGATGTAGCGGTTCCAGACCGGGTCCTTCTTCGCCTTCACGACGTCGTTGAAGGCCGCAACCTGCTTCTTCAAGTTGGCGGCATCGATGCCGGCGGCTTTGGCGAGCTCTTCAAGCGTCGCGTACTTTTCAACGATCTTGCGATCGAGCATCTTGTCCAAGAAGCCGGGACGCTGCTTCTTCAAGGGCTGCACGTTGGGTTCGTTGCAGATGGCGAAGCACTTCTTGCCGTTGGCCTGCTGCACCATGATGGCATCGGCGCGAACCTTGCGGTTGGCGAGTTCGTTCACGAAGCGGTCGCCCGAGGCGTTGACCCACAGGCCGTATTCCGCCGCAGCCGTCTGGTTGAACTGCCAGCCGATGCCCATGCCCTTTTCACGCGGGCAGCCCCACGGACCGCACTGAATCCAGTCGTTCTGCACCTGCAGGGCGCCCAATGCGGACGTTTCGCGCCACAGTTCGGACGTGGCGCCGGGCTGGTTCGTCGTGTCGAGCTTTTCGTTTAACTTCGGATCCTGGAACATGCGGAACTTCAGGTCGGCGCTGAAGCCGCCGTAGCAGAGCACCACGCCCTTCGTGGCGCGGATGTAGCGCACCTTGCCGCTCTTTTCATTGGGGAAGCGGTAGTTCTGGCGCACCTGCAGGCCTTCGACGACGCCCTTGTCGTTCTTCAGGATGTGTTCGACGTACACCTTGTTGCGCAGCGGAATGCCGAGCGCCTTGCACTTGTCGAGCTCCTTTTGCACGATGCCCGAGCCCGAGCCGTTCTTCGTCGTCACATAGCGGGGAACGGAGTGGCCGCCTTCCTGGCCGATGGCGTCGGGGAGGTACTCCACGCCGAGTTCGTTCACTGTCCATTCGTAGTTGGAGAGCGCCTGGCTCGCCATGAAGTGAACCTTCTCGGAGTAGTTCATGTAGTTGCCGGCGGTGAGGATGTCCTTTTCGAGGAGTTCAACCGAGTCGTTGATGCCGTGCATCTTCTGCTGCGGGCAGCCGGTGGCGGTGAGAATGCCGCCGTTGATGATGGAGTTGCCGCCGAAGGTGGGCATCTTTTCGAGGACGATCACCTTGGCGCCGGCCTTCTTCGCCTCAATGGCGGCCGCGAGGCCCGCAAAGCCCGAGCCCACGACGATCACGTCGACGGTTTCGTCCCACTTGCGGGCGGTCGCCGCGGAAGCAGCGCCCGCGCCAGTGAGGAGCGCAGCGCCCGCGATGGAGGACTGAAGCAGTTGGCGACGGGAAAGATCGGTCATGATTTTTTCTCTCTTTTCATTTGTTGCCGCACGGAAACAATGTGCTGTGCGGAGGCGTCCTCATGCCGCCCGTGAGGGGCGCGGGGACGGGACGGAAACGGTTCCGCAGTACTTTGCTACGGACTTCTCCTTAATTCCGAGTGTACGACGGAGTACTACCTTTGAACTAGGGACTTTTGACTAATGTCAAAGGAGGCGAGGAAATAAATGCAAGACGAATGACGATGTGTCCGATTTGGCCACACAGGCAGCACAAAAAAGCCGCCGGGCGCAACCAGAGCGGCCGGCGGCGGAAGTCGCAAGGAGTCGATCAAGCGAGGTTTTGAATCTGCTCGCGCATCTGTTCGATAAGCAGCTTCAGGTTGAGGCTCGCGTCCGTCATTTCAATTGATGCGGCCTTGCTCCCCAGCGTGTTGGCTTCGCGGTTCATTTCCTGCATGAGAAAGTCGAGGCGCTTGCCCACGGGACCGCCCGCCTCGAGCACGCGGCGCACCTCCTTCGTGTGGGTCTTGAGGCGGTTCACCTCTTCATCCACGTCAATCTTCATGGCGTAAAGCGTGGCTTCCGTGCGAATGCGGTCGCTCACCTCTTCGCTCGTCAGCTGCGAGCTGGCGGAAAGCGTCTTCGCGAGGGCTTCCTCAAGGCGTTGCGTGAGCTTGACCTGCGCGGCGGCGACGATGTCGGGCATGCGCTGCTGCACGGCGTCGGCGATGGCGTCGATCTTGACGCAGTAGTCGGCAAGGACCTTCGCGAGCGCTGCGCCTTCGCGCTCGCAGCTTTTTGCAAACGCCGCGAGCGCCGTCGTGAGAAGTCCCGTCACGACCTGCGTCAACTCTTCGGGATCGGCGTCTTCAAGACGCACGACGCCCGGGTAGGCGAGGATTTCCGCCACGCTCATCGCACGGGCGCCGGGGAGGGCTGCCAAAACGGACGCCTGCAGGTTCTTGACGAGAGTGAGCGCCGCTGGATTGACGCTGCCGCTCGTTTCCGTGAGCTCGGGCTTCACGTTGGTGCGGACTTCGATCTTGCCGCGGCCCACGGCCTTCGTGACCGTCTGGCGGATGGCGGACTCCGTGCACTTCAGTTCGTCGGCTGTGCGCAGCGTGAGATCGAGAAAGCGCGAATTGACGCTGCGGATCTCGAGACTGATGATGCCGAGCGCGGAAGGCGCCTGCGCGGACGCATACCCCGTCATGGAAGAAACCTGCGGCATGGATGAACCTCTCCGAAAAGGGAAAAAACAAAACGGCAGGATTCTAGAGGCACGATGAACGTGTAGCATGACGGCACGCTTTTTTCGAGGACCTCAGAAGCTATGTCTGCAACTCGTCATGACGGACGTGCGGCCGATGCCATGCGCCCGATTTCTTTTGAACGCCACTACACCTGCTACGCTGAAGGCAGCGTCCTGGTGTCGGTGGGCCGCACCAAGGTGCTTTGCAACGCGACGGTGACGCCTGGCGTGCCGCGCTTTTTGAAGGACACGGGCGAAGGCTGGGTGACGGCGGAATATTCCCTGCTGCCGCGTGCGACCTGCACCCGCACGGACCGCGAAGCCGCCAAGGGCAAGCAAAGCGGTCGTACGATGGAGATTCAGCGCTTGATCGGCCGCAGCCTCCGCGGCATCGTGGACCGCAAGAAGCTGGGGGACTACACGATCACGCTGGATTGCGACGTCATTCAGGCGGACGGCGGCACGCGCTGCGCCTCTATCACGGGGGCTTATGTGGCGCTCGCGGACGCAGTGAACGGCATGATCAAAAAGGGGCTTCTCAAGGAGAACCCCATCAACACGCAGGTCGCTGCGGTGAGCGTGGGCATCAGCAACGGCGTGCCGGTTCTCGATTTTGACTATGTGGAAGACAGCGCGAGCGGCACTGACATGAATGTCATCATGACAGGCGAAGGGGGCTTTGTGGAGATTCAGGGGACGGCGGAGGGAACGCCCTTTACCCGTGACGAATTGAACGCGCTGCTCGACCTGGCAAAAAAGGGCTGTGATGAACTGATGGCGGCGCAGCGCGCGGCCCTGGCGGAGGAATAAGCGATGAACAAGCTCGTGCTCGCTTCCGGGAACAAGGGAAAGCTCCGGGAATTCAACGCCCTCTTCGGGCGCCGCAGCATTGAAGTCATTCCGCAGACCGCCTTGAACGTGACGGAGGCCGAAGAGCCCTTTGACACGTTCCTTGAAAATGCGCTCGCGAAGGCTCGGAACGCTGCGCGTCAGACGGGGCTTCCCGCAATGGCGGACGATTCCGGCATCACGGCCGAAGCCTTGAATGGCGGACCCGGCGTGAAAAGCGCCCGCTACGCCGGCGCGCACGGCAACGACGCGGACAACAACGCGAAGCTTGTGAAGGCGCTGGCGGGGAGCACGAACCGCCGTGCGCACTACACCTGCGTCCTTGTAGCTGTAAAGAGCGCCGTCGATCCCGAGCCCATCGTGGTGGACGCCCGCTGGGACGGTGAAATCGTGGCCGAGCCGCGCGGCACGGGAGGCTTTGGGTACGACCCGCATTTTCTCGTGCCGGAGTTCGGCCGCACCGCGGCGGAGCTCTCGCCCGAAGAGAAGAACGACGTCAGCCATCGCGGCCGCGCCATGCGTCTGATGCTCGAGGAAATCGCCGACCGCTGGGGCTGGTAAGTGGCGGCGCCGCTTGCGATCGAGTCGCAGCCGCTGGCGCTTTACGTGCACTGGCCCTGGTGCGTGAGAAAGTGTCCCTACTGCGACTTCAATTCCTTTGGCGCTCCGGCTTCCATTCCTGAGGCGGACTATGTGGCGGCGCTCTCGGCTGACCTGGCGTGCGCTGCCGAGGCGGCGCAGGGGCGTTCTGTGTCGTCCGTCTTCTTTGGGGGCGGAACGCCGAGCCTCATGACGGCTGCCGGTTTTGCGCGCCTCATGGATGCCGTGCGGCGCACGGTGCTGCTTGCAAGCGACGCGGAAGTCACGATGGAAGCCAATCCCGGCGCCGTCGAGGCGGATCGCTTTGCGGCGTATGCCGAAGCGGGCGTGAACCGCCTGTCGCTGGGCGTTCAAAGCTTTAATGACGAAAATTTGAAGCGCCTCGGGCGAATCCACTCGGTCTCTGACGCCCTGAAGGCGATCGAGGCCGCGCACGGCGCCTTTGCGAACATCAATCTTGACGTGATGTACGCGCTCCCCGGCCAGACCGCGGAGGAGCTCTCGCAGGAAATTGATGCGGCGCTCGCGGCCGGCACGACGCACCTTTCTTTTTATGAGCTCACGATTGAAGAGGGGACGGCCTTCGGGAAGCGTCCTCCGGCGGGATTGCCCGAGGGGGATGCGGCCGCCGACATGGGACAGCTCGTGCATGAGCGCCTTGCGGCGGGCGGGTTCGAGCACTATGAAATTTCGGGGTATGCCAAGCCAGGTCGTCGCTGCCGACACAATCGGACGTACTGGACGTTCGGCGACTATCTGGGGGTTGGCGCCGGCGCGCACGGCAAGGTGACGCGGGAGGGCGAGATCGTGCGCACGGTGCGGGAGTCCCACCCCGGAAAGTATCTCGCGCAGGCGGCGAAGGGGCGCTTTGAAGCCGAGCGCCGAATCGTGGCGCCGGAGGACCGTCCCTTTGAATTTGCGCTCAATGTGCTGCGTCTCACGGAGGGCGTCCCGGCTTGTCGCTGGGAGGAGACGACGGGCGAACCCTTGTCGTCGATTGCTCCGGTGTTGTCCGACTTGCGCCAAAAGGGGCTTTTGGCGCCCTCGGCGAACGTCATTGCGGCGACGGATCTTGGGCGGCGTTTTTTAAGTGATGTGCAGGAAGCCTTCCTGCAGGAATGAGGAATGAGGCATGGTGCTGTGGCGGGAGCTCTCACTTTCACTTTTGGCGGCGGCGCTGCTCGCGGGTTGCTCATCAGCGCCCAAGGCGCCCGAAGAAGCGGCCGGCGTGACGCTCGCTGAGGGCGAGGTGCAGACGGAGCCGAGGGCGGAGACGCCGGAGCTCGTGATTGATGCAGGCGTGGTGGAGAGCGCGGTGACGGTGAAGCGGGCGGCGACAAGCTTTGCGCGCTTTGAGTCCGTGCCTTTTACGGAATTGCCGACAGCACGCTCGCAGGACTGGACAAACGCCCTGAAGGCCTTTCGCACGTCCTGCATGGCGATGGGCAGAAAGCCCCTGTGGCTTGAAGCCTGCGCCAACGCGCAGCTCACAAGCGATGAGGCGGCCTACGATTTTTTCGCCCGCTGGTTTGAAGCCTGGAAGGTGACGTCCTTGGAAGACAAGGCGAGGCCCGCGGACTCGGGGCTCATGACGGGCTACTACGAGCCGATGCTGCGCGGCTCTCGCACGAAGCATGATGACTACCAGTACCCCCTCTACGGCGTGCCTGACGACCTCATCACGGTGGATCTTGCCTCTCTGCATCCGCAATTGAAGGGCTTGAGGCTGCGCGGCAAGGTGGTGGGGAACCGCCTCGTCCCTTACGACACCCGGGGGCAGATTGAAAAGCGCGGGGAGCTCGCGGGGAAGGTGCTCTGCTGGGTGGACGATCCGGTGGATGCGTTCTTTTTGCAGATTCAGGGCTCGGGGCGCGTCCTTCTGGAAGACGGCACGTTCCTGCGGGTGGGGTATGCTGACCAGAACGGCCACCCCTACAAGGCGATCGGCGCGTGGCTTGTGGAGAACGCGGGGTTAAAGCGTGAGGAAATGAGCATGCAGCGCATCCGCCAGTGGGTGCGGGACAACCCGCAGCGCACGCGGGAGCTGCTGGACACGAATCCGAACTTCGTCTTTTTTTCCGAACGCACGGGCTTTGCGGACGACGAGGGGCCGATCGGCGCGCAGGGCGTGCCGATCACGGGAGGCGCCACCGTCGCGGTGGATCGCCGCTACTGGCAGCTGGGCGTTCCGTTTTTGACGGACGTGAGCCAGGCAAAGCCCGCGATGCACTTCGTGCGGCCCGTGATTGCGCAGGACACGGGGGGCGCCATCCGCGGCGTGATTCGCTTTGACTACTTCTGGGGGTATGGCGACATCGCCGGCCTTCAGGCGGGGAGGCAAAAAAGTGACGCTCGCTGCTGGGTGCTTGTGCCCCGCGGAAAGACGCCCGTGGACGTAACGGTGAAATGAGGCGGCTTCCGGGCGCTTCTCAACGAATTCCCTGAGGAAAGTCGGGACATTCGTCCCTATAATCGCCCGACCCAAAAGATTTTTTCAGGCCCGCGCGCGAAGCAGCGCCGGCCCCTTTGTCGGAGACAACAACCATGTCTGAAACTCAGACCCAGACGGCGCAGCAGACGACCCCCGAAGCCGCCCCCGATCCCATCAAGTTCACGGACGCTTGCGTGGCGAAGGTGAAGGAGCTGCTCGCTGAAGACGGCAATCAGGGCATGATGCTCCGCGTGTTTGTTCAGGGCGGCGGCTGCCAGGGTTTCCAGTATGGCTTTCAGTTTGAAGAAAAGCCGGGTGAGGACGACACCGAAATGCACCGCGACGGCGTGACGTTCCTCGTGGACTCGCTCTCCTTCCAGTACCTTGTGGGCGCGGAGATCGACTACAAGGACGACTTGGAAGGCTCGCAGTTCGTGATCCGCAATCCGAATGCCGTGACGACCTGCTCCTGCGGCTCCTCCTTCTCGGCTTGATTTTTTTTCGAGCGCGAGCCGTCCGCTCGCGCCGGACGGCCTCGACAGAAAGCCCGTCTTGCTTTGGCAGGCGGGCTTTTTTGCGCCCGGGGCATTGAGAGTGGTTCGAAAAAAAGCGCGTGCGTGTTACGACTCGTTACGCTTGACGTGTACAATGGCCCTCAGCAGTTTGTCTTAGTTGGCGAGAAGTCTTGCCATTGAGACAGAGCGTCGCGTCAGAGGTTCCCGCTTCCCGTAAGGAAGACCGATTCGCGCCGGATGTTTTCCTGATCCGGAAGCTCAGCAATAAACAAAAACATTTGATATCAATACCGGAGGATGTATGTCCCTTACTGCCTGGATTGCTCTGGCCGTCATCGTCGTGACGGTCTGGGCGCTCATCAAGCGCTATGAAACGCGCCTGGTGCTGATCGGCGCAGGTCTCTTGCTTTGCTGCATCAGCCTTGACCCGATGGCCGCTCTCAACCAGTTCGCCAAGTCCATGACGAACAATTCACTCGTGATGGCCATCTGCTCGTCAATGGGCTTTGCTTTTGCCGCAAGCTACACTCAGTGCGACCGCTCGCTTGTGCACTATCTCGCCGCGCCCGTGCGCGGTCTGGGCATCTTCCTCATTCCGGTGTGCACGATCATCACGTTCTTCGTGAACATCGCCATTCCGTCGGCGGCGGGCTGCGCTGCGGCCGTGGGCTCCACGCTCATCCCCGTGATGCTGCGCGCCGGCATCAAGCCTGCGGCGGCTGCGGCTGCGGTGCTCGCGGGCACGATCGGCTCTTACCTCTCGCCTGGCACGTCTCACAACCCGTACGTTGCGAAGATGGCGAACATGGAAGTGATGGACTTCATCGGCTTTCACTCGAACTACTCCCTGATGTGCGGCGCGATCCTCACGGTGGGCGTGCTCGTCGTCTGCCTCGTGCTGCGCGACAACAAGGGCGACGCCAACGCGAAGGTTGATGAATCGAAGCTGCAGAAGCAGGACTTCACTCCGAGCGTTCTGAAGGCGCTCGTGATGCTCGTCCCGATTGCGATCCTCGTCTGCGGCAACCTTTGGGTTCCCGCGATCAAGATGGGCGTGGCGCAGGCCATGGTGATCGGCGCGATCTGCGCCCTCGCCGTGGGCCGCTGCAATCTGCAGGAATTCTCGAAGCAGTTCTTCAACGGCATGGGCAAGGGTTACGCTGACGTGATGGGCATCATCATCGCCGCCGGCGTCTTCGCCGCCGGCTTGCGCACGGCGGGCCTCATCGACGTCTGCGTCGATGCGTTGAAGAACGCGAACGAATACGCCCGCTGGGGCGGCGCTCTCGGCCCCTGGATCATGGGCGTCATCACCGGCTCCGGCGACGCTGCGACGCTCGCTTTCAACGAAGCCGTGACGCCGCACGCGGAATCCTTCGGCATGTCCATCCCGGGGCTGGGCGCTTTGGCGTTCCTCACCGGCGCTCTGGGACGCACGATGTCGCCTCTGGCCGGCGTGACGATTCTCGTCTCCGGCATCGCCATGGTGAGCCCGATCGAAGTCATCAAGCGTACTGCGGTGCCCTGCTTCGTCGCAGTGATCGCCTGCGCCATCCTGCTTGTGTAATGGCGAGGGGCGTCTTCTGGCGCAAGTTGGAAGACGCCGCGAAAGAGCCGTTCGGGCTTTGTCCTTGGACGGCTTTTTTTTTGCGTCTTGAGAAAACGCGGGGCGCAAAAAAATCCCGCGGGCGCGAGGCTCGCGGGAAGGACTGAGACTCGAAGGCGGCGAGCGGAAAGTCCGCCGCTTCAGGGCGTCGCCTAGTGCAGGCGCATGCCAGGCTGGGCGCCCGCGTGCGGTTCGATGAGGTAGACGCTCTTCTTGTCCTGCGGGTTGCTTGCGCAAAGGACCATGCCTTCGCTCACGCCAAAGCGCATCTTGCGCGGGGCGAGGTTGGCGATCATGATGACGAGCTTCCCGGTGATGTCTTCGGGCTTGTAGAAGGCGCGAATGCCGGAGAAGACCTGACGCAGGCGCCCCTCGCCCACGTCGAGCATGAGGCGCAGCAGCTTGTCGCTGCCTTCCACCGTTGTGCATTCCACGACCTTCGCAACGCGCAGGTCCGTCTTCACGAAGTCGTCGATCGTGCACGTCGACGCAATCGCTTCACCGCCCGGAAGGTTTTCTTCCTTCTTTTCCTCGGCGGGCGCTGCGGCCTTTTCGCCGGGGATGAGCACGTCAAGCTGCTTCTTCAAATCGACGCGCCCCATGAGATGCTGGTACTTTTCGATGGGGCTGGCGCTCGAGAGCGGCTTCTCCACCGTATCCCAGGTCTGTTCGCCGCAGTTCAAGAACGCTTCGACGCGCTGGGCGGTGTGCGGCAGAACGGGCTTCAGGTAAAGGGTGAGGAGGCGGAAGGCTTCGAGGGCGACGGACGCCGTTGTCTGAAGCGCTTCGGCCTTTGCAGGGTCCTTGGCCTGCTCCCAGGGCTTTTCGGCATCCACGTATTCGTTCACGCGGTCCGCGAGCTCCATCACGCGGCGCACGGCGGCGGCGTACTCGCGGTTTTCGTAGGCGTCGCGGATTTCGGGGGCGGCTTCGCGCAGCGTGGCGAGCAAGGGCGCCTGCATCGCGGCGTCGCTCACCTTGCCCGCAAAGCGCGAGAAGATGAAGCCTGCGGCGCGGCTTGCGATGTTGACGTACTTGCCGATCAGTTCGCCGTTGACGCGCGTCATGAAGTCCGTCTTCGTGAAGTCCACGTCTTCGACGCGGCTCGTGAGCTTCGCGGCAAGGTAGTAGCGCAGCCATTCGGCGTTCATGCCGAGGCGGATGTATTCCAAGGGGCTGATGCCCGTGCCGCGCGACTTGCTCATCTTGCGGCCGTCCACGGTCACGAAGCCGTGGGCGTTCACGTGATCGGGCACGCGGTAGGGCGTGCCTGCGAACTTCAGCATCGCCGGCCAGAAGAGCGTGTGGAAGTAGATGATGTCCTTGCCGATGAAGTGAATCTGCTCGGTCTCGGGGTTCGTGAGCTCTTTTTCGAAGTCAAGGCCCGCTTTGTCGCAGTAGGCCTTGAAGCTTGCGAGGTAGCCCACGGGGGCGTCCAGCCACACGTAGAAGTACTTTCCCGGCGCATCCGGAATTTCGATGCCGAAGTAGGGGGCGTCGCGGGAAATGTCCCAGTCGGCCATGCCGCCGTCGGCGCCGAGCCACTCTTCGTCCTTGGCGCGCACTTCAGGCTGAACGCGGGGCTTGCCGTCGGCGCCGTTGCCGCGCGTCCACTCGCGCAGGAACTCCACGGCGCGCGGGTCGGAGAGCTTGAAGAAGTAGTGCGTTGACTTCTTGATGACGGGCGTTGTTCCGGAGAGCGCGCTCTTCGGATCCTTCAGTTCCGTCGGGGCGTACACCGAGCCGCACACTTCGCAGCTGTCGCCGTACTGGTCGGGGGCGCCGCACTTGGGGCAGGTGCCCTTGATGAAGCGGTCCGCAAGGAACATGCTCTTTTCAGTGTCAAAGAACTGCTCGATGTCCTTCGTGTAGATGAGGCCCGCGGCCTTCAGTCGCCGGTAGATGTCCTGCGAGAGCTCGTGGTTTTCCGGGCTGTCCGTGCTGTGCCAGAAGTCGAACTTGATGAAGAAGTCATCGAGGTACTCCTTGCGGCCGGCGGCGATTTCTGCGACGAACTGCTGGGGCGTCACGCCCTTTTTCTGGGCGGCAATCATGATGGGCGCGCCGTGCGTGTCGTCCGCGCCGACCCAGTGCACGGTGTTGCCGCACATGCGTTCGTGACGCACCCAGATGTCGGCCTGGATGTATTCCATGATGTGGCCGATGTGGAAGGGGCCGTTGGCGTACGGCAGGGCTGTCGTCACGAAAAGATTGCGTTTCTTGTCAGTCATCGCGATTCTTGAATAGGTGTCAATAAAAACCTGACGGAAAGTCAGGAATTTTGTAGATAAACTCTTATTTTACTGCGTTCGCTAGGAACGTCGTTATCCCACAAAGTCCTTGCCAAAGAGAAAGAAAAATGAATTTGGAAGAAGTCCGTAAGGTCATCGAAGCGGTGACGGATCCCGTGTGCGGCAAGCCGCTCGCGGACTTGAAGGCCGTGCAGTCCGTCGAAGAGAAGGACGGCGTTGTCAAAGTGCACGTGGCGCCCGGCTATCCTGTGAAGTCCACGGCCCCAAAAATCGCGGAGGCGGTGTTGGCGGCGCTCGAGGCTGCCGGCGTCAAGAAGGCGGAGATCGAGGTCACGGGCGAAATCCGAGCGCACCGCGTGCAGCGGACGCTGAAGACGCTCGCAAACGTGAAGAACATCATCGCGGTGAGTTCCGGCAAGGGCGGCGTCGGGAAGTCGACGGTGGCGGCGAACCTTGCGCTTGCATTGAAGGAAGAGGGCGCTCGCGTCGGCATGCTCGACGCGGACATCTATGGTCCCTCCCAGCCCACGATGCTCGCGGCTGACGGCCGCCCCGAAAGCCTCGACGGCGTCAACATGGAGCCCGTCGTGAGCTACGGGATTGAAATCAATTCCGTGGGGTTCCTGGTGGATCCGGGCGAACCCATGATCTGGCGCGGCCCCTTGGTTGCGCAGGCGCTGACGCAGCTTCTCACGCAGACCGCGTGGCACGATCTGGACTATCTCGTGATCGACATGCCTCCGGGAACGGGCGACATTCAGCTGACGCTCTCGCAGTCCGTGCCGGTGACCGGGGCGATCGTCGTCACGACGCCGCAGGACATTGCGCTTCTCGATGCGAAGAAGGGCCTTCGCATGTTTGAGAAGGTGAACGTGCCGGTGTTGGGAATCGTCGAAAACATGGCGCTTTACAAGTGCCCGGAATGCGGGCACCTTGAGCACATCTTTGGCAAGGGCGGCGCCGAGCGCATGAGCAAGCAGTACAACGTGCCGGTGCTGGGGCAGCTTCCGTTGGAAACTTCGATTCGCGAGCAGGCCGACAGCGGCATGCCTACGGTTGTGGCCGAGCCCGAAGGCGTCACGGCGGGCATCTATCGCTCGATTGCTCTGAAGGCGGCGGCTGCCGTGGCGCTTACGGCGCGCGACACGAGCCGAATCATGCCGGGCGTGAAAGTAGTGAACGACTGAGTTCGAAGAGAAAATCCTCCGCGCCTTTGGGCGCAGAGGATCATTCACGAAAAAAAAAGCCCCGGCGACGAACCGGGGCTTTTTCGTGGAGAATCAGGAAGGACTTAGTCTTCCGACTTGTCGTTCTTGTCCTTGATGCGGGCGTAGATGTTGGCGATCACCGCACCTGACACGTTGTGCCAGAAGCTGAACACCGCAGAGGGCAGAGCGGCGAGAGGCATCGCGGCGAAGTGAGCGTTCGCAAGCGCCACGCCCAGGCCCGAATTCTGCATGCCGATTTCGATCGAGAGGCACTTGCACTTGGCGAGGTCGAGATGGAAGATCTTCCCCAAGAGGAAGCCCAGCAGAAGGCCCAGCGTGTTGTGCAGCACCACCACGGAGAAGACGAGGAGGCCGGCGGAAGCAAGCTTTGCGTGGCTTGCGGCGACCACGGCCGTGATGATGAGGACGATGGCGACGACGCTCACGAGCGGGAGAATCTGCACGGCGGCCTTGATGCGGTCCTTCAGAATCGACTTGATGATGACGCCGGCCACGATCGGAATCAGCACGATCTGGCAGATGGACCAGAACATGGCGGCCGGGCTGATGTTGATCCACTGATGCGCGAAGATGTAGATGAGGAACGGGGTCACGATCGGCGCGAGCAATGTCGTCACGCTCGTAATGGTGACGGAGAGCGCCACGTCGCCGCGGGCAAGGAACGTCATCACGTTGGAGGCCGTGCCGCCGGGGCAGCAGCCCACAAGGATCACGCCCACCGCAATGTCGGAGGGAAGGCCCAGCAGAAGGCACAGGGCGTAGGCCGAGAGCGGCATGATTACGAACTGGCCGACGACGCCGATCAGCACTTCGAACGGACGAGTGAGAACTTCCTTGAAGTCAGCGACGGAGAGCGTCAAGCCCATGCCGAACATGACAATACCCAGAAGCAGCGACACGTAAGGAAGGAATACGATGAAGGTGCTCGGGAAAATGTAGGCGAGGAGGCCGAAGACAAGCACCCAGACTGCGAAGGTTTTGCCGATGAAGCGGCTGAAGGAGGCTAAAGCATTCATTTTATTTTTAGATCAACGAGTGATAGACATTAACTTCTCGGAAGTCCGGCAACTTGGGGTTGAAGGCCGGAGGGAGAAGCGGCAGTCACGCAGAACAGCGGGGTAAGTGCTGCGCCCGATGGGCTTGATGGTGTCATCTGCGCGCCCGGCGCGGCGGTTTGTCCGACGCCGGAACTCAACCGTCGTCGCCTTGTGGGCTAGACGGAAAGCTGAAGCGGCAATGGTACTGCCGAAAAAGGGAGGGATGCATAGGCACAAAATCCTAGCTCTTTGGGAGGAGGCCTTTGAAGCGGGAGGACTTTTTGGACAACAAAAAAGCCCCGGCGCGAACGCTGAGGCTTTTCTGAAGAATTCTGGCTCCCCGAGTTGGGCTCGAACCAACGACCCACGGATTAACAGTCCGTTGCTCTACCGACTGAGCTATCGGGGAATGCAGGACGCGAACTATATAGAGAATCGACGTCAGAGGCAAGTTTCGGACGGAGTAAAAAATAAGACCGAAAGCCATCTAATTGAAAACAAAGGAAAGAAATTTTTCAGACGCTGTGCTAAAAAGCCGGGCGAGTGATAAAGTCAATCCTTTGCTTCATAAAAAGACGCAGGAAAATCATGACGACGAAGGTGCTCACCTTTCCGAATTCGCCCTTCAAGCTGCACGCGCCCTATGATCCCGCCGGGGATCAGGGCAGCGCCATTGCGAAGCTCACCGAAGGGCTCGAAGCGGGGCTCACAGGACAGACGCTTTTGGGCGTGACGGGGTCAGGGAAGACTTACACGATGGCCAACGTCATCGCTCGTGTCGGGAAGCCCGCCATCGTGATGGCCCCCAACAAGACGCTTGCGGCGCAGCTTTACAGCGAGATGCGGGAGTTCTTTCCCGAAAACGCTGTGGAGTATTTCGTCTCCTATTACGACTACTATCAGCCCGAAGCCTACGTTCCCGCCCGAGACCTCTTCATCGAAAAGGACTCCGCGGTGAACGAGCACATTGAACAGATGCGGCTCGCGGCCACGAAGAGCCTTCTCGAGCGTCGCGACACCGTAATCGTCGCCACCGTCTCTTCGATTTACGGCATCGGCAAGCCCGAGAGCTACACCCTGATGCGCCTCATTCTGCGGCAGGGCGACACGAAGACGCGCGAAGACTTTATTCATCAGCTCGTGGTGATGCAGTACAAGCGCAGCGACATGGAGTTTCTGCGCGGCACGTTTCGCGTTCGGGGCGACACGATTGACATCTTTCCCGCCGAGCACGCGGAGATCGCGGTCCGCATCGAGCTCTTTGACGACGAAGTGGATGCGGTGGTGCTCTTTGATCCGTTGACCGGCCGCGTTCTGCAGAAGGTGCCGCGCTTTGTGGTGTATCCCGCAAGCCACTATGTGACGCCTAGAAGTGAAATCGTGCGCGCCATGGGGACGATCAAGGCGGAACTCAAGGAGCGACTCACGGAGCTTCACGCCGAAGGAAAGGAGATTGAGGCGGCTCGCCTGCAGCAGCGCACGCTTTTTGACTTGGAGATGCTCGATCAGGTGGGATTCTGCAAGGGCATTGAAAACTACTCGCGCCATTTGACGGGATTGGCGCCTGGCGAGGCGCCGCCGTGCCTCATTGACTATCTGCCGCCGGACGCCATCATGTTCTTTGACGAAAGCCACGTGATGATGGGGCAGCTCGGAGGCATGTACAAGGGCGACCACTCCCGCAAGGAGACGCTCGTGATGTACGGCTTTCGGCTGCCGTCAGCCTTGGACAACCGGCCGCTGCGGTTTGACGAATTTGAGCGCAAGATGCGCCGCTCTGTTTTTGTGTCCGCCACGCCGGCGGACTGGGAGCTTTCAAAGAGCTCCCAGATTGTGGAGCAGGTCGTAAGGCCCACGGGGCTCGTGGATCCGGAAGTTGAGGTGCGGCCGGCGGCGACGCAGGTGGACGACGTCTTGAGTGAAATCCTCGAGCGCACGAAGGACGGAGACCGCGTGCTCGTCACGACGCTCACAAAGCGCATGGCTGAGGAGCTCACCGAATTTCTGTCGGAACACAACGTGAAGGTGCGGTATCTGCATTCCGACATCGACACCGTGGAGCGCGTGGAGATCATTCGCGATTTGCGAAACGGCGTCTTTGACGTGCTCGTAGGCATCAACCTCTTGCGTGAAGGCCTGGACATTCCGGAAGTGTCGCTCGTGGCGATTCTTGACGCGGACAAGGAAGGCTTCTTGAGAAGCGAGCGCTCGCTCATTCAGACGATCGGACGCGCGGCGCGAAACGTGCGCGGCAAGGCGATTCTCTACGCCGACAAGATGACGGACTCGATGAAGGCGGCCATCGGCGAAACCGAGCGCCGTCGTGCGAAGCAGATCGAATTCAACAAGGTGCATGGCATCACCCCGAAGAGCATTGTGAAGGCCGTGAAGGACATCATCGACGGCGTCTACCGCGGTCCTGAAGCCGCAAAGAAGGAGCTTGCGGTGCCGGAGAATCTCGACGTGAGCGACGAAAAGAGCGTTGCGCGCGAGATCCGTGAAACGGAAAAGAAGATGCTCGAATGCGCGAAGAACCTCGACTTCGAGCAGGCAGCGGTGTTCCGCGACAAGCTTGAGGCGTTGAAGAAGCTGGTTTTCGGCGCCGCCAACGACGGCCTGCACTAGTCGAAAAGGTAAGCGGCGAGCTCGTCGGGGCGCTGGACGATGACGTCTGCGCCCCAGTCGCCGATCGCTTTGGCGCCGCCTGCGATGTAGCCCCAGGCAAGCGCTGCGGCGGCGGTTCCCGCGGCGCGGGCGGCTTTCATGTCGCGCTCATCGTCGCCTGCGTAAAGAGCAGCTTCCGGACAGACAGCAAGGCGCTTCAAGCCTTCTTGAATCGAGTCCGGCGCGGGCTTCATGCGGCCCGTGGTGTCGCCGCCCACGAGGCACTGCGCTTTTTGAAGCACTGGGGAGTTCGCCACGATGAGGCGCGCAAGGCGCTCGGCCTTGTTCGTGACGATGCCCCAGGGAACGCTGGCTTCCGTGAGCCGGCTGAGCAGCTCGGTAATGCCGGGAAAAAGCACCGCCTCCGTCGTGAGCCGTGCTTCGTAGTCAGCCAGAAATTCCGCTTTCAAGCGCTCAAAGGACGGGGCGCCGGGGGCAACGCGCATCGAGGCCCAGATGAGCCCTCGGGCGCCTTTGCCCGCCGCTTCCCGAAGGGCGGCGCAGGAAAGAGCGGGAAGGCCCCGTGCGGTGCGCAGGGCGTTGGCGGAGGCCGAGAGCTGCGGCGCCGAGTCGGTGAGCGTGCCGTCAAGATCAAAGAGGACGGCTTTGAAGCGACACGCCGTCATGCCTTGCGGCCCGAGGAGAGGTGCAGCGCCTGCAGAAGTCGCGCTGCAGAGCGCTTTTTCGCTTCCATCTCGGCCAAAGTGGCCGGTCGGCTGGCGGCAGCGGCCTTTTCGTGCGCGCGCTCCTCCTCGTGCTTGTCACAGAGGTCGTTTAATTCCTGCTGCAGCACGGCGACGATGGCGTAGCGGTTCACGAGCTCTCGAGCGGTCTGCAGGAAGTTGAGGTAAAGCTCGCAGCCGCGCATCGAGAGGTTTTCGCGGGAGATGGACGTGAGGAGCTTTGCCTGCATGTCGTCAATCTCGTTGATGATCTCGTTGGCGTTGAGGCTCACGGATTCCAGAGAATGCCGGCCTTCCGTGCTTTGACTGAGCTTTTGCAGGTTCGCAGCGAGTTCGAGGAGCCGGCGCTTGGGTTCGCCGTGGTAGACGCGGTGGCGGTTGGCGACATGCTCCTTCACGACGGTGGTGAGGCGCTGCAGGTTGCGGCCCACTTCGCGCATGTTGGTGTAGGCGCGGTAAAAGCAGTAGCGGGCGTCTTGGTCGAGCTTCGTGTCCGCGTCGCCGCTTCCCTGCGCCATGGAGTAGTAGGCGCTTCGCTGCTGCGAAAGGGAGTCAAAGAGCTGCGTGGCGTCCGTCTTCAGGCGCCGCAGGCCGCTTTCGTTGTCGTCGAGAAACGTCTTCACCGTCTTGTCGAAGATGTCAACGGTCTTGCCGAGGTAGGCGCCCACCATCTTGTTCAAGGCTTCGCGCACGGAGCTGCTGTCGCTTGCCTTGGGGAAGAAGGCGTTGTCCACCGTCTTTTCTTTCGTGAGGAAGTTGGAGCGGATGAGAAGCGTCACGACGAGAAGGATGAGGCCGCAGCACATCCATTCGCCCCCGAGCATGACGAGCGTGCACACAAAGCCCGCGCAGGTCGCGGCGGAGAGCGCCGTGAGGAACCACCCCGAAATGACGGTGAGAACGCCCGAGATGCGGTAAACCGCGCTTTCGCGGTCCCAGGCGCCGTCTGCGAAAGAAGAGCCCATCGCCACCATGAAGGTGACGTAGGTCGTCGAAAGCGGCAGCTTCAGGCTCGTCGCCGACGCGATGAGTATTGAGCTCAGGACGAGGTTCACCGAGGCGCGCACGTAGTCAAAGGGGAGCGCCGCTTCGCCGCGTTCAAGCTTGCGGGGCTTGAAGCGGGAGTGAAGCGCCACTTGAAGGGGCGCGGGGAGAATCTGGCGGACGATGTTCCCCAACGTGAGCGAACTGCGCACGATCATGCGGCCTGGCAAGGACGAGCCGAACTGCTCGTGGGTGCCCGACTGGCTCGAACTCAGGTTGATTGAGGTTTGCACCACCTGGCGCGCCTTCTTGGAGAACCAGAGGGTGAGCACCATGATGAGGCCTGAGAGAAGCAGGAAGATCGTGGGTGTGCCCGGATCATCCAGAAGCGAACTCATCATGTAGACGCCGGGCTCGGCCCCGTGCGCCATGAAGTCCAAGACGCTGTCCAGGGCTGCAAGCGGCACGCCAACGAAGTTCACCAAGTCGTTGCCTGCGAAGGCAAATGCCAGAGAAAAGGTGCCCGAAAGAATGACAATCCGGAAGACGTTGAGGCTGCAGCAGAGAATGAGGATCTGAAAGAGCGCCGAAAAGCCGATCAGCATGGAAAGAAGAATCGTCCCCGTATGGGCGTCGATCCAGGCAAGCCATTCAGGACGCATGAAGCTCGCGCCCGAGGCCCCCTTCATGATGAGAAAGTAGAAGATCGCCGTCACTGAGATGCCGCCGAAGATCCCTCCTGCGCGGCGGTAGACCTTCTCAAAGTGGAAGGTGAACACAAGGCGCACGAGGTACTGAACGACGACGCCCGAAATGAAGGCGACCACGACCGAGACCAGAATGCCCGTGATGATCGTGAGGGCCTTCGATGTGTTGATGAAGTTCACGACCTCGGCCATCGACGCTTCGGCTGCCAGGAGCTTGTAGGCGGCGGCCGCCATGGCGCTTCCCAGAAGTTCAAAGACGATCGACACCGTGGTCGAGGTGGGAAGCCCCAGCGAATTGAAGGTGTCAAGCAGCAGAACATCGCTCACCATCACCGCAAAGAAGATCACCATCACTTCGGAAAAGGAGAACATCTGCGGATGAAAGACGCCCGAACGGGCAATCTCCATCATGCCCGAGGAGAAGGTGGCCCCGAGAAGCACGCCGATTGAGGCGACGAGCATCGTGGTGCGGTAGGAGGAGATGCGGCACCCCAGAGCGGAGTTGAGGAAGTTTGAGGCGTCGTTGCTCACGCCCACAAACAGGTCAAAGCAGGCGAGCAACGCGAGAAACGCGAGAATGACAAGGAAGAAGTGTTCCATCACTTACCGAAGCGCCCGCAGGACGGGCACAGCATGACAGGTTGATGACATCGCGACGCAGTCTGACGGGGTTTTGTGACGGCTTTGTGACAAAGCGTGACAGCACGAAAAAAGAGCGGCCCGGAAGCCGCTCTTGTGTGGTGATCAGCCAAGGCGCTGGAAATCAGCTTTTCTTCGTTTTCTTTGCAACGGGATGCCGCGCGCGATAGTCAGCAAGGAACTTCGCGATGCGGTTGATGGCGTCCTTGAGCTCCGCTTCGTGGGGCAAAAACACCATGCGGAAGTGGTCGGGCTTGGGCCAGTTGAAGCCCGTCCCCTGCACAAGCACGACGTTCGTGGCTTCGAGGAGCTCCTTGAAGAACTCGCGGTCGTCTTCGATCGGGTAGACCTCGGGGTCGAGCTTGGGGAACATGTAGAGCGTGGACGTCGGACGCACGACGGAGACGCCGGGGATCGCCGACATCATTTCGTAGGCGATGTCGCGCTGGCGGCGCAGCCGTCCGCCTTCCTTGACGAGATCGTTGATGGACTGATAGCCGCCCAGGGCCGTCTGAATCGCCCACTGGCCCGGAACATTCGCGCAAAGCTTCATGTTGGCGAGCATGTTGAGGCCTTCGATGAAGTCGGTGGCGCGGGACTTGTCGCCGGAAATCAC
Source organism: Acutalibacteraceae bacterium (assembly GCA_963647785.1). Classification (GTDB taxonomy): domain Bacteria; phylum Pseudomonadota; class Gammaproteobacteria; order Burkholderiales; family Burkholderiaceae_F; genus Duodenibacillus. The sequence goes on from CAVJBF010000015.1 coordinate 20,792, forward strand.
CATCCAGCCTGCGCGGTAGCCGCAGGCGCGGTAGGCCTTGGAGAGCGAATTGAAGCTCAGGGTGAGGACGTCGCGCGAAAGGCTCCCGATCGCCGTGTGCTCGATGCCGTCGTAGAGAATCTTGTCGTAGACCTCGTCGGCGAGGATGACGAGATTGTTCTCGCGGGCGATCTGAATGATCTCAAGGAGCACGTCGTTGGGGTACATCACGCCCGTGGGGTTGTTCGGGTTGATGATGACGATGCCCTTGGTGCGCGGCGTCACCTTGGCGCGGATGTCCTCGATGCTGGGAATCCAGCCTTGGGCTTCATCGCAGAGGTAGTGGACGGGCTTTGCGCCCGAAAGGCTCGTGACGGCGGTCCAGAGGGGATAGTCCGGCATCGGGATGAGCAGCTCGTCGCCTTCGTCCAAAAGGGCGTTTGTTGCCATGGCGATGAGGTCGGAGGCGCCGTTTCCGAGGTAGATGTCGTCCAAGGTCACGCCATGAACGCCCTTGAGCTGCGTGTAGTGCATCACGGCCTTGCGCGCCGCGAAGATGCCCTTGCTGTCGGAGTAGCCCGCCGAGTTGGGAAGGTTCATGATCATGTCGCTCATCACTTCTTCGGGAGGATCGAAGCCAAAGACGGCGAGGTTGCCGATGTTGAGCTTGATGAGCTTCTTGCCCTCGGCTTCCATTTGCCGAGCCTTGTCCATGATCGGGCCGCGGATGTCGTAGAGAACGTTGGCAAGCTTGGAGGATTTGAGAATGGGTTTGCTGGACATGATCACTTCTTTCTTCCGCCGCGAGGCGGAAAACGAAAAAATACGTGTGACGGTGAAGATAGCACCGGCGAAGAAAAAAGGCATCCCTTCCGTGGAGGAAAAGATGCCTTTCTTGACGTCAGAGGCGGAAGGCTGGCATCAGCACTTGCTGAGCGCCGCCTTCTTCGTGACGTGCTTGTGCTTTGGTCGGGCGCGGATGACGGCGGGCTTGGCGGCCTTCTTCATGCCGGGCTTTTTCATCGCGGTCTTCTTGCGAAGCTTCGCGGCCGCTTCTTCGTGAGCGGCGTTTGTCTTCTTGTCCGCCTTCTTGTCCTTTGGCTCGCGCCAGAGGACGAGCATCTTGCCGATCGCCTGAATGCGGGCGGCGGAGAGCTTGTCCGCAAGCCCCGCGTAGATGGCGTCGCGCTCTTCGCGGTCGTCGCTTGGCACGTGGATCTTGATGAGTCCGTGCTCGTCCAGAGCGCGGGCCACTTCCTTTTCAACGGCTTCGGTGAGGCCGCGGGCGCCCAGAAGCACCACGGGCTTCAAATGGTGGGCTTCGCCTCGAAGCTGCAGGCGCATGTCGCGCTCTAAAATAAGTTCGGCCATAATTGAAGGCTGTCCTTTCTCTGTGAAGTCAATCAGCAACTCCGCATTCTACCTTCCCATGCCGAAATCTTTAAAGAAGCTTCGAAGCAACCGCGCCTGGATCGAGCGGCACATCAACGATCCTTTTGTGAAAAAGAGCCGCGCCGACGGGTATCGGGCGCGCTCCGCGTACAAGCTCATCGAGCTCGACGAAAAAGAGCACATCTTCCGCCCCGGCATCACGGTGGTGGACCTGGGGAGCGCCCCTGGCAGCTGGTCTCAGGTTGCGCGCGCCCGCCTCACCAACAAGGACGGCACCTTCAACGGCCGTGTCGTGGCGATGGACATCCTGCCCATGGATCCCATTGACGGCGTGGACTTCCTGCAGGGCGACTTTCGCGAGGAGAGCGTCGAAGCTGAGCTCAAGGCCATGGTCTCTGACGGCAAGGTCGAGGCGGTCGTGAGCGACATGGCGCCGAATCTCTCGGGAGTAGCCATGGTGGACGCGGGGGCGAGCCTTTACTTGTGCGAGCTCGCGCTGGAATTTGCCAAAGAGCACCTCACCCCTGACGGCATCTTCGTAGCGAAGGTCTTTCAGGGCTCGGGCTACTCCCAGTACGTGGAAGCCTGCAAGCGCGTCTTCAAGGTCGTGCACCAGCGAAAGCCCGAGGCGAGCCGCGACACGAGCGCCGAAATGTACGTCGTGGGCCGGGGCCTGAAGCCCGCGAAGTAATCGGCACAACAATCAGAAACAGATTGGCGTCAGGCTGGCGGCGGCAAACCCGCGACAAAACCGCGGAATTCGTTTAGTCTCCGCCTACACTTGGGACGGGTGTCCCCGCCGGGTTATTCCGAAAAAGACGCCTTTTAAATTCAGGACAACGAACAAGAACAAAGAGGGACTGCTTTGGACAACAAGATGCTGGGTCGCGTGGCGGTCTGGGTTTTGATCGCCTTTGTGCTCTTCACGGTCTTCCGTCAGTTTGACGGGGAGCGTCAGATGCAGGGGCTTGCCACGGACCAGACGAGCTACACGCAGTTTATGGCGGACGCGAAGGCGGGCAAGATCAGCCGCGTCGACGTGCAGGGCCGCCGACTCACCGTGCGCCCGACGGAGGGGGCGCCCTACTCCATCACGAGCCCGGGCGACCTGTGGATGGTGGACGATCTTCGTAAGAACGGCGTTCAGGTCTACGGCAAGGCCGAGGAGGAGCCCTCCTTCTTGCAGACGGTGTTTGTGAGCTGGTTCCCGATGCTCCTCTTGATCGGCGTCTGGGTTTTCTTCATGCGCCAGATGCAGGGCGGCAAGGGGAGCCCCTTCTCCTTCGGGAAGTCCAAGGCGAGGATGCTCGATGAGTCCGCGAACAAGATTCGTTTTACGGACGTCGCCGGGTGTGACGAAGCCAAGCAGGACGTTCAGGAAGTCGTGGACTTTTTGAAGGATCCAACGAAGTATTCGCGGCTGGGCGGCCACATTCCTCGCGGCGTGCTTTTGGTCGGCCCCCCGGGGACCGGCAAGACGCTTCTGGCCAAGGCGATCGCCGGCGAAGCGGGCGTGCCCTTTTTCTCCATTTCGGGCTCTGACTTCGTGGAGATGTTCGTCGGCGTGGGCGCGGCTCGCGTGCGCGACATGTTTGAAAATGCGAAGAAGAACGCCCCCTGCATTATTTTCATTGACGAAATTGATGCGGTGGGCCGCCAGCGCGGCGCCGCCATGGGCGGCAATGACGAGCGCGAGCAGACCTTGAATCAGATGCTCGTGCAGATGGACGGCTTTGAAACCGGCACGAACGTCATTGTGATCGCGGCGACGAACCGTCCGGACGTGCTTGACCAGGCGTTGCTGCGTCCGGGGCGCTTTGACCGCCAGGTGGTGGTGGCGCTGCCCGACATTCGCGGCCGCGAACAGATTCTGAACGTCCACATGAAGAAGATCCCGGTCGCCACTGACGTGGAGACGGACGTCATCGCGCGCGGCACGCCGGGCTTCTCAGGCGCCGATCTTGCGAACCTCGTGAACGAGGCGGCGCTCTTTGCGGCGCGCCGCAACGGGCGCGTTGTGAGCATGACGGACTTCGAGCTCGCTAAGGACAAGATCATGATGGGCGCCGAGCGCAAGTCCATGGTGATGAACGAAGACGAGAAGCGCAACACCGCGTACCACGAGTCGGGGCATGCGCTCGTGGCGAAGCTCATGCCCAAGGCCGATCCCGTGCACAAGGTGACGATCATCCCGCGCGGACGCGCGCTGGGCGTCACGATGCAGCTGCCCGAAGAGGACCGCTACGCCTACGACAAGCAGTACCTGCTCACCCGCATTGCGATTCTTTTTGGCGGCCGCATCGCCGAAGAAGTCTTCATGCACCAGATGACGACGGGGGCGAGCAACGACTTTGAACGGGCGACGCAGCTTGCGCGCGACATGGTGACGCGCTACGGCATGAGCGACAAGATGGGCATCATGGTCTACGTCGAAAGCGAGTCCGATCCCTTCATGAGCCGCGCCATGTCTCGCCAGAGCAATATCTCCGAAGAGACGATGCGCGCCGTGGACCTCGAAATTCGCCGCATCCTTGAAGAGCAGTACGGCATCGCCCGCAAGCTGATCGAGGACAACCGCGACAAGATGGAGGCGATGGCGCAGGCGCTTCTGAAGTGGGAGACGATTGACTCCGATCAGATCGACGACATTCTGGCCGGCAAGCCCCCGCGCGAGCCGCGCCGGGTGGAGCCCGTGAAGGGCGGCAAGAAGACGAAGCCGGAAACGGCGGCTCCGGAGACCAAGCCCGCGGAAGCGGAGCTGGAAGATGCGGCGCCTGAAACGCTCGATCAAGCAAAGGCGGAAGGAAAGCCCGCTGAGGCTGAAAAGCCGGCGGAGCCCGAGAAGCCTGCCTCTTGACGGGCAAGCCGTAAAAAGCAGCAATGACAACGGGACGGTGGGTTTCGCCTGCCGTCCTTTCTTTTTTAGGAGGGTGCCATGCCGATGGCAGCAAAGTGGCAGCTCAAGACGAGAACGCTGGATTTGACCACCCCGAAGATCATGGGGATCGTAAACGTCACCCCGGACTCCTTCAGCGACGGAGGGCTTCATGCCACGAAGGACGCCGCCGTGGCGTTCGCTCGGCAGCTCGTTGCTGACGGCGCCGACATCATCGACGTCGGGGGCGAATCAACGCGCCCAGGCGCGGCGGACGTGTCGCTTGACGAGGAATTGAACCGCGTGATCGGCGTGGTGGAGACGCTCGCTGCTGACGGCATCGTCGTTTCGGTTGATACGAGCAAGGCGATTGTGATGCAGGAGGCGGTGAAGGCGGGGGCGGAGATTCTGAATGACATTCGCGCCTTTCAGGAGCCTTTGGCGGACCTTGCGGCGGCGAAGTCTGGCGCGGGATTGATCGCCATGCACATGCAGGGGACGCCCCGCACGATGCAGGCGGCGCCGCGCTACGAGAACGTGGTGGAGGAGGTGAAGAACTTTCTTTTGACGCAGGAGGCGCATTTGTTGAGTCTGGGCGCTGCGGCAGGGAAGGTCTGCTTTGATCCGGGGTTCGGCTTCGGCAAGACCGTGGAGCAGAATTTTGAGCTTCTGGCTGCCACGGAGGAGTTCGTCGATCTGGGACGCCCCTACTTGATGGCCTTGTCGCGCAAGTCTTCGATCGGCGCCGTGACGGGCGTCGTCGAGCCCGCGCGCCGCGTGACAGGGTCTGTGGCGGGGGCGCTGATCGCTGTGCAGCGAGGGGCGCAGCTTGTTCGCGTGCACGACGTGAAGGAAACGCGCGAAGCCCTTGACGTGTGGCTTGCGGTCAAAAACGCCCGGGCGGCATAATCCAAAAATTGGCCGGCGAAAAGCCGGCGCCATTAGGAAAAATTCATGTCACGACGCTATTTCGGCACCGACGGGGTGCGCGCTACGGTGGGAACGTTCCCGATGACTCCGGACTTTGTCATGCTGCTGGGACAGGCGGCGGGGCGCGTGCTGCGCCGCGCAATGCCCGACGGACGCGCGGCCGTGCTGATCGGCAAAGACACCCGCGTGTCGGGCTACATGCTGGAAGCCTCGCTGCAGGCGGGGTTCTCCTCGGCGGGCGTGGACGTCGTTCTCTGCGGTCCGATTCCGACGCCGGCGGTGGCGTATTTGACACGAGCCCTGCGCCTTACGGCGGGGGTTGTGATCAGTGCAAGCCACAATCCCTTCCGTGACAATGGAATCAAGTTTTTCTCGGGGCAGGGAACCAAGCTTCCGGATGCGATGGAGCTTGAGATTGAAGCTGAAATTGACAAGGGGTTTGCGTGCGAAGCGAGCGAAGGTCTAGGAAAGGCCCGGCGCTTGAACGACGCTGAAGGCCGCTACATTGAATTCTGCAAGAGCACCTTCCCTCAGGGCGCGAATTTGCGTGGCTTGAAGCTCTACCTTGACTGCGCCAACGGCGCAGCCTATCACGTCGCGCCCGCCGTCTTTCACGAGCTCGGCGCAGACGTTGTCGCGGACGCCGTGGCGCCTGACGGCCTCAACATCAACGACGGCGTGGGCGCCACGCACACGGATGATCTCGCGTTGCGCACGGCGAAGGCGGGCTGCGACTACGGCCTCGCTTTTGACGGTGATGCCGACCGTCTCATCATGGCCGACGCCAACGGCCGCCTCTACAACGGCGACGAGCTTCTCTATGTCATCGTGCGCGACCGGCAGCGCAAGGGCGCTGTCGCGGGGGCGGCGGGCACCCTCATGACGAACTACGCCTTGGAGCAGCGCTTTGCGCGCGACGGCATCGGGTTTGTGCGCGCCAAGGTGGGCGACCGCTATGTGATGGAAGCCTTGAAGGAGCGCGGCTGGCTTTTCGGGGGCGAATCCTCAGGACACCTCATCGCGCTTGACCGTCAGACGACGGGGGACGGCATTGTGAGCGCCCTGCAGGTCCTGGCCGCCGTGAAGGAAACCGGGAAGCCGCTATCTGACTTGATGGAAGGACTCGTGATGATGCCGCAGGTCCTCATCAACAAGCGCATTGAGCGCGGCTACGACTGGAAGGCCAACGAACGGTTCATGGCGGCGGTGAAGGCGGCGGAGGAAAAGCTCTCGGGCACCGGCCGCCTTCTCATTCGTCCCTCGGGCACGGAGCCACTCTTGCGCATCATGACGGAAGCCGAGGATCGGGAGCTCGCGCGCGCCACGGCCTCTGACGTGGCGGCCGCTCTCACGATCTGAACGCGGTAAAATCAACATTTTTGCGGCAGATTCAACAAAAAAGGCGGCGTCCTTTTTTCGGGATTCCGCCTTTTTCCTCCGGCGGCGGGACGAAGCGCTCTGCCTTCGAAGGCAATCAAAACAGACGAAAGATTTTCGAAGTTTATGAAACCCAGTACTTACATGACGGCAGCCGAGATTCGTTCGGCTTACCTCAAATTCTTTGAGAGCAAGGGCCACACGGTGGTGAAGTCGAGCCCGGTGGTGCCTCAGGACGACCCGACGCTTCTCTTCACGAACGCCGGCATGAATCAGTTCAAGGCCAACTTTCTGGGTTTGGACAAGTCGCTGCAGCGTGCGACGACCGCGCAGAAGTGCATCCGCGCGGGCGGCAAGCACAATGACTTGGACAACGTGGGCTACACCGCGCGCCACCACACGTTCTTTGAAATGCTCGGCAACTTCAGCTTTGGCGACTACTTCAAGCGCGAAGCGATCCACTGGGCCTGGGAGCTTCTCACCACGGTCTACAAGCTTCCCGAAGATCGTCTCTGGGTTACCGTCTACTTCGAAGACGACGAAGCCTATGACATTTGGAAGGACGAAATTCACGTCCCTGAAGAGCGCATCATCCGCATCGGCGACAACAAGGGCGCCCGCTACATGTCCGACAACTTCTGGATGATGGGCGACACTGGTCCCTGCGGCCCCTGCTCGGAAATCTTCTACGACCGCGGCCCCAAGGTTCAGGGCGGCCCTCCGGGAAGTCCCGATGAAGACGGCGACCGCTACATGGAAATCTGGAATCTCGTCTTCACGCAGTTCAACCGCGACACCTCCGGCAAGTTGAACCGCCTGCCGCGTCCCAACATCGACACGGGCATGGGCCTGGAGCGCCTTGCGTCCGTCCTGCAGGACGTGCCGACCAACTACGACATCGACCTCTTTCAGAACATCATGGCGGCCGCAAAGCGCGCCGTCGAGGAAGCGGGCGCCGAGAACGTCGATCCGCAGTCGCCGTCCCTCAAGGTCATCGCCGACCACATCCGCTCCTGCGGCTTTGCGATCGCCGACGGCGTGACGCCGGGCAATGAAGGCCGCGCCTACGTGCTGCGCCGCATCTGCCGCCGCGCCATTCGCCATGGCTACAAGCTCGGGGCCCGCGGCCTCTTCTTCTACAAGTTGATGGGCGCTCTTTCGCAGGAAATGGGCGACGTCTACCCTGAAATCAAGAATCCGAAAATCGCCGACGTCCTCAAGGCTGAGGAGGAGCGCTTCTTGGCGACGCTTTCGAACGGCATGCAGATTCTCGAAGCCGCCATCGCGGAGACGAAGAACGGCGTTCTTGACGGCAACGTCGCCTTCAAGCTTCACGACACCTACGGCTTCCCTGTTGACTTGACGGGGGACGTCTGCCGTGAAAAGGGCCTCACGGTGGACACCGAAGGGTTTGACCGCGCCATGGCTGAGCAGAAGGCGAAGGCGCGCGCTGCGGGCAAGTTCAAGGTGGCGGCGGACGTGCTCTACACGGGTGAAAACAACGTCTTCGCTGGCTACGAAACCCTCACGGTGGAAGGCGCCAAGGTGCTTGCTCTCTACAAGGGCGGCGTGCAGGTGGAGGAAGGCACGGCGGGCGACGACATGATTGTTGTGCTCGACAAGACGCCCTTCTACGCAGAAATGGGCGGCCAGATGGGGGATGCCGGCGTGCTTGAAAACGGCACGACGCTGCTCGCTGTCTCTGAAACCTATCGCATCAAGGAAAGCGTCTTCGGCCACGTGGCTCACGTGAAGGAAGGCACGGTGAAGGTGGGCGATGCGTTCACGGCGCAGGTTGCAAAGGAAACGCGCGCCGCCGTGGCCCGCAATCACTCCGTCACGCACCTGATGCACAAGGCCCTGCGCGAGGTGCTTGGTGCGCATGTGGCGCAGAAGGGGAGCCTTGTGAACGACAAGGTGACGCGCTTTGACTTCCTCCACGACAAGCCGGTGACTGCCGAGCAGATCGCGGAAGTCGAAGCGATCGTGAACGCCGAGATTCTCGCCAACACCGAAGTCGTCACGCGCGTGATGTCGCTTGAAGAAGCGAAGACCACGGGCGCTGTGATGCTCTTTGGCGAAAAGTACGGCAAGACCGTGCGCGTCGTGACGGTGGGCACTTCCACCGAGCTTTGCGGCGGCACGCACGTTGCTCGCACGGGCGACATCGGCTGCTTCAAGATCCTCGCGGAAGCGGGCATCAGCGCCGGCGTTCGCCGCATCGAGGCGGTGACGGGCCTCAATGCGCTTTCTCTCCTGCAGCATCAGCAGAAGCTGCTCGCGGAAGCTGCGGCGCGTTTCAAGACGCCTGCTGAAGAGCTCCCGGGCAAGATTGATCATCTTCTTGAAAATGTGAAGCAGCTTGAGAAGGAAGTCGCTTCCTACAAGGAGAAGCTTGCGGCCGAGCAGGGCGCAAGCGCCGTTGCGAAGGCCGAAGACGTGGCGGGCGTCAAGGTGCTTGTGACGACCTTGGACGGCATGGACGCGAAGAGCCTGCGTACGACGATGGACGATCTGAAGAACAAGCTGAAGTCGGCGGTCATCCTTCTGGCGGTGTCAGGCAACGGCAAGATTCAGTTCTGCGCTGGCGTCACGAAGGATCTCCTCGGCCGCGTGAAGGCGGGCGAGCTCGTCAACTTTGCTGCGGCTCAGGCAGGCGGCAAGGGCGGCGGCAAGCCCGACATGGCGATGGCTGGCGCCACTGACGAGGCGAAGCTTCCGGAGGCGCTTGCTTCTGCGAAGACTTGGATTGTCGAAAAGCTGGCGTAGTCAGTCATGAGCGACGCTTTGGATCTGCGGGGCATGCTTTGCCCCATGCCGGTGCTGAAGACGAAGAAGGCGCTTGCCAAGCTCGCGGCGGGCGACCTCGTCACGGTGCTCACGGACGACCCCCACGCGGTGGAGGATCTGCGGCTCTTTTGCGAACAGAGCGGACACATTCTGGAAAGCCAGAAGGCGGTGGAAGGCTCTGCCGCTGTGACGGAGCATCAGATTCGGCACCGCGCTTGATCTGACAGTCTTAAGAAGAACGGCTTCTTTCCTTGGCGGGAGAGAGGCCGTTTTTTCATGCGCGTGCGCTTGCGGCGGCGAGGAACTTCGCGAGGCGGCTGGCGCGGTCGGCTAGGCCCGTCAGAATGGGTTCGGCGACTTCCGCGGGAAAGTCCGGGGGAAGCGAGGCGCGGGCGGACGTGATGACGTCGGGCGTCTTCTTGGTGAGATCCGCCATGGCGCGGCGGGCAAGGTCTTCTGGAAAGCCTGTGGCTGCGGCGGTGGAAAGAAAATGCCGCGGCTCGATGTCGTGAAAGCGGTAGTGCTTGTTTTTTCCCAGAAGGCCCATGGCCATTTTGACGCGGCGCTCGGAGAGGACGCCCGAAGCGGTGAGAGGCGCCGTGGACAGAATATCGTAAAGGGGCGTCAGGCGGAAGCCGCCGCCCGGCAGCAGGAAGACGGAGAAGTTCTTGGCGTGGCCGTCTGTGGCCTGCAGCAGCCAGAAGAGCACTTGAGAGCGAAAGAAGGTTTCTCGGTCGGCGTCCGGTGTTTCGGAAAGCTGCAGCAGCGCCATGATGGCCGCGATGCCGGGGCCGCCATCGGCTTCGTACTTGAGGCCGGATGACACGCCCAGCGCCTGGCAGAGGTCTTCCGTTGGCAGGCGAAAGAGTTGTTGGCCGTCGTTGCTCCAACGCCGGTCGAATCGTCGTACGACGAGCGCTTTGGCTCCGCTAAAGCGCCGCACGTTGGCTTCCGCGGCTTCAAAGCCGAGAAGGCGTGATATCAGCAGGCACAGCCATTCGTTTTCGCAGCTCAGCCGAAGGTCAACTGGAGTGGGCCCAGAAAGGACGCCAATCGGAAGCTTCAGGATGTGCGTAGTGGGCGTGGCGCCGGTGGGACGGAGCCAGCGGTCCTGGCAAAGAAGGAGCGCCGTCTTTTCTTGAGCACCAGCAAGAGATAGGCGGAAATTAGTGTCTGTCGTCATGCCTAAAGGCATTTCTTGAATATTTTCAATTAGTTTTTTTATGTCGTCGTCCGTGAGTTGGTCGCCGGTGGTCTCGACGATAGCGGGAGATTTTTCGTCTGAGGGAAAAAACTGGAGGGCGCCAACACAGTCTCGACCGACTGTAGCGAGAAAATTAAACGGGTGGTCGCTTTCAATGGCGAGGCGGGCCTGAATTCGAGATAGCACGGCCTTGTTGTCTGGAAGCAAATTTTGAAAAAAGTTGAAGACAACGTCACCGCTATAGCGCTTTGAAGCTAGTGGCAGTGAAAGCGATATCGGGCGGCTGGCAGGTAGCGCAAGCCATGTCGGAGAGTAACAAAACGCCATGCCTCCTTGCTGGTCTTTGGTGAGGTGTCCGACTAAAACGCCGTTCATGAGAACAGAAAGGTCATTTACCACGGCAGAGACTCCAGTTCTTTGAGAGACGGCTTGTCCACGAGCTCAAGGTTGAGCTTCACGATGCCGAGCAGGCGGAATAGTGTCGTGAGACGAATGTCGGTCTTTCCGCGCTCGAAGTCAGAGAGCGTCTTCTGCGTGAGGCCGGCGGACGCGGCGACTTGAGCCTGCGTGAGGCCCAGCGACTTGCGCCGGCCGGCGAACCAGGCGGACAGCGCTGAAGGAGTGGCGCATCGCATGTTGAATTACCAGAGGAAAACAGGGTGTGGCTAATTTTATGTAGTAAAATATATTTTTTGCAAATATATATCAAACTACATATTTTTCGGAACAAGGGGCCGGCAAGTGCGCATGAAAAAAAACGCCGCCGAACAGCCTGAAAAGTTCGGCGGCGTAGAAGAACCCCAAGAAACTGAAATGAGACGGACTGCAGGAGAATCAGTGCATCTCTGGTCAAAGACCGGAACCGACCCCATAGGCTCCGTTTGCGTTGTCTTTGACAGAACGTTTCCCAGTTGCTGAAACTATACATTAAATGAGAATCATTCGCAACTAGAAATTATTGGATGATGATTGCCAGTTGAAAATAAAGGAAAGATATGTTTCGCCCGCCAAAAAGGAATGCAGAAAGAGCTGCCAATGCGGCGGTGCGAGGAAAAAAACGCCGTCGAACAGCCTGAAAAGTTCGACGGCGTGAAGAGAAAACCGAAGAAGCCGCAAACCTCGACCTGCAGGAGAAACAGTCCGAGGCGACTCAAGTGTTCGAAGACCAGTTCCGACCCCATGGGAACCGTTTGCGCGTCTTCGCCGCGCTTCTCAGTTGGCGGAACTATATAGCGAATGAGAATGGTTCTCAATAACTACTTTGGATTAGTTTGCCCTGAAGTTGTTGCTGAATGTAACAAAATAAGCAGACGATTGTTTTTCTCCGAAATTCGGCGCGGCAGGTTCTTTAAAATGCCGCCTTCTTTTACTTGTGGCCGGTAAAGCCAACCATGTCATTTACTCTGCATCCAGACTATTTGGTCGGACAGCATCTGTCTGACTATGACTTTGACCTTCCCCCCGAACTCATCGCGCAGTACCCGCTGGCGGACCGCACGGCTTCGCGCCTTCTGCACGTGACGGATTCGGTGCTGGAAGATCTTCACTTCACGGACGTTCTGAATCTTTTGCGCCCGGGCGACCTCTTGGTGATGAACAACACCAAAGTCATCAAGGCGCGCCTTCGCGGGCACAAGGAGACGGGCGGCGCCGTGGAATTCATGATCGAGCGCGTCACGGGCGAATACACCGCGCTCTCCATGCTCCGCGCGAGCAAGACGCCGAAGGAGGGGGGGCGGCTCTTTGCGGAAAACGCTGAGGGGGAGATCGCGGCGGCGACCGTCGAGGGGCGTCAGGGCGAATTCTTTCTTCTGAAGTTTGATGAACCCGTGCTCGGCGTCTTGGACAAGTTCGGCAAGGTGCCGCTGCCGCCCTACATCGAGCGCGAGGCAAAGGACGAAGACGCGGGCCGCTACCAGACGGTGTACGCGAAGCACCCGGGCGCCGTGGCGGCGCCGACGGCGGGGCTGCATTTCACTGAAGAGCTTTTGGCGAAGCTGCGAGAAAAGGGCGTTGAAGAGGCGTTCGTGACGCTGCACGTCGGGGCGGGCACCTTCCAGCCCGTGCGAGAGGAAAACCTCGAGACGCACGAAATGCACTCCGAGTGGCTCACCGTGCCGCCGGAGACGGCGGACTTGGTGAACCGCGCGAAAAAGGAAGGACGTCGCGTGATCAGCGTGGGCTCGACGAGTCTCAGAGCACTCGAAAGCGCAGCGGTGGCGCCGGGTGTCGTCCGCGCGGGCGCCATGGACACGAAGCTCTTTGTGGCGCCGGGCTATCACTTTGACGTGATTGACGTGATGATCACGAACTTCCATTTGCCGAAGTCCACGCTCGTGATGCTGGTGTCCGCCATCGTGGGACGCGATCGCGTCATGGAAGCCTACCGGCACGCCGTGGAGGCGAAGTACCGCTTCTTCAGCTACGGCGACGCCTGCTTTTTTGAACTTCCCGAGGCTCGCCGCGTCAAGCCTGAAGACATTCGATAGGAAACAACATGAGTCTTACCTTTGAACTTCTCAAAACGGAAGGCAAGGCCCGTCGCGGCCGCATGACGCTCAATCATGGCGTCGTGGAGACCCCGATCTTCATGCCCGTGGGCACGTACGGCACCGTGAAGGCGATGACGCCCATGGAGCTCGAGACGATGCACGCGCAGATCATTCTCGGGAACACCTTCCACCTGTGGCTGCGGCCGGGGCTTGACGTGATCGCCAAGCATGGAGGCCTGCACCGATTCATGAACTGGAACAAGCCCATTCTCACCGACTCAGGCGGCTTTCAGGTCTTCAGCCTCGGCGCGCTGCGCAAGATCAGCGAAGAGGGCGTGCGGTTTGCTTCTCCCATCAACGGGGACAGGCTTTTTCTGACGCCTGAAGTGTCGATGCAGATTCAGAAGGTGTTGAATTCCGACATCTCCATGCAGTTTGACGAATGCACGCCCTACATGATTGGCGACAGGCCGGCCACGAAGGACGAGGCGGCCGCTTCGATGCGCATGTCTCTCAGGTGGGCGAAACGCAGTCTCGACGAATTCAATCGGCTCGAGAATCCGAATGCTCTCTTTGGCATTGTTCAGGGCGGCATGTATCCGGAGCTTCGCCGCGAGTCGCTCGCGGGCTTGAAGGACATCGGCTTTCACGGCTACGCCGTGGGCGGCCTCTCCGTGGGCGAACCCAAGGAGAAGATGCTCCACATCATGGATGAAATCGTCTGCGAGATGCCGCAGGACCGGCCGCGCTACCTGATGGGCGTGGGCACGCCTGAAGATTTGGTGGAGGGCGTCTGGCGCGGCGTCGACATGTTCGACTGCGTCATGCCCACTCGCAACGCGCGAAACGGCTGGCTCTTCACGCGCTTCGGGGACGTCAAGATCCGCAACTCGAAGTACAAGGACGACCTGCGTCCGCTGGATCCGACGTGCGACTGCTACTGCTGCCAGGGCTTCACGCGCGCCTATCTGCACCACCTGCAGAAGGTGAATGAAATTCTGGGCGCTCGCTTGAATTCCATTCACAACCTCACGTTCTACGTGCACCTCATGCAGGAGATTCGCGACGCCCTTGATGCAGGGCGCTTCGCGCAGTGGCGCGAGCAGTTCTACCGCGACCGCGCTCGCGGCGTGGACTGAACATTGATGTCTTGCAAAAACGGCACCGGGCGAAAGCGTCTCGGTGCCGTTTTTGCATTGGGAGGCAGTGCGATCAGGAGTTGCGGCTGCGGCGGTCGCGCACGGCGCGCGCGAGGTTGTTCAAAAGCGCCACGGTGTCATCCCACCCGAGGCAGGCGTCGGTGACGGACTGGCCGTAGACCATGGGCTTTTCAAGCGAAATGTCCTGACGCCCCTCGACGAGGTTGGATTCAATCATGACGCCTACGATCGACTGCGAGCCGTCGGCGATCTGGCCGCAGATGTTGTTGACGACCTCGATCTGGTTGCGGCAGATCTTTTTGGAATTGGAATGGCTTGCGTCGATCATCACGACTTCGCGGTGACCGGCGGCTTTCAAGAGTTCGCAGGCGGCCTTGACGCTTTCAGCGTCATAGTTGGGGTCCTTTCCGCCGCGCAGAATAATGTGGCAGTCCTCGTTGCCGGTCGTGGTGACGATGGCGGAGATGCCGCCCTTTGTGACAGAGAGGAAAGAGTGAGGGTGCTCGGCGGCGCCGATGGCGTCCACGGCGATCTTCACGGCGCCGTTCGTGGCGTTCTTGAAGCCCACGGGGCAGGAGAGGCCGCTCGCGAGTTCGCGGTGCACCTGGCTTTCTGTCGTGCGGGCGCCGATGGCGCCCCAGCTCACGAGGTCGGCGATGTACTGCGGAGTGATCATGTCGAGGTATTCGACGCCCGCCGGGAGCTCCAGGTTGTTGATGTCGATCATCAGTTCTCGGGCGATGCGCAGGCCGTGGTTGATGCGGCAGCTGCCGTCAAGATCCGGGTCGTTGATAAGTCCCTTCCAGCCCACCGTCGTGCGGGGTTTTTCGAAGTAGACGCGCATGATGACTTCGAGTTCGCCCGCGAGCTTGCGACGCACCTGGGCGAGCTTTTCGGCGTATTCTCGGGCGGCCTTGGGGTCATGAATGGAGCAGGGGCCGACAATCACCATCAGGCGGTCGTCGTTGCCGTGAAGAATGTCGTGGCAGGCGAGGCGGCCGCGGTGAACCGTGGCGGCGGCGATCTCTTCGCACGGGAATTCGCGCAGCAGATGGGCAGGAGGCGTCAGCTCGCGGATTTCGCGGATTCGCAGGTCGTCGGTGGTGTAGCGCATGTTTGGGGTTCCTTTGCTCTGAAAATGAAATTCGGTTCGTGCCGGCCTTTGCGGGGCCCTGCCGACGATCTTCTGAGTTACAAAAAAACCGCCGGGGCTCTGGCCTGGCGGTTCTTGTCGGAATCTCGTCGTTTTTAACGCGTGCTCCTACCTCTTCCGCCCGGACAAGCAGAAAAAGCTAAAGTAATAAAAGTCGAAGCGAACGCAGTTCACGGCGATTTCCGTTTGGTTATCTCGGCCGGAAGGATTTCCCAGCGCGAAGTGCCAGTCACTTTACTCCCGCTTGCTGCACCGCGGCAAATTCTTGGACGGCTGGTAGGGGGTTTCGCCTACCGGCCGCCTTGCGAAACAAATCGTCGCAATTGGGCGAGTTTCGGAGGCGGGCGCTGCGGCGGCCGGAACTACAATCAGCCGCTTCTGAAACAAGTTGAGTGAGCGAGAATCGACCATGCCCGTTGTGAAGCCCGATTACGTTGCGCCCCGGTGGCTGCCGGGGGCGCATCTGCAGACTGTGATCCCTGCGCGGTTCTTTCCGCGTCCCGAAGTGAAGTATCGGCGGGAGATCGTCGACATGCCCGACGGGGACTTCATGATTTTTGACTGGGCGACGCCCGAGCCTGCGGACCCCGCGGCGCCGCTGCTCGTTCACTTCCATGGTCTGGAGGGCAGTTCCGAGAGCCACTATGCCGAAGCGCTGATGCGCTATGCCGCTGATCACGGCTGGCGCGGCGTGGTGGCGCACTTTCGCAGCTGCGGCGGCCTTATGAACCGGTTGCCGCGCGCCTACTTCGCGGGCGATACGGTGGACAACAGCTGGGCGATGCGCACGGCGGCTGCGCGCTATCCGCAGGCGCCTTTGTACGCCGTGGGCGTGAGCCTGGGGGGAAACCAGCTTTCCCGCTGCCTGGGGGACTTGGGCAGCGACGCTAAGTTTCTCACCGCTGCGGTGAGCGTGGGGGCGCCCGTGGATTTGGTGGCAGGCAGCGAAGTGATGAGCCTTGGAGCCAACAAGCTCTATTCCGAGATGTTTCTCTCCACTCTGAAAGACAAGCTCATCGACAAGGCAAAGCGCTTTCCTGACGTCATCGCAGCGGACGCTGTGAAGAGCTGCCGCACGCTCTTTGACTTTGACTCGGTCTACACGTCGAAGATTCATGGCTTTGAAAGTGCGCTTGACTACTGGACGAAGTGCTCCGCCAAGCCCGTGCTGCCCGACGTTCGCGTGCCACTGCTCTTGTTAAACGCCAAGAACGATCCGTTCCTCCCCGTCTGGGCGCTCCCGGGCGAAAAGGACGTGTCGTCCGACGTGTATCTGGAGCAGCCCGAGGAGGGCGGCCACATTGGTTTTCCGCGCGGCAATCCCCCGGGGGATCTCACGTACCTTCCGGAACACATCTTCAAGTTCTTCGAGGGCTTCACACCGCATGCCAATGGCGTGAGCGAAGCGGCGAAAGACGGCCCCACGGCTGCCGTCTGGAGGACAATGCGCCGGCTGTCCGGTAAATGGCTTGGACGAGCTTGATCCTCATCAATATCTGCGGATAAAAAAGACTGAACGATCGGGCCTCTGTGTCGCGAAAAGGGCACAGCCGTTGCGGGACGGCGGGCACTGAGCCGTATAATCGAAAGCAGTTTGCATTTGAGGGGGCGTCGGAATTTCGGCAAGGCTCCTCTTTTGCAGTGCATACAAAAAATATCGTCCCGATGAGGAGGGGAGATAACATGAAGAAGATTCTGATTGCGTCGATGATCGCCGCGGCCTTCGGCTGCGCTCAGGCGGCCCAGCATGCTGACGTGGTTGTGATCGGCGCCGGCGGCGCCGGCATGGCGGCGGCCATCACTGCGCACGACGCGGGCGCCAAGGTGGTCCTGATTGAAAAGATGCCGTTCGTGGGCGGCAACACCATCCGCGCGACGGGCGGCATCAATGCCG
Organism: Acutalibacteraceae bacterium; assembly: GCA_963647785.1. Lineage (GTDB taxonomy): Bacteria > Pseudomonadota > Gammaproteobacteria > Burkholderiales > Burkholderiaceae_F > Duodenibacillus. The sequence continues at coordinate 38,038 of CAVJBF010000015.1, forward strand.
CGGAAACTCCGCAGCAGGACAAGATGGGCATCAAGGACTCCATTGACCAGATGATCAAGGACACGATGAAGGGCGGTCACAACAAGAACAACCCCGAACTCGTGAAGGTTCTTGCTCAGAACTCCTCTGACGCCGTGCAGTGGCTCATCAAGCTGGGCGGCGACTTCAATGACGTCGGCTTCATGGGCGGCGCCACCAACAAGCGCTGCCATCGTCCCACGGGCGGCGCGGCCGTGGGTCCCGAAGTTGTGAAGACGCTGGCGAACGCGGTTGAAGCCCGCAAGATCGATCTGCGCACCGAAAACCAGGTGGTCGACATCCTTCAGAACAAGAAGGGTGCTGTCACGGGCGTGAAGGTGAAGGATGAAGACGGCAAGGTCTACACGATCAATGCGAAGGCGGTGATCAACGCCGCCGGCGGCTTTGGCGCCAACAACGATCTGGTTTCCCGCATCATCCCCCGTCTGAAGGGCTTTGCGACGACGAACCATCCGGGCGCCACGGGCGACGGTCTGCTCCTTTCCGAAAAGGTGGGCGCGGCCTTTGTTGACCTGAAGGAAATTCAGACGCACCCGACTGTGGTTGAAACCACGGGCGTGATGGTGACCGAAGCTGTTCGCGGCAACGGCGCCGTGCTGATCAATCAGGAAGGCAAGCGCTTCTACGACGAACTCTCCACCCGCGATGCGGTGTCCGCTGCTATTTTGAAGCAGCCCACGGCGCACGCCTGGATGTTCTTTGACAACAACGTTCGCAAGAGCCTGAAGGCGATCGAAGGCTACCTGAAGAAGCCCGGCATGGTTGTGCAGGGCGCTACGCTGGACGAAATCGCTGCGAACATGAAGGTTCCGGCGGACGCCCTCAAGGCCACGATGGCTCAGTATGCCAAGGATCAGGCAGCCGGCAAGGACAGCTGCTGCGGCCGCACGAAGATGGAGCGTCCTTTGAACGAGGCGCCCTACTACGCGATCCGCATCACCCCGGCCGTGCACCACACGATGGGCGGCTTGAAGATTGATACGAACGCGCAGGTGTACAACTTCCGCGGTCAGGTCATCCCCGGCTACTACGCGGCGGGTGAAGTCACGGGCGGCGTGCACGGCGGCAACCGTCTGGGCGGCAACGCGCAGGCTGACATCATCGTCTACGGTCGCATCGCTGGCGAACACGCTGCGGCCTACGCCAAGCAGCACTAAGACGGTGTGGAGAACTGTCGGCCGATGACGCTGGCAGTATTTTGAAGAACCGGGTTTCCAAAGCGTTGGAAATCCGGTTTTTTTCATGGGAGCGGCCAGACGGCGTCAAGCGCCTTTTCGTTTGTCGTCGGGCCACCCGCGGGCCCGAGCTAAAAAACGTCCAGTGCCCCGATTTTCAGGCCTTTGTAAACGATGGCGACGCGCTTCACGTTGGGAATATCCTTCAGCGTGTCGCCTGCAGCGTACCGAGTCGCCTGAGCTTTCGCTTCGGCCAGGGCTTGTGCGACGGCGGCGTCTTTCTCCCCAGCGCCCAGGTGCTTTACCTCGATGACATAGGTCGGGAGTGTTTTGTTATCGCGAGGCGTGAGCAGCAGATCCATGAAACCTGCGTCGCCGCCTCGGGATTCGTATTCGAGCTGACCGCGGTAGTCAGTGGAGAACCAGAGCGTTGCAGCGAGCATTGTCTGGAACACTTTTTCGGTGAGCTGTGCATGCATGTGCACGCCGCTGTCTTCCATGAGACGCTGGTTGGAAAGTTCCAGCCAGGGCTTCGGATCGCCGGCAGCAAGCGCTTCGTAGGCCTGAGAGAACTCCAAAGGCGTGAATCTGAACTTGGGTGTTTGCAGGATGTGCTTGAAGAAGTACTCGAAGAACTGGATGCCGATGGCCCGATTGGGCACGATGAGATGGTAGTAGTCACCTGGAGCAAACGTGAGGAAGCCCATGTAGTAGAGGGCGGACAGCACGCTCTCGTCAT
>CAVJBF010000016.1:0-37729 GCA_963647785.1 Acutalibacteraceae bacterium
CTTCAGCGCAAAAGCCGCTGATCCGCGTCGCCGCCGTCTTCTCCGAAGAAAAGCGGCAGTTTGTGCGTTGGCAACAGGTTGACTGACTGCTGAGCTCCGGATGCTAACGGTGCTCCTGATGCTCACGGGCGACATGGAAGATGAGGAGGAGCCTGAAATCCGTGACGGGGCCGTCGGGGAGCCTCGGCGGCTTTCTGGCTGTTTGATCCCTGTGATAGCCAAAGGCAAACAAGCCGGCCGGTGCTGAGAAAGCGCTGCGCCGGTTAGATTTTCGCTGGTTTCATGAAAAATGACGGTGGAAGGTGGTCCTTGGAAAAAGGCGGACGGTCTTCGTGAATCCTCTCCGCGCCTCGATCTTTTTCTGATGGATCGATTGAAAGACGCACGGCGCTGTCTTCAGCTTGATGCGCGTCTTTTGCGAGCACATCCTTTACATAGGGGAGGACAGTGCGCGCGGCGTCGGTGGATAGAATCTGGAAAACGGTCGAATGTCTTTGAAGCAGCCTGATGAGGCGCGTCGACCGAAATTTTTGGAGAAGACAGAATGATTCATGTGACGGATATTCCGAATCAGCTGGGCAGCTTGCTGGGCATTGCGATCAACCCTGGCGAAAACGGCGCCTGCCGCGTGCTCTTTGACACGGATGTCGTGGACTTTCAGACGGCGGGGCCGACGCTTTTTCTTATTGCTGACTTGGGTAGCTTCAAGGGGTGCGAAGAAGAATGCGCGGCGCTCCTGCGAGCGAACTGCTGCGGCGCGGAGACGCTGGGCGCCGTGATTGGTCTTGACGCCGAACGGCAGGTTCTGACGCTTCACATGATGTTGACGGGCGCACTGGAGGAAGAGGAGTTTCAGGGGCTCCTTGCCGCGTTCTTGAAGGCTGTGCGCTACTGGAAGGCCTGGGTGGCGGCGGATCCGGCGACGGAAGATGATGATGCTGAGGCTGAAGCCGGAATGCCGGGCGGCTTTCTCGCAGTTTGAGGAATTTTGACAAAAGAACAACGAAGGGCTTCGCGGCGATGGCGAAGGCGGTGAGGCCCTTGAAAATTTTGGGGAGTTGGAAAGATGTGTCCTCCTGGAGTCAATGGCGTTGGACAGGTGAACGGACCGGCAGTGCAGCCGCCGGTGGGGAATCCCGATCAAGCGGGGGGCGCCGGGAAAGCGAAGGCGGCGAATCCCGAACTGCCGGAACTTCTGAAAATCGGCAAGACGAAGCGCGTCTTGATGGGGATCTTCTCGTTCGGTCTGTCGGAAATCCTCATCAACGATTGCAAGGCGATGAATGCCGACAAGCTGCACCTGCTCAATCCCGGCCTGCGAGAGCAGGAAAAGGCGCAGGCGAACAAAGCCAACAGCAAGCTGCAGATGGCTCTCGACGGGCTTCGAGAAATGCCGTCCAAATTCAAAGCGGCGAAGAAGGCGGCGCTCGCTTCCGTGAAGGCGCGGTTTGGTGAGCAAGCGGTGCCCGAAAAGGGCTACGCCGAGGCGGTGACGCGGGCGGAAGAACGGCTGCGAGCGCTGATTGAAGAGGGGGATCACGCCATTACGAAAGCGGAGGCCCAGCGCATTTTTGAGGCAGAGTACGCGCAGTCCCATGTGGAGGAGCTCTCCAAGGAGATTTGTCGGACGAAGATGCAGGAGCAGGGTGAGCTGCCCGACGGTTCGGCCGTCACGGAGAACATGGCGGTTCAGGTCATCCGCAACAGTACGGAAATAGCCCAGAAGATCGCGGCGGTGCAGAGCCCGGAGCAGGTGGCGGAGCTGATGGAGGACATCAGCTGCAGCGTCGACGTGGAAATGAGCAGGCGTCTGGCGTTTGATTCAACGCTGAAGTCGCTTCAAGAGGAGGCGGCGGAACAGCTGGCGGCGGACTACGGCATTGACAAGAAGTCGGCCTTGGAGTGCGTGAGCCATATCAAGATGCGCTTCAAGGAGAGTCCGGCGTCCGATCCGGCGGAACCCCAAAAAGAGGGGCCAGCTTTGGAGCGTGATCCTGCGACGGGCAAGCTCACGAACGCGGAAGCTGTCATTGAGGGCATCAAGACGGGCTTTCAGGCGATGCTGCAGGAGCATCGCAAGGGGCTGGAGGCGGTGAAGGAGCTCAACCTCGCTGACAGTCCGGCGAGGACGCAGATGCTGAAGGCGGCCTTTGGCAATGAGGCGCTCGCAAATCCTGACGTTGTGAAGCTGCTGGACAACGTTGTGAAGGGGATGGATGTTGTGCCGCTGGTGGAGGCGCTGACGGCGCCGGTGCCAAACGACGCGGATCTCGCGCGCGAGATGCAGAAGCTTTTGACGCAGGCCAATGACATGCTGGTGAATGGATTGTCGGATCTGAAGATCGGTGACGTCAGTGCCGCGCAATGGGACGGACTTTACAACGCGGCGATGACCCTTCTGTTCAACTCGAAGCCGGTGCTCAATGAATACATGACGCAGTGTTCGGATGCCTTTGCGACGGCGATGAGCCGGCTGATTGACGGCACGGCGGATGTGGCGCCCGCAGACGGTGCGATTCGTCAATTTTCTCAGGCGGTGGTGCAGCATTTCTGGCTTCCCGGCATCGAAGAAAAGCGTCAGGCGGTGGCGGAAAGCTGGCAACGGGTGATGTCGCTGCAGGGCGACAAGCCGTCTGAAGCGTTGATGCAAAAATTGACGCAGCGTCAAGACGCGCTGCGGCAGCGTTTTGGAAATGATCGACTGCCTCAAAATCCGACGGAAGCTCCCGCATGGCAGGCAATGAAGGAAAAGATTGCGACCCAGGCAAAGGCGGGCGTGCTGATTGACGACGCAGCGGTGCTGCAGGCCTATGAGGATGAGGCTCAGCGGCAGATGTTCCTGCAGGCTTTGGAGACGGAGGCGCAGCGGGCTGCGCAGCAAGTCGAGATGCTCCGGTCTGTGAGCATGAAGGAGCTGGCTTCGCAGAAGGTGGTGGTCGATCGGTTGCAAGCGGTGAAAACGCCTGAGCAGTTTGCGGTGCTTTTGAATGATCTCAAGCCGGCAGTTCTGGCAGAAGTCCAGGCTCAGAGAATGGTGGCGAACCGTTGCGATTTGCCCTTGGCGGCTGCGTTTGCCACTTTTGCCATGGCCATGCCCGACAAGACCGAGGAAGAGCTGGAGAAAATGGTTGGCGACCCATTGCGAAAAATGGTTCAGGAGAAGCTTGCCGAGATGTTGGAGACGGCTGATCGTTCGCCTGAAACGGGGGTTCTGACGGCCGGGGCGAGCGAGAAGATTGCTCAAGCACTCGAAAAGTTGTTGAATGATCACACAAATAAATTCCAGGACGTTCTCGAGAAAATCACCTCGGTGCCAAGGGAAGTTCAGGGGATTCTTGGCGAAGCGGTGTTGCAGGGCAAGGCGTTTGTGACAAAAGAGTGGGTGCAGGCGGTTTGGGCGGTGATGGAGATGCTTAGAGCGCCGCTTGTGGCAGCGACGGAGAAGCTTGCCAACAACCCGGGAGAGTGTTTTGATGACATCAGAAATGTCATGAAGGAGGCATTGGACTACCTGAAAGAAGTACTCCATCGCGAGCCTGTGGCAGAGGAGATGGCGTTGCTTTCAGCAGTGATCCTCAAGCGGGTTCAGACGCCGGAATTGCTTGAGCGCATGGGCGCTCAGGCGGACGGTCTGGCCATGGCCATGTTCCATGCGTACCAGCGCAACAGTGAACAGGGAGTGGCAGAGCCTAACGTGCTCGCAGGGCAGTTTGCGCTTGAATTTCTGGGGGCTGCCGCTAATGAAGAGACGGCTGATCGCGTGCGGCGTGTGATGATGACGAATGAGCAGGTGGAGCAGATCAAGGCAGGGCACGTCAGTGAAGAGGTGAAGACGGCGATGGAGGTTGCCTTGGGTCAATTGCGGCGGCAGCTGGGTAAAGACTATGTGCCTGGCGACTGGTCGCTCCTTCCTTCTGATGTGATGAGTCGCCTGAAGGAGTCTCTGGCAGAACGCGCCGCCCGCCATGAAATTCGGTCGTTGCAGGATGTGGTGGCGGAATACGTAAAGCAGACGAAGTTTGCGCTTTTTGAACGCGCCATGTCGCTTCGCGTGAAGGCTTATGCGGATCGGGAACATTTCAGAACCATTGACAGCAGCCTGGACATCGCGAAGAAAATTACGGCGGAGCACCGAGTGGACATTGACCGGCAGCTCGCTGAGATGCCGTTTGACGTTGAACAGATGTTGGCTGCCTATGACGACGCGCTGCGGCGTGAAGTCGGCCGTCAGAATCAGTATGAAGAACTGCGCGTTAATGCAAAACTGGGGATCATTCAGCAGTTCCAGAATACCATGCCGCTTGGTGAGGTTCAGTCGGCCATGAATTGGACCCCGCTGGACGAAGCGATGCGAAAGATTTTTGCAGAAGCCGAGCCCAATGAGGAAGGTGTTGTCGATATGGCGCAGATTGAGCGTCAGGTTAATGAGTGCGTGACGAATTTCTGCGGCACCCGCGTGGCGTTGTGCACGGCCATTAATAACGATGACTCGCTTTCTCACGAGGTCAAGACCTTCTTGAAGAAGGCGGCGCTGCGGAATTCAAATTTCGGTCAGCCGACGCTTCAACATATGAAAGATGTGGCAAATTCGCTTCATGAGACCATGAACGAGCTTGCACAGATTTTGCAAACTGGCGGAGAGGGCGCTGTTGCTGCATTCTATGCGGCGCTTCATGACGCCATGGAGTCGATTGACAAGCAGTTTGTCGAGAAAGCTGGCGCTGGGGCTGATCCGATGTTCCTGGTGTCCGCGGGCAATTGCATCACGACGATGGCGCTTGCCAAGGAGCCGGCTCTGCGTGCCGCTGCGGGTGCCTCAGCGATTCCAGCTGAGGCGGCGATGCTGGCCTATGAGCCGTTGCAGGAGAATGCAACGCAGGATCAGGTTCGCGTGCAGAAGTTGTGTCAGATGTTCTTGACGAATGAGCAGCTGCCGCTCAGTGTTCGACCGTCGGTGATGGGTTTCGAAGTGCTTTGAGCTAGATCTGAGTCAAAAAGCCGGCGAGGAAAGTTCTGTGCAAGATCTTGCCTCGCCGATTTTTTGCAGTACACAATTCTGTTTAAATCCTTTGCGGCGGCGCTATGGTGCACGAGGCGGCCGCGCGCCGCATGGAGTGTTTTTGCCTTTGCAAGGCAGGTTGAATAGCAAAAACGGCTCTTTTCCCGTCTGAAAGTGACATTTTTGTCACACGCTTTTGCTAGCGGGCTGCGTAGCGTCAGCGGCTAGCGGCGCCATCTGCTGCCTCCTATTTTTGCGGCAGTCAGCAGTCTGAGGCTCGGAGGCCGCAGGCTGGCGAGGCCGTGAGGCGCTTGCTTTCTATAGAATCCCGGGAAGGTGAAGTGAGCGTTCCTCTGCAGAGGAACGAAAAAGCCAACAAGATTGGCAGTAATTGAGAAGAAGTTTTGTGCCATGGCCATTGAGATGTCGCCCCATTATCCGTTGAGTGGCCAATTGCCGCTTTCTGCAACAAAGTTTGCTGAACTTCGAGAAAAAGACCAGCTTTACATCGACAAGACGGACATGGTGGCCCAGATTGCCTGGAACAATCGCAAGTATGCGTTGTTCCGGCCCCGACGCTTTGGCAAGTCGCTGCTGGTAAGCACGTTTGAATCGCTGTTTCGGGATGGGCTGAAGAATTTTCACGGTCTGAAAATTGCAAACTTGTGGAATGACGAGACGTACGATGTCGTGCGGCTGGATTTTTCGAGCATTCGCCGTTTTGTTTCCGTCGATCAGTACGAGAAAGACTTTCGAGACTTTCTTGTGAGTTCATTCCGCAAAACGGGCTTCAAGTACGATCCGACTGACGTGCTTTCGGTGACATACCAGCTCTCGAGCTGGCTCGAAAGCCGGCCAGCGGGAAGGCTCGTGCTCCTGGTGGATGAATACGATGCACCGTTGACGGATGCAATGAATGATCCTGAGACGTTTGACTACATTCGTGGCGTGTTGGCAGACTTTTATGCCAAAATCAAACAGAATCAAGGGGCGTTGCGTTTCTTTTTTCTCACGGGCATTGCCAAGTTTCAGAATGCCAACATTTTTTCCGAACTCAATGACGTGATCGACTTGTCGCTGCGGCCGGAGTACGGAACATTGCTGGGATTTACGAAAGAGGAGATTGAATCCTATTTCGCGACCTATGTGCAGCGGGCGGCAGACAGGCTGGGCATGACTGCGGCTGAAGTCATGGATCAGCTCACCGAGCATTACGACGGCTATTGCTTTGAGCGCACCGCCACCAAGCATGTCTACTCGCCGTGGTCAGTGCTCAACTTTTTGGATGATCCGTCAGAAGGCTTTGCCAATTATTGGTACAGCAGCGCGGGGGAGGCCACTGTGCTGATGCGCTACCTCAAGGCGCACAGACTGGCGGCGCCTGAACATTATGCGGAGCCGCTGGCTGTTTCGTACGATACTTTGTATTCGCCCAAGAGTCTGGCTTCGATGCCAGCTTCCGTGCTGCTCACGCAGACGGGCTATCTCACCATTCGTTCCGTCACGTCCAACGGCGTCTTCTTTATGGGATATCCCAATGAAGAAGTGGCACAGTCGATGGCCTGGCTTTATGCGACCATGTGCTTGAAGAATCCGGATGAGAGCCGGGCGAGGATGTCGGGACTGGTGCCTGCGCTGGCGGCGGGCGACGCGCGAGCCGTTGTGGATCTTTTCAATGCGGCATTCGCCTGCATCGACTACATGAGGTCGCCCGTGGAAAGCGAAGCGGCCTGCCGCTCGCATCTGCAGGTGCTTCTTATTGGCGCGTGTCTGCTGCCTTCAGTGGAGGTGCACGGAGCACAAGGCCGCAGCGACCTCGAGGTGACGGCTGGCCGGCATCATTGGGTTTTCGAGTTCAAGTTTCTGCCGAAGTCGGCGGGCGATTCAGAAGACAGCGCCCTGCAGCTCCTGGCCGAAGCAAAGGGCCAGTTGCAGGGGAAAGGCTATCTTGACAAAACGCTGGACGCTGAGAGAACCATTGGCGCAGCGCTCGTTTTCTCGGCCGCCAGGCGACAGATCGTGGCTTGGGAGCGGGTGCCGCCGCTCGCGCAAGGACCGGCGTGCGGATCGTGCCGCCAGCCCTGACGGTTGCCATGACTTCCTGATTCGTTGACAAAAGTTTGGTCTCCCGCCCAGTACGCAAGTAGTGAAATCCGATAGAGTGCGCTGTGCACAAAGGCGGCAAGGACGGAGAGAAAACATGATGAAGACAGTGAAGCTCGCTGCCGCAGCGGCCGCGTTTCTGATGGCGGTTGCCGTGCACGCGGAGACGGTGGACGCCGTGGTGATCGGTTCGGGCGGCGCGGACCTCTCGTCCGCGGTCACGCTGACGGATCTTGGCCGCAAGGTTGTGGTGCTCGAGAAGATGCCCTACATCGGCGGCAACACGAACCGCGCCGAAGGCGGACTCAACGCAGCCGAAACCGAGCAGCAGAAGAAGGCGGGCATTCCTGACACGGTGGACCAGTTCTTCGTGGACACCATGAAGGGCGGCCATTACAAGAACGATCCGCAGCTCGTGCACACGATGACGGCGCACGCCAAGGATTCCGTCGCGTGGTTTGTGGGCCTCGGCGGCGACTTGTCTCTCGTGGGCCGCGCGATCGGGCCGGAAGTGATGCGCACGCTCTCGAAGGCCGCGGAAGAACGCGGCATCGATATCCGCACCGAGCATGAGGCGATTCGCATCCTGTGCGACAAGAAGGGCGCCGTCATGGGCGTGAAGGTGAAGGATGACGACGGCAAGGTGAAGACCATCACGACGAAGGCCGTGGTGCTCGCCGCGGGCGGCTTCGGCGCCAACAACAAGATGGTGGCGAAGTTCCGTCCTGATCTCGCGAGCTACTCCACCACGAATCATCCGGGCGCCACGGGCGACGGCATCAACTTTGCAGAGCGCGCCGGCGCGGCCTTTGTGGACATGCGCGAAATTCAGGCGCATCCCACCGCCACGCCCACGGGCAACCTCATTTCTGAATCCGTCACCCTTGGAACTATACCCCGCGCGTCTGATCCACGCGTTCATCCCCCAACAAAAAACGACCGCCGCGGCGTTCGTTTTTTGTTGGGGGATTGTCTTTGATTTTTGTCATTTTCGGAGGCATGGGGAGCTTACGCAGGACAGTTTTTTCGCCGAGCCCGTGCAAGGTCGTCTGCACCCATAAGAAATGAAAGGCCCAAAAAAAGCCCGTCAGACCGAAGCCTGACGGGGAAAAGCGGAGAGAGGCGCATCCTGCGAGAGTTTCGCTGGACGCGTGACAGGGAGAACGAAAGCGCCTACGGCGTCTTCAAGTCAAACTTGTGGCACTGATCACACGTGAGAACGCTCGCCTGATGACCCTTGTGGCAGGTGCTGCAGTCGCGGTCGCCGAAGTGGTTGTAGTGCGGATTGGGATGAAGCTTCTCGGTGCGTTTGGCGAGATCGGTGTAGGAGCCGTGGCACTTGAGGCAGGCCGCCTTGCGGACGGGGACGCTCTTGTCGCCAGTGACGTGGCAGGCAATGCACTTCACGTTCATCGTCTTGTGCAGGTCCGCAGTGCCCGCAGCAAGCGAAGTCTGGCTGAGGGCGAGAGAGGCCGCCGCGAGCGCCAGAATCAAAGATTTTTTCATGGTTTTCTCCTATGGGTCGCAGGGATCAGGCCTTTTTGTGGCCGCGGGCGAGTTCACGTGCGGCGATGCGGCCGAAGACTGTGGCGCCGCCCAACTGGCTGCCGCCGATGTAGTTGCCGAAGAAGAGGCCGCCAGCGGCGTTGCCCGCCGCGTAGAGGCCCTGGATCGGACGGTCTTCGTTTGTCATCACCTGCGCTCTTTCATTGATCTTCGGGCCGCCGAAGGTGGCCGTGATGCCGCCTTGGAACGGGAAGGCGTAGAAGGGCGCCTTGTTGAGGGGCTGCGGCTCCTTCAGGCTGCAGGGCGGGTTCATTTCGCCGAGCTTTCCATCTTTCAGGGCTTTGTTGTAGGCGTCGACCGAGGCGCCCAGCACCTTGGGGTCCGCGCCCATCTTCTGCGCGAGCTCTTCAATCGTGTTCGCGACAAAGACTTTCGTCTTCATGCTGATAAATTTCTTGGCGGCGCCTTCGGACTTCGCCCAGTGCGCGTCGATGATGTGGTAGGCGAGGTTCTCCGGCGTGCGAGTGGCGGTCGCCATCGACTTCTGAGTGTAGGTGAAGACTTCGTCCATGAAGCGCTCGCCCCTCACGTTGACGTCGATCCCCTGGCCGGCGTCGATCACGAAGTTGGGGTTGGCGTGGGTTTCTTCCACGATCGGGCCGCAGTGGAACTGGTCCATGTGCACAAGCTTTGCGCCCAGTGGCTGCGTAAGCGTGATGTTCTCCCCCGTGACGTAGGGGGAGCCGCGCAGGATGAGTCGCGACAAGGGGCCGCCCATGTAGCGGCAGAGAAGTTCGCGCGACGCGGAGAAGCCGCCCGTGGCGATCACGACGCCGTCGTTGGCGTACCAGTCCTTCTTGCCGGCGTCGGTGACGGTCTTGACGCCCACGACGCGGAAGGCGTCGTCCGTGATGAGTTCCAGCGCCTTCGTGTTGTAGACGACGGGGATCTTGCGCTTTTCGCAGGCGGCGAGAAGGTATCGCACGAGACGCGCGCCTCCGGTGAGGCCGTCGCCCGTGACGTTGTGCATGCGATAAAGCAGCGGCCAGGGCTTCTTGCCGATCTTGTCGAACTTCACGCCGATGTTTTTGACGAGCCAGTCGAAGTCTTCGCCGATGTGGTCGCAGTAGGCCTTGACGAGCGCCGGATCAGCGCGGTTCTGTGAGACTTTCATCATGTCGGCTTCAAAGGCTTCGCGGGTTTCGCTGCGGCCTTCAGCCTGCTGCTGCGCGGTGCCGAAGGCGGCGACGCCGCCCGAGGCGTAAAGCGAATTGCCGGCGGCGTAGTCCATTTTTTCCAGAACGACGGGCTTCAAGCCTTGGTCGTGCGCTTCGATGGCGCATACGAGGCCGGCGGTGCCGGCGCCGAGGATGACGACGTCGTAGGGCGACTTCTTCCGGGGCTTCGTGGCGGCCAGTGCCGTCTGGGTGCCGGCGGCAGCCGCCGCACCGGCGCACGCCGCAAGGGACGTGCGAAGAAGATTTCTGCGGGAGAGCATGATGATTTCCTTTAGGGTCAGGCGGCTCAGGGATGACGCCGTCTTTTCAGAAAGAGGATTTTCCGGATTCCTCTCCCTAGGTAGGTTGCGCAGGCGCAGAAGATGTACGTTTGGCTTTCCGTGACTTTCGAAAGCGGAGGCAGGATCGCTAAGATGAGCAAAACCTCAGGAAAGAACATCATGAAAAAGACTCTCGTGTCTCTGATGATCCTAGCAACGGTTGCGTCAGCGGCGGCAGAAGAGGCAGGTTTTGCGGCCTCGCCCGCAATCGGCGACATCATTACGCCTGTGACCGCCTCCGTCCGCTATCGCGCGGATGTCGTGCGCATGGGCGTATCGCGGTTTTCGTTTCCGAACGTGAATTACGACATCATTCGTCCGACGATTGCAGCGTTGCAGAAGGCCTTCGGCGAGGATCATTTCTACGCGGAGTTCATTTCAGGCGAAGTGGTGGACCCTGACGTCTTTGACCTCATTTTGGGATCGGCGGGAACCTATCGGCGCTTCACGCACCGCGGCACGCGCGACATGGCGTCGCTCGTTTCGGACAAGTTCCCGGACCCCAACCACGCCGAAGGCTCGGTGATTGCCGTCGTCGCCCGGGACGGGGCTGCGCGGACGCTCGCTGACCTCAAGGGGCGGCGCCTCATCACGACGGGGCCCAAGGCCTTCACGGGGCATCAGGTGGCGATGGGCGAATTCTTGAAAGAGGGCATTGGGCGGCCTGAAGACTACTTTTCCGCGATGCTGGACGCCTACCACGACATGCGGACGGCCTTGACGTGGCTGAGAGAGGGCGAAGGTGATGCCGCGGTGCTGAGAACGTGTTTCTTGGAAGAGCTGCAGGAGGCGGGGGAGGACGTTTCCGACATCCGCGTCATTCACCAGAAGGCGGTGCCGGGCTTTCAGTGTCGCACGAGCACGGCGCTCTATCCCAACTGGACTGTCTTTCTCACTCCGCACGCCAGCCCCGACACCGCGAGACGGGCGGCGTCAGCGCTGCTTGCGCTGCCATCGGGGGCGCGCGGCGAACACTGGACCGTCGCCACGGACTTCACGGCGGTAGACGAACTTTTTCGCGATCTCAAGATCGGTCCCTACGAATACTTGCAGCGCTGGTCGGTGCTGGACTTCCTGAAGCGCCACTGGGAGTGGTTCTTTTTTGCGGCGGCCGCGGTGCTGGGGCTCATTTTTCATTCCGTGCGCTCCGAGCGCCTCGTGGAGCTGCGGACCCGACAGTTGAAGGACGCCTGGCGGCGCGAGCGGGCGCTGCAGGAGAAGGCGGAGGCGGCGGCGCAGCATCTGGCGAGCATCCAGCGCGCGAGCCTCATCGGCCAGATGTCCTCCATGATCGCGCATGAGCTGCGCCAGCCGCTTGCCGCCATCGTGAACTACACGCAGGGTCTGCTGCGGCTTTTGGACAAGTCTACGGACCAGAACCGAGCGATGCTGGAAACCGGCGTCGCAACGATCCGCAGTGAAGCCCTGAAGGCTGACTCCATCGTTGGGAAGGTGCGCGCCTACGCGCGGCGCCAGCAGGCGAACACGGACCGGCGCGAGACGGATCTGGGGGACATTGTGCAGAAGGCGGCGGTGACGCTCGCGGCGCTGAATCGCTGGAAGACGCCTGTGCACGTGGCACCTTCGGGGCGCGTCGTGATCTGGGCGGATCCCTTGGAAATTGAAGTGGCGGCGGTGAACCTCATCAAAAACGCCTTGGAGGCAAGCGAAGGCGCGGAAGGCGTCGTGAACGTGGCAGTGACGGAAAGCGAGACGGATCGGGGCGCCGAGGCGTTGATCGAAGTGTCCAACCCTGCGCCGAATCTGACGGCGGCAGCCTTTGAGCACCTTTCAGGCAAAGCGCAGACCACGAAAGAGGACGGCCTCGGGCTGGGACTTTCCATCGTGCGCGGCATCGCTGACAGTCATGCAGGAACGCTTGCCTTTGCGAGAACGACGGGGGGCGGCGTGCGAGCGGAGCTGCGACTTCCGGTCAAGAGCGTGGAGTAGTCCGGTCAGGCGAGCACGTCGTGCGCGGCTTTCCATGCATCCGTGCGCGCGAAAAAGCCCGCGAGCTCCGCAGCGCTTCGCAAGCCCAGCTTGCCGATCGCCTGCGCGCGATAGTGCTCCACCGTGCGCTGTGAAATTGCCAGACGTTCGGCGATGACGCGGTTGACGCCGCCTTGCGCCACGAGCCGCAGAATCTGCGATTCCCGCTCTGAGAGCGTTCGCAGCCGTCGTATTTCGTCGTCAATGTCCTTCATGCCGAGCTTGGCGGCGCGACTGCGTTCGATCGCGCGGGCGACGGCGGGAAGGAACGTTTCGGGATTGACGGGCTTTTGATGAAAGTCGCAGGCGCCTTCTCGCATGGTGTAGACCGCCATGTCCACGTCGGCGTGCGCCGTGAGAAAGATAATGGGCACGGCGTAGTTGCGGCGGCGCAGTTCGTCAAAGAGCTCGATCCCGGTGCGCCCGGGCATCTGCACGTCAAGCACCGTGCAGCCGTCGCGGCTAGGGGTGTCGCCCGCTAAAAAGGCGTCGGCCGTGGGAAAGGAGGCAACTTCGTAGCCTTCACAGGTGAGCATGAAGTCAAGCGACGCGCGCAGCGTCTCGTTGTCGTCCACGATGCGAATGAGAGGGGTTTGGGTGTCGTTCATGGTGCCTGTTTAGCGTGGTGGGGTGAAAGATTGCCATGCTCACTTTATCGCACGAGACGGACGGGCGCCATTGGGGAAGGCGCCAACTTTTGACGAAAGCCTGTCTGCCTAGGCAGACCTGAGCGGTGCGGGATTGACATTTGGCTGGGGTGCCTAGGCGGGGTTTGGCGGGAGACTCTTGAGCATGAAGCGACGGCGCTTGGCCGCACTGGCCAAAGGCCGTCGCAAACCCCAAAACAAGGTTTAAAAAGGAGAAATACCATGCCGAACCTTTCCCGCCGTGCATTCCTCGCCGGCTCTACGGCCGCGGCCGCCTCGACGCTGCCTGCCGTCTGCACGGTCGCTGCTGCGCCCGATCCCTACTTTGCGCATCCGGTCTTTCATCTCGATGCAATCCGCGCCTTCTACAAGACCTATCCGGCGCGCGTGGCGAAGGTGAGAAAGGCATTCGGCCGCCCGCTCACGCAGGCGGAGAAGATTCTCTACGCCCACCTCTTTGATGAGAAGCTTCTCAGGAACTTCAAGCGCGGCGCCGACTACGCCTACTTCCGTCCGGACCACCTCATCATGCAGGATCTGCTCGCGCAGACCGCCATGCTGCAGTTCATGATGGCGGACTTTCCGAAGGTGACGCTGCCCACTTCCATTCACTGCGACCATTTGACCCTCGCGAATCAGGGCGCGAAGAAGGACCTTCTGATCTCCAACGAGGAGAACAAGGTGGTCTACAAGTTCCTGAAGGACGTCTCTGACAAGTACGGCTGCGACTTCTGGGAGCCGGGTGCGGGCATCATCCATCAGGAGACGCTCGAAAACTACGCGTATCCGGGCTGCCTCATTGTGGGATGCGACTCGCATACGCCGCATGGATCGGGCTTGGGCGGCATGGCGATCGGCATCGGCGGCGCGGACGCCGTGGACTGCATGGCGGGCATGGAGTGGGAGCTCCCGGTGCCGAAGGTGATCGGCGTGAAGCTCACCGGAAAGCTTACGGGATGGACGACGCCGAAGGACATCATTTTGAAGGTGCTGGGCATCCTCACGGTGAAGGGCGGCACGAACGCTGTGATCGAATACTTCGGCCCCGGCATTGAAACGATCTCTGCGACCGGCAAGGCAACGATTTCTAACATGGGGGCTGAACTCGGCGCGACGAGCTCCGTCTTCCCGTACGACGCCCATATGGCGGACTATCTCATCAAAACGGGCCGCAGCGAAGTGGTGAAAATGGCGAAGAAGGTCGCCCGCGATCTGCGCGCTGATCCGGAGGTCTACAAGAATCCTGAGAAGTACTACGACCGCGTCATTACGATCGATCTCGCGACGCTGGAGCCGCAGGTCTCGGGGCCGTTTACGCCGGATGCCGCAATGAACATGCCGGAAATGAAGCAGAACGTTGAGAAGCGAAAGCTTTCCGACAAGGTCGAGGCGGCGCTGATCGGCTCCTGCACCAATTCCTCCTACGAAGACGTGACCCGCGCCGCAGACCTGGCGCGCCAGGCTTTGAAGGCGGGTGTCACGCTGAAGTGCCCGATGTACCTTGCGCCGGGCTCGAACCTCATCAAGGCGACGATGGACCGCGACGGCCTCACGAAGATTTTCGAAGACCTGGGCGTCACGGTGCTTGCCAACGCCTGCGGCCCCTGCGTGGGCATGTGGGCCCGCAAGGACAATCCCAAGCGCAAGAACACCATTGTCGCCGCCTTCAACCGCAACTTCAGAAAGCGCAACGATCGCAACCCGCTCACCGAGTCCTTTCTCGTGTCGCCCGACATGGCGATGGCATACGCTTTCTCAGGGAGCCTCTCCTTCAACCCGAAGACGGACGCCGTGAAGACCGCTTCCGGCAAGGACTTCCGCTTCAAGGTCGCCAAGGGCATCGAACTTCCCAAGAAGGGCTACGCGCGTGCTGACCTGGGCTGCGCCACGCCCACCTTCAAGACAAAGGACATCGTGGTGGATCCGAAGAGCGACCGCATTGCAATTTTGCAGGCGTTCCCCGCCTGGAACGGCAAGGATCCGGAGAAGTTGCCGCTTGTGATCAAGGTGAAGGGAAAGTGCACGACGGATCACATTTGCCCGGGCCGCATCCAGTACGTTGGGAACATCCCGAAGATGTCGGAAGCGACGCTTTCCGTCGCGCAGAACGCCTTCGTGGAGGCGGGAAAGTACGACTATGTGTGGAATCCTGTGGAGAAGAAGTACGGCACGTTCTTTGATGCGGCAATGTCCGTTAAAAAGACGGGCGGCTACTCCGTCATCGTGGGCGACGAGAACTACGGCGAAGGCTCGTCTCGCGAGCAGGCGGCGCTGCAGCCTCGGTGGCTCAACGTTGAAGTGGTGCTCGTGAAGAGCTTTGCTCGAATCCATGAGTCGAACCTCAAAAAGCAGGGCGTTCTGGCGCTCACGTTTGCGAACCCTGATGACTGGAACCGCATCCAGGAAAAGGACACGATTTCCGTGGAAGGCGTGACGACGATGGCGCCCGGAAAGAACCTCACCGTGGTGCTAAACCATGAGGACGGCACCACGGAGCGCTTTGAGGCCTGCCATTCCTACAACGAGCGTCAGATCGGCTGGTTCCGCGCCGGCTCGGCGCTGAACGCTTTGAAGAAGGAGCGTGCGTAAGCGAGCGGCTTGTTTCTTCGGGCCGGCTGTCAAGGAATCAGTCGGCCCGGCATGTGCTCGTTCAAAAAACTTATGGCATTGGGTTGGTGCTTGAGAAAGCTCCCTGTCGTTTCGAGGACACCGCTGCGCCGTCGCAAGCACAATCTCCCTATTTTTTCGCCCTCAAAATAGGTAAAAATCGTTCTATATCAAATAGTTAATATATAGAACCCCCGATAGATAAAATTCTTCCTCTGTATTACACACGTCAGGACGTTGAACAAGTTTTCGACATCGGTAAAAATTACGCCTCGATGCTTCCGCTCTGCATAGAAAACGAGGATACCTTCCGGGGACACTTACTGATGACCTTCTTAGCTACGGTCATTCAGAGGTTAATTCAACAAGAAGCCAAAAAATTCCAGTGGTCGCTTGATGATCTTTTCTTCAATCTCCGCAACCACAAGTGCAAAGCTTTCGCTGACACTATCATTCCTCTGGAGGCTACCCGTAGGCAGAATGAAATCTACAAGGCCTTCGGCTTCAAGGTCCCCAAGTCAATCTCTGCTACGTTGGGAGCGGTTGTAGACTAAGAATCTACCCGGGAACTAAAGCTCAAGAATGTCAAGCGACTTTCCAGCGGACCCACACAACGACACGAAATTGGCCCTCCCATCTTTGCGGTATTTTAAGTGCGTTTATGCGGCAGGCAGTTGCCTGAGGCTGTCGGCAGATTGAGTGCGCTTTGCGGGATAGAACTCGCGTCAGACGTTTGTTGCGGGCGTCGATAAGTGGCATTTCAGATACCTCTTTTATGATGACAAAAAGTTTCTTCGCCCGAGAGGGCGCCACACATCATAGATCGACGCATGAAACGCCTTGTCTGTCTTCTTTTTGTTCTCATTTTCGCGGCCTACGCCGCGGGCGCTGTGGTGTTTCCCTACGAATTCACGACGCGCGACGTCCTTCATCAGATCTACACCCTTTCGGGGATGATGCTTTGGGCACTCATGACGCTTTGCATTGTGTCAGCGGCCCGCCCTCGCTGGATTGAGCGGGCGGCGGGCGAAGGATTGAATCGCGTCATGGCGATGCACCGAGCTTTTGGATGGAGTGTGACGGCATTCATTTTCCTACACATGCTCTCGCCCTTGATCAGCTGGCCGATTCCAGCGACGCCCGTGCCGCTCATGGGGCACCATGACATGAGCACCTTCTGGAAGGCGGCATGGATCATCTCGCATCCCGTCTGCGCTTTTGGCGGCACGCTCGTGGCGTTTTGGATTCTCTGGATTGTCTGGAAGGACTCGCGCCGGCGCTTTGGGCGACTCTCGTGGACGAAGTGGGAGCCCGTGCACCGTCTCTGGGCCTGGGGCTACATCCTCATGGCGCCGCACTGCCTGCGGCTGTTAAAGGACAATGAAATGGTGATGCCGCTGGGGTGGGTGAATCTCGCCATGACCTTGATCGGCCTCTGGGCTGCCGTGCGGCTTTTGAGGAAAGGTCCCGGCGCCGACTGCCGCAAAGACGGCGAAGTGGCGTTGGTCGAAGCGTCCGAGCGCCGCACGTGGCTTGTGGTGAAGACGCCCTTGGCCGGGCAATTTGCGCCCGGGCAGTTTGCATATCTGAGTCTTCGGGGCGACAAGGAGATGCCGCACCCTTTTAGTGTGGCGGCGATTGACGCGGCGGCGGGGACGCTGAGCTTCTGGGTGAAGCCCGCGGGCGAGTGGACAGCGGCGTTGTCTGGCTTGACGGCGGGGATGGCGATGGCGGTCGAGGGGCCGTGGGGCGACTTCCGGATGCCCGAAAAAGGGACGGCGGCCTGGGCGGCGGCTGGAAGCGGCATTGCGCCTTTTCTTTCGTGGCTCGAAGCGCGAAGCCGCCGGCTGGCGGCCGGGGAGACGCTGAACGAGGCGCGGCTTTTCTGGTGCATTCATGACATCGCGGATGAAACCGGACTGCGGCAGGTGCAGGCGGCCGCCGAGGCGGCGCAAGTGCCGTTGACGCTTTTTGTGACGAGCAAGGAGGGGCGTCGTCCGACGGCGGACGATTTGGGCCTGGCCAGCGCCCAGACGCTTTCGGTGTGCGGCGCTGCGGGCTTTTCGACGACGCTTCAGAGCGCCTGGAAGTCGCTTGGCAAGCCAACAGGGAGCTTCCAGTCGGAAGCCTTCTGACCAGGCTTCGGGCTCTCCCTGATTGACGAGCGGCTTACCGCCATTCGGAAGCGCCCGGGGCTGCCGAGTCACTTGCAAAAGTAGTGTTGTGAGTGCGCCGGTGCGGCAGGTTTTTGGAAAGAGGTCAATGACTCGATTAAACGCTGGGTGAAATCCGTCAGGGAGGCCAATATCCTTCCGAAGGAGGAGGACCAAAAAGCTATCGACCTGATAGACTCTGCCTCTCAAAGGGAACGGCCGATTCCTCAGGCGCATCCCGTTTTTCGGCGAAAGGCTGCATCATGGTCCGACGCGGCGAAGCGGCTTCCGGCTTCACGTTGATCGAGTTTGTACTAGCGCTGGTGCTTGTAGGCATCCTGGCGGCCGTGGTCGTGCCGCGCTATTTTGACGTGCAGTCCAAAGCCGAGGATCAAATCATGGCCTCGGTGGCGGCGGAATTCAACGCTCAGTTTGAGGGCGGTTTCGCGCGGGAGATTCTCGACGGGAAGGCTTGCTCGGAGGCAGCCAAAACTGCCGTGAATCAAGCGCTCTTCTCCATGAACGACATCGTGCAGAGCCGTTCGATTTCCGACGACGTTCCCTACCGCGTTTACCCGAACTTTCTGAGCGACGGCGTCATCGCGGCGAATGTTGCCGACACGACGATTACGGTGCACCTGCGTCCTTCTGAGACGCCGCATCCGCAAAAGGAATTCAGCTTCCGGCTGCCTGACTGCGGAAATTGAGCCGCAAAGGCGGCTGTCTCCCGCCCAATTTTTCCGGACGATTGAAAAACCGCGGTAAATTGTGCTGACGCATTGCTTTTTCCTCTATCATGCCGCCCGAAGCGATGCTCGCTGTCGCAGCTTCGCTCAGAACTCTCCTCATTCTTCGGATTCGAACACCCATGGCACGCACGGAATACGGCACCACCTGGTGGGGCCAGAAATGGCTTCAGTCACTTACGGACATTGACTTTGACAACCGCATTCCTCGCGGCAAGACCTACGCCAACACGGGGCGCGTGCAGTCCTTCAAGCTCGATTTCAAGAAGCACACCGTGAAGGCCCGCGTCACTGGGAACTACGATCCCTTTTACACGGTGACGCTGAAGCTGCCGGAGATTTCAGCCGATCAGGTGACAAAGCTCCTGGACGCGATTTCTGCGTCGCCGCTCATCCTCGCCAAGCTCTCAGCGCGCGAGCTCGATCCGGAGCTTCTCACGCTCTGCGACAAGCTGGGCATCCGGCTTTTCCCCACAAAGTGGTCGGACATGGAGATGAGTTGCACGTGCCCGGACTGGGCCGTTCCCTGCAAGCACATCGCGGCCGTCATCTACAAGATGAGCCAGGAGATTGACGCCAATCCCTTCGTGCTCTTTTCGTTGCGCGGCATTGACCTTCCAGCCGAGCTCGCCAAGCGCGGCGTCTCCATGGAGCGCGCCCTCGTGGCGGAAATTCCGACCTGGTCTTCGATCTTGAACCGCCGCGACGCGGCTTCGTCGTTTGCGCTGCCGGGCGTGGACGGCGAGAGAAGCGGTGGAGACGATGAGGAGGCGGATGACGACATCACGACGACTTCGGATGTGGAGTGGACGGGCCTGCCGGAGGGACCGGAATCGAAGGAGGCGTGGCTTGCCGCATTGACGAAGCTCACCTACGAAAAGCCCGAGTACGATCCGACGGCGTTGTTTGAGCTGCTCACGGAAAAGCCCGCGGGCTTCGTCGGGGGCGACCTGCGCGAGAAGCTGCGCAAAGTGACGAAGGCGGCGGCGCGCGTTGCGAAGAATCAGCTTACGAACTTGTCGGAAAGAACGCCTCCCGTGTTCCTTTCGGACGACGATCACCTGAGCCCCTTGTTCTGCGTCAACACCTGGGGCCGCACCCGCACGGCGGAGACGCTCGTCTGGAAGGAGTACGACGCCGCGAGCAAGTCCTTGAAGCCCTGCCGCGTCGGCGCGCCTCGCGCGGACGGCACGACGGCGGAGCTCCACGAGATGTTCTCGGGCTACATCAACGCAAAGCGCCTTGCGTCCTGCCCCGAGGAAGTGGAAGCCTTTTATGACGCCTGGGTCGTGGCGACGAAGCTCGTGATGACGGAAGCGGTGATGCCGCAGATCTACGAGCCTGCGGACGGGTGCTTTGCGGTGCGCTGGATTCCGGCTACAAGCGCCGCGCCCATCCGTTCCATCACCGAGCAGCTGGGGCGCCTTTTTGCGGACGTGGACCGGCCGTACCTGGAAATCCTGAAGCGCCCCGATGTGATGAGCGCAGGCGTCACGGGCGAGATCATTCTGGGCATCTTCATTGAAAGCTACATCCGCATGGGTTTTGTGAAGGCGCTGGGCACCGCGGTCTATCCTGAGGAGGCGACGCTTTTTGGCGGCGGCTACACGGACTGCGAGGACGATCCGGCGGCGCAGGCTGTGCGGCTTCGCTTGTCGGAGTGGCTCTCGCCCCTGGCGCGCTCGGAAACGCGCCTGAAGCCCGTGCTCACCGTTCGCGATCCGGGCGCAAGCGACAAGGCGCTCGAAGCCGGCGCGGCGGCTTCCCAGCCGCTGACGGCGGAACTGGGCTTTCTCATTGAAGAAACCAACACAGCCGAAGGGCTTGAAAAGCGCACATCCTACGTGCCGATGGGCATTGTGCTCGCCGACGACCGCTGGAAGGGCATTCGCTTTGACGCGATGCGCACGGCGGCGCGCTTGACGAACTACTGTCCGGAGCTTACCGAAATTCTGCGCCGGGGCTCGGATTCGACGCTGGTGTCGATGGAAGAGCTGACGCCCTTGATGTTCAAGGCGCTTCCCGCCCTGAAGCTTCTCGGGGTCGAAGTGATTCTCCCCAAGAGCTTGCGGCGGCTCCTGTCGCCCATGGCGTCGATGCAGGTGGATCTGGCGCAGGAATGGGACGAAGGCTCAGGGTTCTTTGGTCTTGCGACGCTGCTCACCTTCGACTGGAAGGTGGCGGTGGGCGACCGGCCGGTGACGCCCGAGGAGTTCGCGCAGCTTTCGAAGCAGGCGGGCCGCGTCGTTCGCTTCCACGACAAGTTCATGTACGTGGACGAGAAGGCGCTCAATTCGATCCGCAACCATTTGGACGCGCAAAAGCAGAATCTCACGAAAATGGAGATCATCCGCGCGGCGTTGACGGGCGACTACGAAAAGAGTCCCGTCAATTTGTCGGACGCGGTGAAGTCTGCCTTGGAAAAGCTCTTCCGCGAGCGGGAGATTGCGGTGCCCGACACCGTCACCGCAACGCTGCGCCCCTATCAGGAGCGCGGCTTCCGCTGGATGATGCGCAATGTGCAGATCGGCCTGGGATCGATCCTTGCTGACGACATGGGGCTCGGGAAGACGCTGCAGGTCATCACGCTGCTTGACGGGCTGCGTCAGGCTGGAGAGCTCGCCGGCAAGCCTGCGCTCGTCGTGGTGCCGACGTCGCTCATTCCCAACTGGCAGCGCGAAGTGAAGAAGTTTGCGCCTCAATTGAGGCTGCATCTTTACTACGGCATGGCGCGGGAGCTTCCGCAGGACTTGGCCGAGACGGACATGATTCTCACCACCTACGGCACGATGCGTTCGTCGGCGGACCGACTGAAGAAGATCAGCTTCCGAATCCTCATTTTGGACGAAGCGCAGGCGATCAAGAACTGGCGCACCTCCACCTTCAAGGCGGTGAAGAGCCTCAAGGCGCAGGCTGTGGTGGCGATGAGCGGCACGCCGGTTGAGAACCGCCTGATGGAATACTGGTCCATCATGGAGGCGACGAACGACGGTCTGCTGGGCTCCGCGACCCGCTTCAAGAAGGAGTTTGCCGACCCCATCGAAGCCCTGCACGACAAGGACATCGCCGAGCGCTTCCGCCGCATCACGTCGCCCTTCATCCTGCGCCGCATGAAGACGGACAAGTCGATCATCAGCGATCTGCCTGAGAAGATCACGACGGACGAATACTGCACGCTCACCCGCGAGCAGGCGGCGATCTATGCCACGATCGTAAAGAAGAACCTGAAGAAGCTGGAGGACGGTCTTTCCCCGATAGAGCGCCGCGCCATCGTGCTGCAGCTCATCCTGCAGCTCAAAGAGCTCTGCAATTCGCCTGTGCAGTACGAAAAGAAGAGCCCCTACAACAAGCCTGAAAACTCGGGGAAGATGGAGCGACTCTTTGAAATCCTCGACGAACTGGCGGAATCCGGCCGCAAGACCCTCATCTTCACGCAGTTCAAGACGATGGGGAATCTTCTGCAGAAGTGGCTCGGGGAGCGCTACGGGCGCGAACCCGAGTTCATCCACGGCGGCGTGAGCGTTACGGAGCGCCAGCGCATTGTGGACGCCTTCCAGAACGATCGAAACGAAAAGATTCTGGTTCTTTCGCTGAAGGCGGCGGGCACGGGGCTCAACCTCACGGCAGCCTCCGCCGTCGTCCACTACGACTTGTGGTGGAACCCCGCGGTGGAGAATCAGGCCACGGACCGCGCCTTCCGCATCGGACAGAAGCAGACCGTAAACGTCTACCGCCTCATTTCGGCGAACACCTTCGAAGAAAAGATCAACGAGATGATCGAGTCGAAGAAGGCACTCGCAGCGATGACGGTGGACAGCGGCGAAAATTGGATCGGCGACCTCTCCAACAAGGAGCTGCAGGAAATCTTCACGCTGCACGAAGGCGAGGCCCCGAAGGCCGAGCGCGCCTCGGACGAGAAGCAGCTTCCGGCGCGACGTCGCCGGGCGAGCCTCCCGGCACCCGATCAGGACGAGTGAAGGCAGGGCCGCGGCAAAACGCGGCGGAGAAATGCTTGAGAAGCGGGGCGGCCCGGAAGGGGAGCTTTTCCCGTTTTAGAAGGCGGCTTTTGCGGCTGCTGACGGGCAAGGATGACTCTTTGCCTGGCGGCAGCCGCTTCTCGTCTGAGTTTTCCCGCCTCTGCCGCAGACGTGAGGCGGAAGCGTTCCTTTACACATGTTTGCGCTTTCCTGATCAGCGCTTTGCCTAGAATTGCTTCAACTACCGAAAAAAGCGCCCTTGAAGCGGTTTTTCCGTCTTTCGAGCCTGGCGCAGGAGCAAAAGATAAAATGGTCGCCCCTCTCTCTGATTTGATGAAGTCCTTTCAGGACATTGCGAGCAACAGTCAGATTTCCGACAACGAGTACGTGTTTGTGAAGCATGGCCGCGCCCAAGTTGAAGGCCGGCTTGCGCACAAGTTCACCAGCATTGATCGCAACGCAAAGAGCGTTCGTCTGCTCATGCAGGAGCTTCGCGGCCGCTATGGATCCCAGTTCAGTCGCGGCGCTTTCTTTGCGGATCTCTATCAGTTTTCGGGCGGCGGCAAGCAGCTCAAGGTGGGCGATTTGCGCCGCTTCTTTCAGACGGGCGAGATCGTCCGTCTCAACAAGGTGGCGACGGCGATTCGCGAAGCCTGCGGTCCGGACTACGCCGATGCGCTGAGGCCTCTCGCCGATCACATTCGAGCCAATCACGTCGTGACCGATGCGGACATTCATGCCGCGGTGACGCGCCGATTCGGCGACAAGGTGGCCTCGGCGGTGACCGCAGGCCGTTCCGGTGATTACCTCGACTCTCTGCCGGAGCTCTTTTCCAACGCGCGCGAGATGTGCGTCAGGCTGAACGGCTTGCCGCCGCGCGTTCAGGATGCTGTGGTCGACTTCTGCCGCGGCGGCAAGATGACGCAAGAGTCGCTTGTTGAGGTGCTCGAAGCGAGGCTTGCGCCCGTGGTTGGCCAATGGGCCTCTCTGGTTGAGACGAAGCTAGCGGACCTGCCCGAGGACGGGCTCACGCTGGAGCAGGCGATAGACGTTTGCAAGACGGCGGACTTTTGTCGAAATCGCAGCATCATCACCCAGTTGTGTCGAGAGATTGGCGACGAAGATGTGTGCAGCTTCATTGGCCTCAACAAGCTGTACGCGTCCGGCGCTGTGCTCACGAATGGGATGCGCCGCCGCTTCATCGAACAAGCCGAGCCCCTCAAGCCGAAGGCGGCGCAGATTCGCTCGGCAATCCGTGAAGTGTTCCGCGAGGCGGCGGGCGAGCGGGCGCAGCCCTCGAACGACTTTGAAGACTTCAGTCAGCGTCTGGCTTCATCGTACATCCAAGCCGGCCGCTTTGCCGACGCGGATCTCGCCGCTTTCAAGGATGAAATTCGTACGCGCGCGCTGCGCGAAACGAACTATGACTATGCGATCGACTATGAGCTCAACCGCGTCGAGCGGCTTCCTGCCTGGACTAAGGAGCAGAAGGCGCAGTTTAGAAGCACGATGGACTGGCTGCGTGCAGAATTCCCCAACGAACAGCTCTTCTTCAGGAACAACTGCGCCGCTTCGCTCGTAGCGAAGTTTGTGAGCGGCGAGGCATCGGCGTCGCCTTCGAGCTCGGCCCATCCGCTCATTTTTCTCAAGGCGGCGACGATCATGGACGACCTTCTCGCGTCATTCGTGCTGGAGAAGACGGAGATGCTGGCGGCGAAGTTTCCGGACGGGAACTTTCACGTGGCCGACGTCTGTCGTGTGTTCTACGGCGACAACGCTCGCGTGCCGGATGCTTCAAAAGGAATGGCGGCGGTGCAGTTCGGTCTGGGCAATTTGCACGACGAGTTGATCTGGGAGCGGATCAAGGCGGCGTTTCCTGCGGCGGCAGATGCCGTCAAGCGCGCCAAGGACAAGCTTGTCGGGGAGGGAAAGACCAAAGCGCAGGCGCAGGAGCTGGCGGATCAGTCGGAGCGAAGCAAGTCTGAGAATCAGCTCATCTCTTCATTCATTACGAAGGCGCAGTTTGGCGGCTTCAGCCTTGACGCCGCTGTAGCGCATGTGATCGACAAGACGCGCTCGGTGCATCTGGAAGACTTCTCAGTGAAGCCGCAGGTGTCGCGCATGGGCATGAATACGCCGGCCGAGGCTGAGCTTCAGTGGCTCAAGGACTTTGAGCGCCAGGGCGAGACGGGCGGCGCCGATCGCAACAAGGTCGGTTTGTCGTCGATTGAGGTGAAGCTGCCCGAGCGCACGGTGAGAGTGCACAACGGGTCCGAGGGACTCGCCGATGGCGAAGCGGCGGTCTTTGAGTCCGGCAAGCCTGTGGGCAAGACCCGGGCGATGCTGGAGGCGCTGCGAGAGCTCTGCGGCGAAAACGAGACGCTTTATACGGTCGTCGTTGCGGCGCTTACTCAGTCGGGCATTGTGGCTTATGCGAAGGCGACGAGCGGCGTTGTTGAAGGGGCGGACGGCCTCGAGGAGCATGCGCCGCTTGCCTACGTGATCGAAAAGGACAAGGACGGCAGCGTTGTCATCGAGGCGAAGACGCCGGCGGCGCGCAAGACAGCGGTTCTCGAGGCGCGGGTGGTGATTCGTCCGGACGGCTCCCACGAATTTACGAAGCTCGACATCACGCCGCTCGGTGAAGCGGCGAAGGCGCCGCAGGCGCCGGCTCAAGCTCCGGCTCCGGCGGCGCCCAAGGCCTGACGACGCCGTGCGCTGCGTCCTGCGCTAAAAGTGCGCTTTTGGCGCAGGCGGCGCATTGCGGGATGCGGCAGACGTTCCGGTCCTCAGGGCTTGAAAACGGAGGCGCCGTCGCAAGCTGGGCTTTGCGCTAAAAGTCGGAAAACCTGTCCGCTTTGGCACGCGAGCGAGAGGCGGCGTCCGATCGGACGCCGCCTCGCCAGGCCGGTGACTTGTGCCGATGGGCGGCAGGCGCGCAGTCTTTTCAGTGCCAGGTGAGTCATCGCCTGGTCCGTCTTGTTATCATCTCCCCTTATTCGTCTGAACCCCTCTGTCAAAGACCATGGACAATCATTCGTTGCGCATCAAGCTCATCGCCGTCATGGCGTTCGTGGTGTCGCTCGCGAGCTTTCCGCTCATCTACCTGAGCTATCAGGATTCCTACGACCGCGCCATCGAATCGGCTCGGGAGGACTTTGACACGACTGTGCGTCTTGTTGAAGAGGGCGTGAAGCTCTCCTACCTTAATTCCCAGACCATGGTGACGGAGAAGGTGAAGCTCGAGCACACGTGGCTGAGCGAAGTGCTCGACGCCTATCAGCAGTACATCGCTGAAGGCCGCGGGGAGGAGCTGCAGGTGATCGAGAAGTGGAACAAGTTAAACGACACCTTCTCCGCGCAGATCGCGCCAGACGGTCGCTTCATTCTTTCTTCTCCGGTCATTGAGGACTTGTACAATCGTGATATTCCGGACTTTCTTGACGTCACCTTGAAGGAATACCAGCAGCTCGTGAACGCGAGCATCACGGGGGAATACACCGCATTCTTTCGCGGGGAGCGCGGCGTGGCGCGCAACCTGCCGCTGCTGCTTGTGATGAGAAGTGCCGCCGACGGCTCGATGCTCGTCGTGGCCGAAGAGCTTTCCTATGTGGAATCCCACCTGCAGCGCCGGCGAGAAGCGGTGGAAGGACACTTGAAGGACGTGATGGACGCGCTTCCTCACCTTGACGGAACGATTGCCGTGATGACGGGGCGCGGCCGCTACGTCGCGGGACGCGGCGAAGGCGCCTTGATTGATTATCTCGCAGGGAGCCCCGAGATCTACGCCAAGGCGAAGAAGGACGGCATTGCCAACGGCATTCTCGAAACGAGCAGCGCGGGTGAAATTCTGTATTCGCTGCGCTACTTCGCGCCTTTGGACTGGTACATCGAAACCACGGTGCCCACGAGCCTCGTGACGGCGCCGGCTCGCGCCTACGCCGCCAAGCTGACGACGATCGTTCTCTGCATTTTCCTCGTGCTCGCCATGCTGGGGCTGGGCACGGTGACTCGCGTCTTGAAGCCCTTGCGGTCCGTGGCGGAGTCGGCCGGGCGCCTGGCCGAGCTCGATCTCGCGTCCCGGTCGGTGCACGAGCAGCTCGGTGAAATTCGCACTGCCCTGCCGCCTCCGGGAGGCGACGAGGTGGGCAAGGTGGCGGACGCCTTCCGACACCTGACGCTGGCGATGGAAGACAATATTGACGCTCTGAAGCGGTCGGTCGCAAAGCAGCACAGCTTGGAAGGCGAATTGCGCGCTGCGAGCGAAATCCAGCAGGGCATGCTTACCGCGGGGGCCGACGGCGTGAAGGACGGATGCTTTGAAGCTGCCGCCCTCATGATGGCTGCAAAGGAAGTGGGCGGCGACCTCTTTGACGTCTTGAAGGCCCCGGACGGCCGTCAGGCCATTGTGCTGGGGGATGTGTCAGGGAAGGGGGTTTCGGCGGCGCTCTTGATGTGCGTCACGCTCACCTTGGCGCGTCTGGGCATTGCCTGCGGCTATTCGCCTGCGGAGACGATGAAGCTTGTGAACGATCACTTGGCGGCGAACAACCCGAGCTGCATGTTCGTGACGCTGTGGATCGGCCTTTTTGATGCGGAGACGGGGCGTCTGACGTTCGCAAACGGCGGGCATCCTGCGCCTTGTGTGGCGCCCGCGACGGCAGCGGGCGAGGTGCGCTGGGTGCGAGACCTGTCCGGTCCCCTCGTGGGCGTCATGGAGGAGGCGCAGTTTGAAGACCATGAGACGACGCTCCGAGAAAACGAAGTGATGCTCGTCTATTCCGACGGCGTGACGGAGGCGATGGACGTGAGCCGCAAGCTCTTTTCCGAAGCAAGGCTCGGTGTTGTGGTGGCCGCCGCAGCGGGCGAGTCGCCGAAGCTGCTGATGGAAAAGGTGCTCTCGGCGGTGACGGCGCATCGCGGCGCTGCCGAACAGTCCGATGACATCACGATGGTGGCCTTTGTGAAGAAGGGAGGCGCGGCATGAAGCGTCGAATGATTCTCGCGGCGGCAGGCGCCGCGATGGCGATGCCCTCGTGGGCAGGAACGGCCTCCGTCTACACGGACCGCTTTCCCCTGAACCGACCGGCGCGCGTGATGCTTGTGACGAGCGGCGACTATTACCGCTATCAGGCGATCCTTCGGGAAACGGCTCAGGGGCTCGCGGCGCTGGGCATCATCGAAAAGGGCGACGTGCCGATTCCTGATACGAGCCGCTCCACGTGGCCCATGTGGAAGTGGCTCATCAAGGAGGCGGGCGGATCGAAGCTGCAGTTCATGATCGACGGCTGGTACGACTACGGGTTTGACATTGAAAAGCGGCAGGAGCGCCGGGAGGACATCCTTGACCGTTT
The DNA here is from genome assembly GCA_963647785.1 of Acutalibacteraceae bacterium. Taxonomy (GTDB): domain Bacteria; phylum Pseudomonadota; class Gammaproteobacteria; order Burkholderiales; family Burkholderiaceae_F; genus Duodenibacillus. Next base: position 27,640 of record CAVJBF010000016.1, read on the forward strand.
GTCGACCCTCAAGGACGTGGATCTCATCTTCACGATGGGGACGGACGCGGCTCTGGACATGAAGGAATTCGTGAAGGACCTGCCGGTCATCAACCTGAGCTGCTCGGATCCGGTCGTTTCCGGTGTAGTGGCAAGCGACGATGACGCCGGACAGGACAACATCCACGTATTGGTCACGGCCGACACGTGGAAGTGGCAGCTGCGGCGCTTTTATTCGCTTTTTCGCTTCAAGCGCCTTGTGGAAGTGGCGGCGCGGCGCAACATCGAGCGCAGCGGCATTGAGGACGCGCAGGCTCTGGCGAATTCGCTGGGCTACGAATTCGTCGTGAAGACCTACGGCGCAAGCCGCGCTGAGGAGAAGACGGCCTACGTGCTTTTTCGCCGGGCGCTTTTGGAGGCCCTTGACCAGGACCACTGCGACGCCGTGTATCTCCCGTGGTTCCCCGCAACCGACGAGGACATGCGGGACCTCAACAGGCTTTTGACGACACGCCGCATACCGGCCTTTTCGCAGATTGGGTCCGATGCCGTGCGGCGCGGCATCTTGCTTGGCGTGGGCGAAGAGGACTTCGCGGGCATGGGGAAATTTGAAGCGAAGGTCGTGGCGCAGGTATTGTCGGGCGTGAAGCCTCGCGCGATCAACATGCGCTTTCAACGCAGCCAGAGCCTCGTCTTGAACCTCAAGACGGCGATGGACATGGGCTGGCAGCCGCCCCTGGGGCTGCTTGCCACCGTGGAGCGCACGTTTGAGACACAGAGCCCGGAATTGAAGAAAATCACCCTGCAGCCTGACCAGTAGCGGGGCGCCCGCCAAGGAAAACGGCCGCTGGCTTCAAGGAGCTGGCGGCCGTTTCGAATTTGAGCGCATCAGAGCGTGGTGAGGTCCGCCTCCTTCAAGCGCTCGTTCAACTGCCGCAGGCAGTGGACCTTGAGCTTGTGGTACAGATTGTTGCGGTGGCCCTGGATGGTGCGCGAGGAAAGCCGCAGACGCTCGGCGATGTCCTGATTGGTGAGGCCGTTGGCCAAGAGCTTCAGAATCTCCTTTTCCCGCGGGCTCATCTCCGACCACACGGCCTGCACTTCCGTGGCGGTGGGGGCGCCTTTCGTCTGCTCCAGAGAAAGGGCGCAGGCGCTTGAAAGCGAATCGTTGAGGCGCTCGCCGTCCACCGGCTTTTGCAGAAAGTCAAAGGCTCCGGCGCGTAGCGTGAGAACCGCCGTCTCCACGTCGGCGTGCCCCGTGATGAAAATGATGGGCAGGCGAATGTCCTTCGTTTTCATCGTGCGCTGCAGCTCAACGCCGGACATGCCCGGCATGCGGATGTCAAGGAGAAGACACCCTGGCACCTCGTTTCGGAGATCCGCCAGATAGGCTTCTGCGGAGTCGTAGCACGCCGTTTTCCAGCCGTTGCAGCCCAGCATGAATGCGAGGGCGTTGCGCACGATGGCTTCGTCGTCGACGATGCGAATGAGAGTCTGTTCCTGAAGCTGGGTCATTTCGTTTTTGTGTTGCTGTCGCTGGGGCCAATCGGTTCGTCGGGGTCGTCAGACGCACGGGGGGCAAGGCTTGAAGCCTGCCGCAGCGTGAGAGTGACGGTGAGGCCGCCCCCCGGACGCTGCCGGAAGTCAAGGTGCCCGCCTGAAGCTTCCGCCAAGGCGATCGCAATCGGAATGCCGAGGCCGTGCCCAGCCTTTTTTGAGGTGATCAAGGGAGTTCTCAGTTCACTGAAGGCTTCGTTTGTGACGGCTCGGCCGGAATTCTGCACGGTGATCGCCACGGTTTCACCGTCGGTTTTGGCCGAGAGGTACACGAAGGGCCTTTCAGCTTGTGCAGCGGCTTCAAAGGCGTTTTTCAAGAGGTTGTTCAAGAGAAGCTCAAACTCGAGGGCGTCCGCGCGCACGCAAAGGTCAGCGGGGACCGCAGACTGGAAGTCCGATTTCTCGCGCACCGAGGGACCGATTCCGGAAAGGACGGATTGAGACGCAGCGAGTATGTTGACGGCCGTGTCGCGGCGGACTTCGCTTTTAGCGTAGCTTCGCACCTTGTCCACGATGTCGTGCGTGCGCCTCAAGGCGTCCTCCATCCCGTCGGAGCTCATCTGAAGCATTGTCTTGTCGGGTGCGGCAGGGGCCTTGATGAGGGCCTTCAGGCCGTCGCAGTAGTAGCCGATGGCGGCCAGAGGCTGCGCGAGCTCGTGCGCAATGAGGTTGGAGAGCTGGCCTACGACGGCAGCCTTTTGCAGGCGTTCCATGCGGCGGTGCAGCCGCTCAAAGCGCTCTTCGGAGACGCGGTAGTTCGTGAGAAGCCGTGAGAGCTCTGAGGTGCGCTTTTTGACGAGGTAGCCCACGCGCCAGCTGTGCACCGCCAGCCCCGCGACAAAGAGGAGCGCGAGTGCGAGCGAAATCCAGTTGTCCCGCAGCCAGCGCTCAATCGTGGTCTCCCGCAGGTAGGCGTAGTTCTCGATCTTGAGCTCCCGGTAGAGTCGGTCCACGGGTCGCATGTCGGTGGCGAGCCCCCAGTGGATGCCGCCCGCGAGCTTCTTCATCGTGAGCAGCGACCGGGAGATGAGGTGCGCTGATCCCGGCGCAGATCCTTGCGTCACCGCCACCATGAGGTTGGGATAGGTGCGGGTGGAGTGGGCGCAGAAGAGATCATCGCCTTTGCGTGGCTCGAGCACACGGAAGGCGTTGCGAATGTCCGCGGGCTGCGTTTCGAGCCAGCAGGCTCGCACGAAGGCGACGTCGGCGGCGCCAGTCACGAGGCGTTCCGCGATGAAGGTGTTGAAGGTGTCGCCGAGGTAGTGGATGTCCGAAAAGAAGTGCTCGGGATCAAAGCCTCGAACGGCGAGTTCGGCCAAAGCCGTGCGGTAGCTCATGAAGGCCGTGGCGTAGCTTGCGGAGAGCTTGGCGCCCTTCAAGTCTTCAAAGGTCTGGTAGGGGCTGTCTTTTAGAACCAGTGCGGTGGCGGCGACGCCCTGATTGGGGTTGGGCTGGCGGTCCGTGATGAGCGTGGCAACGCTGATTGCACCGTACTGCTGCATGCGCCAGAAAAAGCCTGAGCTCGCGATGAAGGCGTCGATTTTGCCCGACTTGATTTCGTCTTCCAAAATCCGAGTCGGCACGCGGCGCACGACTTCAATGGGGTAGGGGGCGAAAGTCTTTCGGATGACGTCGATCGAGGCATCCAGCGCCCGCATCGTTTCCGGCGTCTCCGAGAGCGTGATGATCCCGATGCGCAGAGGACGCTTTTGAAAGACGGAAAGCGTTGCGCCCGAGATGGCGTCCGCAACGGGGAGCGTCTCGGGGTCGGCTGCGGCTGGAGGGGCGGCAAGCGCCAGAGCCGCGGCGGCTGACCAGAGGAGCGTCTTCAGAGGGAAAGTCATGACGGAGGAGAAGAAATTTCAGGCGACGAAACTATAAGGGCCGCGGCTCTTGCGGCGCTCTCCGACGGCAGACCGACTTTTGACAAAAGTCAAAATACTCGAGTACCTGGGCACGTAGAAAACCTTCTGTCAGAAAGAGCGGCGTTCGGGGAAAAGCCTCGGGAAGCGCCGCCCGACGCGGTCTCTGCCGCAGTGCCTTCTGGGCAAGCGGCGTCGGCCGTTACAACAATCCAGTGGAGAGAAAAAATGACTGCACAACTGTCTCGTCGTTCCTTCCTCGCGGGCTCAGCCGCCGTGGGCGGCATGATGTTTGGCATGGCGGGCGAGGCGTCCGCCAAAGGCATCCCCTCGAAGTGGGACTACACGGCTGACATCGTCGTCGTGGGCGCCGGCGCCGCCGGCATCCCGGCCGCCATTCGCGCGGCGGAAAAGGGCTTCAAGGTCCTCGTCGTTGACGCCAACTACGACATCGGCGGCCATGCCATCATTTCTCAAGGCAACACGCTTCTGGGCGGCGGCAACGCCGTGCAGCAGAAGTACGGCATCAAGGACTCCGTCGAAGACGTCTTCAAGGATCTCACCGACTGGTCCGTGACGCTCCCGAACGGCTTTGCGGACTATCGCTTCAACGACCGCGGCATGCAGCGCATGATCGCCGACAACATGATCCCGACCTATGACTGGCTCGTGAAGATCGGCGTTCCTTTCTTGGACAAGAAGCCAGACAACGCCGGCGCCTACGGCGCGGGCTGCACGGCTCCGCGTGAACTCCATTTTGCGTGGACGAAGGGCGCCTGCGCCGAAGCCCCCGCGGGCACGAGCGGCACGGTGCTGATGCGCGCTCTTGAAAAGGCCGCGATCAAGGCAGGCGTGAAGTTTCTGATGAACTACTACATGGACGACCTCGTTCAGCAGGACGGCAAGAACGGCAAGCCAGGCCGCGTCATCGGCCTCCGGGCCCATCGCACGCCGAAGGTTCTGCCGGACGGCACGGAATTGAAGGCTTTCAATCCGGAAGCGAAGCTCGAGTCGAAGAAGAAGTCAATCACGATTCGCGCGAAGAAGGGCTTGGTGCTTGCCACCGCCGGCTACACCGACAACGTCGCCTTCCGCCGCATGATTGACCCGCGTTTGACGCATGAATTTGCAGCCGCGGCTTGCGAATACTCGCCGCAGGACGCGTCAGGCACTCTGGCAGCCATGCGCTGCGGCGCAGGCTTGTGGGGCCTCACGAACGCCTACACCGAGCGTCCCATTTCGCTCACCCGCGGCGCGGTTGTTGGCGTGCGCGACACATACCTGCGCTGGGCGCCGGAATCGCCCTTGTTCCCCCTCATCAAGCACTCGGGCGTGGCGTTCAAGAACTGGCAGAACGCGATTGTGGTGAACTGGTGCGGCAAGCGCTTCTTTGAAGAAACGAGCTCCGCGGGTCTTACCGCTGACTCGGCAAAGATGACGTCCTACGGCACGGCGAACTCCACTCGCGGCCTGATGAACGGCACGAACGGCGCCTTCTTCAAGAACCTCGAAGAAAATCCGTATGTGCAGGGCAACTGGCGCAATATCGACCGCACGAAGTACAACCCGATCAACTTCATTGCGGCGGCGCTGCAGATCAACGAAGGCTCGCATGCGCCTGACTGGTCTTCCGGCCCGCAGTGGGCGATCTTTGACGACGAAGGCCGCAAGCGCGAGCGCATTCGCGTCACTGAGGAGTCCGTGGATCCGGAATACTTCTTCCAGGCGGACACGATTGAAGAGCTCGCCCAGAAGATCAACTCCAACAAGTACATGACGCACAAGATCGACCCGAAGGTGCTCGCAGAGACCGTGAAGACCTACAACACCTACGTCGATCAGAAGAAGGATCCGGACTTTGACAAGCCCTCGCCGCAGTACAAGATCGAGAAGGGACCCTTCTACGCTGCCTGGACTTCCGTCACGCTGCATGACTGCTACTGCGGCCTGCATGTGAACGAAAAGTGCCACGTCGTGACGTGGGAAGGCGAGACGATCCCCGGCCTCATGGCGGCGGGCGAAGTCACGGGCGGGTCGTCGATGCACGGCCTCTCTCGCGGCCTTGTGATGGCCTATGTGCTGGGCGATGAGTTCGCCAAACTGAAGTAACACGGTTAGCCAAGAGCAAAGACTCCGCGGCCGGGGTCTGGAGGAGAGACCGAGCCTTCAGATCCCGGCGCCGTTGGTTCAGGAGACATAACGCAATGAACAAGATTTCCGCTTTGTTGATGGCCGGCCTTTTGGCGGCCGCAGCTTCCGCTCCCGCCATGGCAGACGATGACGCCGCCACCCAGAAGGCGGCGCAGCAGTGCCTGATGTGCCACGGTAGCTTTGACGCCATCCGAGAAAAGACGAAGAACTGGAAGGATGAATTTGACTCCCCCGTGAATCCCCACCAGTACATCGACGGCAAGAACGCCAAGCCCCATCAGGGCGCCAAGGTGCTGCCCGACTGCAAGGGCTGCCACGGCCAGCATCCGCTGCCCATCCCGAAGGGCTACCAGCACAAGAAGGCGACGGTTTCCACTTGCTACGGCTGCCACCACGAAGAAAACTTCAAAAAGTGCAGCGAGTGCCACAACGACAAGTAGACTGCTACTTTCTTTCCCTTCGTTCGGAAAGTTGCGCCGCGGAGTTCCCGCTCTCCTCATCCGCGGCGCTTTTTTGTGCGCGCTTGGTGACGAGACTCAGACAAGCGGGAGCGAAAGCGTTGCGGTGACGCCGCCTTCGGAGAGCGGGTTTTCAGTGAGCGAAAAGACGCCGTGGTGGGCGGACACGATGCGACGGGCGACGGCAAGCCGCAGGGCTGCGGTCGTCATTTCAGGAAAGGCGTCACCCATCATCGGATCGGCGGAGAGGTCGGTTTCAACCGGGGCGTCGTCCTTGATCGTCACTGTGACCATGTCGCGCTCGCGCCGGCACGCCAGATGAATCACTTCCGTGGCGCTGGCGTCCGCCCGTGCGGCGTTTTGCAGGAGGTGGACGAGAAGAAGCTGCAGCTCGCCGGCGTTGCCGGAAATCGTGAGCTTTTCCTTCGTGAGGTCGGTGGTGAGCTTGATCGCGGGTGTGAAGCAAGGCTTGGCCAGCACCAGCGACTTTTCTATGAGCTGACCCACGTCGAGCAGGGCATGCCCGCCCGTCGGGATGTCGGCGAGAGCGCAAAGGCTCTTGACGCGCGCCAAGGCAGCGCGGGTTTCAGAGACCGCGGATTGCGCAAGCGCCGCGACCGAGCCCGGCGCACCAGATTCCTCCACATGATTTTTAAGGCTGATCGCCGACTGCACCGCTGACGACAAGGGCGAGGCGAGCGTCTTGGCGCAGAGCTCCGTGACGACTGCCGTCGTTTCCTTTTGCTGCAGTTCCGCCAACGTTGCGAGATTGGCGCGGATGTTTCGGTCGCGACGCTCCAGCAGCACGTGCGAGCGCCAGCTGTGCAGACCCATGGCCGCCATGGCGGCAAAGAGGGCGAGGAACCAGAAGAAGTAGCGCTTCACGAAGCCTTCCAGACTCCAGACCGAAAGGTAGGCGTAGGGACCGGATTTCATGAGCCGGTAGAGCTCGTCGAGGCCGCTCAGGTCCGTGGGGAGCGACCACTGCGTGCCGCTAGCGGTGGGAGGCATCGAGAGGAGCGCCAGCGTGATGCGGCGCGCGGTTTCCGGTTCGACCGAGGCGGTGACGGCGAGCGTGAAGCCTGGGTAGAGGTCGGTCGAATGCACGCAGGAAAGCGGTGAATCCGTTCGGCGGTTGATGACGCGAAGTTCGCCCTTCACTTCCGGGTGCGCGGTTTCGAAATCTTCCAGCGCGCAAAGGCGCAGAAAGCCCGCGTCCGTCTTGCCGCTCAAGACGGACTGAGCGATGGCTTCCGTGACGCGGGCTTCGCGTTGAAAGTCAATCGACGAAAAGAAATGCTCGGGATCCGCAGTGAATTTCGCGACTTCCCCCATGGCAAGAAGGTAGCCCGCAAAGCCCAGAGGGCTGTTGGCGGAGACGCTCTTGCCTTTGAGGTCTGAAAGCAGCTTGAGGTCGCTGCGATCATTTCTCACGACGATTGCCGTGCCTTCGTTGCGATTAGGGTCTTCGCTTGCGCTGTGAATGATGGTCGCCAAGGGACGCAGGGGCGCCTGGGTGAGGCGCGTCAACTGCCCCGCGGTGCCGAGAATCGCGTCCGCCTTGTTGTCTCTTAGAACGTGGTCCAGGTCCTCATAGCGCCAGCTCGTGATTTCCAGTCCCTCAGGAAAAACGCCGGCAAGGCTCTGTTCTACTGTGGCTTGAATGAGGAGCTGGTCGCGGGGAAGCGAGAGCTCGACTAACGCCAGCCGAAAGGGCGCTGCGACGGCCGAAGCGGCGGCCGAGCATAGGAGCGCGGACTGCAGAAGGCGCGAGATGACGGTGCGCATGACGCAAGCCTCAGAAGGAGGAAGAAGCGGTGTTGGTCGCGGGCGCAGAGGCCTTCTTGCGATGAGGCTTCTTGGCGGCTTTTTCTGCGGCCTCCGCGGCGGGCTTCTTTAAGTCGATTTTGGCGCCCTTCTGTTCAATGGGAACCATGGTGGCGGGAATGCAGCCGTCGATGTAGTCCGTGTGGCTGCGGCCCGTTCTGGCGTCCTTTCCGAGGTCGATCTTTCGTTCAAACTGGACGGCGGACGAGGCGTAGGGGACGTCGAGCCCGTGTTCGAGGAAATCCGTCCAGAAGCTCTGACAGTCCTGCTTTTCGTCGCCGCGCCTCTGCCACCGTTCAGCGAATTCCTTGGCGGCGCGCTTTGGTTGAGCAAGATTCATGATGATTTCCTGATGAGACAAAGGAAAGGGAGGGCGCGACGACAAGGGGCGGCGGCGCCGACGAAGGAAGGCAGTTTAGCGGGAAGCTGCGGCACCGGGAGACTGTTGCGTCGCGCGAACAATGGGCGGCCGGGAGGCCGCCCGAGGGGGGAAAGTGGACTACAGCGGCGTCGGCCGCAGAAGGAAGACCGCGGCGGGCGTCAGGCTCCAGCGGACGGCAAGAAGGCGAGAGGCTTCTTCTTCGGCGCTGGCGGGCGCGGGCGCCGCTATGGGGGTGAGACTCATGAAGCGGCGAAGCGTTTGGGCGAACTGATGGATTTGAGCAAGCATCGTCATTTTTTAATCTCCCTGATTTTTAAATGACCGGAGGTTCCTTCGGCGCCTTCTTCCGGAGGGCGCCTGGGTTTAGCTGAGGCTCTTCACCTCCGCGGAGCGCTTGGCGATTTCAAGCGTCACCTCCGCCGCTTTTTCGAGCGAATTGACGGGCAGGTACTCGAAGATGCCGTGGTAGTTGAGGCCGCCAGTGAAAACGTTGGGGCAGGGGAGGCCGTGCGCGGACATCACGGCGCCGTCCGTGCCGCCGCGAATGGGCTCTTCAACGGGCGTGAGGCCGACCGCGCGGTACGCTTCGCGAGCGACTTCAAGAACTTTGGGCGCCCTTTCGAGGTAGGGGCGCATGTTTTCGTAAGTGTCCGTGATGTCGAGCGTGATGACGGCGCCGGGGTTGGCGGCCTTCAAGTCTTGCGCGTGCGTCTGAAGAAAAGCCTTCTTCGCTTCAAACTTCACCTTGTCGTGGTCGCGGATCAGCATGGTCACACGGCTTTCCACGACGTCGCCCTCCATGCGGTGGGCGTGCAGGAAGCCTTCGCAACCTTCAGTGTGCTCGGGCGTCATGTCGTCGGGCAAAGACGCCACGAACTTCGCGCAGCAGCGCAGGGCGTTCACCATCTTGTTCTTGGCGGAGCCCGTGTGCACGCCCACGCCCTTCACGGTGAGGACGGCGGTGGCGGCGTTGAAGGTTTCACTTTCGAGTCCCCCGATTTCGCCGCCGTCAATCGTGTAGGCGTACTGGGCGGCAAAGGCCTCGTAGTCAAGGTTCTCTGTGCCGCGGCCGATTTCTTCGTCGGGCGTGAAGGCAATGAAGATCTTCGCGTGCGGTGTTTCGGGGTGCTGCACGAGGTATTCCACCATCGTCATGATGGAGGCGATGCCGGCCTTGTCGTCTGCGCCCAGCAACGTCGTGCCGTCTGTGAAGATGATCTCTTCGCCCTTGTACTTCAGGATTTCTGGGAAGGTGGCAACCGGAAAGACGATGCCCTTTTCTTCATTGAGTACGACGTCCTTGCCATTGAAGTAAAGGACGCGGGGCTTTACGTCTTTCCCTGAGGCATCGGGCGCTGTGTCCATGTGGGCGCTCAAGCCCAGGGCGGGATTGTCTTCGCAGCCCGCTGTCGCCGGGATCGACGCATAGACGACGCCGCCCTTTCCCAGGCGCGCGTCCGCCACGCCAAGCGCTGAGAGCTCCGAGACCAGCGCTTCCGCGAGCTTCAGCTGCTTTGCGGACGACGGCGCCGCGTCGGATGTCGGGTCCGATGCGGTGTCAAAGGACACATACCGAAGAAAACGATCAAGCACTGCGGAGGCCATGGAAGCTCCTCAAAAAAACAATGGGGGCATTGTGGCGCAGGGATGACGGTCGAGCGCATCGGGTGGCACTGTTCGCTAAAACAAATCAAGTTGTTTGGGTATTTTTGACTAGGCGGGCAAGCGAACATGAGGACGTCGGACAGGAAGCGAGCCGGTGCGCAGGATCATGAACGGACAGTGGCAATGCATGGTTGATTGATTTCCTCCTCGCCCCAAAGGACGAGGATTCCCTACTGAGTCACGGGGCAAGCCCCGTGATCTCTTCGATG
>CAVJBF010000017.1:0-34166 GCA_963647785.1 Acutalibacteraceae bacterium
TTTCCTCTCCGAAAAAGGTATTACAAGCGGGGAATAAATTGGTGTCGGGTTAATATAGAGGCCTCGAAGAAGCACTTGGGCGAGACGCTGGGCGTGGAATTCAACGATGATTGGGTTTTGTTTCAGCGGGCTGACACGGAGGATCGAGTGCCAATGGCTGTCATTCGGGTAGCTCAAGCCGCCGTGGCTTTTTACGAGGTGGCGTCTCACAAGACGTGAGTGAGTAGAGCGGTTGACGTTGTTGAAGAGAAGGTGTGAAATGGCGAGACTTGCAGGGAAGAATACCGGTGCTTGCTGTATTCCTGTATTGCAATAATTATTAAATTCAATAATATTGTCTATTTGATTCATATTCAGTAAAATGCCTCCCTCCCCCCCCCATTGCACACGCCCCGAGCCTATTGTAAAGGCCTCCGAATCAAATCGGATTTCAGCGTCAGTTGACGTCCTTCTTTCCGTCTGTGTGGCGGTCTATAACGTCAAGCCCTACCTGAGGGAGTGTTTTGAACACCTTAGGGCGCAAACGTTGCAGCAGGCGGAGTTCATCGTGGTGGATGACGGAAGCACGGATGGTTCATCTGAGATTTGCGACGAGTATGCCCAGAGCGATCCACGGTTTCGCGTAATACACCACGAAGGCAATCGTGGGACGTTGGTGGCTCGAAAGACGGGGATCGAAGCGGCGCAGGGTAAGTACACGACGTTTTTGGACGGGGATGACTACTACACGACGCCAGAGTCACTTTCGACGCTTGTTCGACTCCAAGAGGAGTACGGAGCGGATGTTGTGCGCTTTGAGGTTCGTTGTTTTGGGGAGGATTGGGAAAATGTGCAGGCTGTGCAAGACTATCTTTCCCTCAAGAAGGATATTTCACTGCAAACCAATCTTGAAGCGGCACAGGCGGTGCATGTGCGCGGGGAGTACGGCTGGAACCTTATCTTTCGTTGTTTTTGCACCGAAGTTTTGCGGAAGGTAGCGGCTTACATTCCAGAGGTCCATTTCGTTTGCGCTGAAGATGTCTTCATTGTTTTTCTGGCGTTTTTTTTCGCCAAGCGGTCAGTTGTAGTGAAGTCTGCCCCAATCTACGCCTACCGAATTGGGTCAGGCGTGAGTACGGGCGCTGTCACGATGGCGAAGTTTCCGATGTATGCGAAGGAAGTGGTCATTGCCCGATGGATAGAGGCAGCGCTCAAGGCGGAGGGCGGTGACAGGCTGTGGTTTGATGTTCTTGACGGGATGAAGCGGCGTCTGTTGTCTACGGCTGCATGGAGACTGCTGGCGCTTCTTCCAGAAGACCAAAAGGTGGGGTTTGACCTGCAAGTGGCCTCCGGATTCATCCCTGACTATGTACAGTCATTGGCGGAGGCGCATGTCACGGTGCAGCGGCAGGGAGAGGTGGCGCGAAATCTTTATGGCGCAGCTTCGCTCAAAGAAATGAAGAACCGTCCGGTGAAGACGGTGGGGGTGTTGATGCCCGCGGCAGAGGATGCTGCGGCTAGTGAGGAGGTATTTCGGCAGATAGTGATGCTGCGATCGATGGGGCGCCGGGTGGTGGTGTTTGTCGAACCGGACAGCGCTTGCAAAAAAACGTTGCCTGAAGATGTGGAGCGCATTGAGTTGCCGGCGCGAATGGAGGATGATCGGGCGCAGACGTTGGCGAGCGCTGTGCAACGTCTGGCGCTCGATGCTGTCCTGCATCATCGGGCATCTTTGGCGACGCTGTTGTGGGACATTCTTGTCGTGAAACTGAGCGGCGCGGTGATGGTTGTTCAGTTGCACGAGTTGCCGGGACGACGCATTTTGCAGCAACCTTGTGTGGATGCTGTGACGTTTGAGTCGATTCGTCCCTACATCTATCGTTTGGCTGATCGTCTTTTGGTGTCAAACGGCTCGGTCAAGACGTATTTTGAAGCCTTTGGGGGATGTGTGTCGTTTTTCCCGCCCGCACCGCCTGATGTTCCGGCGGTTCCTGTGGTTGATCGCCAGACGCGAAGCGGAGTCCTGTGGTTGGGGAGTGGTCAGGCTATTCGATCGCAGGGCGAGGAGGTTCTGCGACTGATGGAGCGCATTTCTGTGCTGTCGCCCGGCGTGACGTGCCGCGTTGGGTGTTTGGAAAACGATCCAGAGGCGGAAGACTGCATGGTGAAGCGCATTCATGAGCGTCAGCAAGAAAAGACAGTTCAGTGGCTTGGTCCGCAGACGAATATTGCGGCGCTACTGAGCCAGTGTCGCGTTTTCTTGATGACGAGCGTCTATGAGGCGTTCCCCCAGTCCTTGGCGACAGCAATGCTTTGCGGAGCGCCGGTAGTGGCTTACGAAGCATCGCATTTTGACCTGTTGCAGTCGAAGTTGGGATGCCGCGTGGTTCGTCGAGGCGATGTGGCTGCGGCAGCAGTGAATGCGGCGGCGATTTTGGCGGATGATGCGTTGTTCTACCGATTGTCAGCAGAGTCTTGTGCAGTGGCGGAGGCGTTTTATCGGCAGAATGACTGGGGGACGATTCTGTCGTCGGTGTTGTCTGACGATCTGGCGTCTGAAGAAGGGAAGGCGATGAATGGTCGGTTGAGTCAGGGGATTGACTTGATGGCGGACGTGTTCACGCAGGGAATGCGGCAGATCGAGTGGCATGAAGGTCGCCGACAGCGGAAGATTCTCGCGGTGAAGTATGCGATTTTGGGGAAGTTAGCACTGACCCATGCCAAGCGGGAGCATTATCGAAACAAGCTCCGCAAGCTCTTTGCGTGATCATGTTAATATTCCCGCAGAAAAATAATTGTTCGTTACTGGTTTGTTGGAAATTCACGAATGAAAAAAAATATTTGTTTGTCAAATAATGGAGCGTTAGGATTAATAACAAGCCTAAATAGGTTAGGGCATGTAGTGTTAGTAGATACGTGGCGAGTTGCGAAGGCCTGGGGGGGGACTGAAAAAGTACTCTGCGATATGGCAAACGCATTGATTGCTAGGGGGTATGATGTGACGGTTTTGTGTCACGAATCGACGCAAGGAAAACCGTATTTTTATCTTCACGACAGCGTTAGGTATATAAACGCTTTCTCGCCTTTGGGGGAGTTTGATCAAGGTATTTGGCGTAAAATACGGTGCTTTCGCTTTGGTAAGTCTAAGCGGAGAATAGAAAAACTGAAATTTGAAGCAAAAATTAAAGCACGACAGTTTGCAAAAGTATTAGTGACAGTGCCGGAACCGGATATTTTTATTTGTTTTACACCCGAATCTACGTATTTAATTAATACTGTGTTGAAGTATGAGACGCCTTTGGTGTCTATGTATCATTTCAATCCTGAGCATTTTTTGTGTGAACAAGACTATAGACTTCTTTATCAATCTGCCATAACAAAATCGAATGTAATTCAGGTTCTAATGCCTGAGTTTGTTGATGTAGCGAAACGACTTCATCCAACTGGTAAGATTGTTTATATTCCGAATGTCGCTCCGCAGTACAATTTGTCTGCTTCATTGAAGCGCCATTGTATTATCAATATTGCTAGAGTAACTTCTCAGAAAAGACCGGAGTTATTGATTCGAGCGTTTGCTTTGCTGAAAGAAAAATATCCCGATTGGATTTGTTGTTGGTATGGAGAAAAAACGTTCGATAATGACTGTTATTCTTCGGCTCAACAGTTGGTTGAGCAACTGCACTTGGGAGATAGGTTCTTTTTTAAGGGGACAACTGACAATGTTGTTGAAGTATTGAGCAAGGCAAGCATTATGGCCTTTCCTTCTTCTTTTGAAGGCCAGCCTCTGGCCATGATGGAGGGAATGGCGAAGGGATTGCCCGTTGTTGGATGCAATGATTGCCCAGCGGTTAACTCGATGATCCATAATGCTGAGAATGGATTTTTAGCCGCTCCGACACCTGAGAGTTTTGCTGAAGCATTGGATAGGTTAATGTCATCAGAGACAATTCGGTGCAATCTGGGGGGCAATGCACGAAGAGATATTAAGCAGTTTTCTCCAGATATAATCTGGGAAAAATGGGATGACCTTATACAAAAACTGATAAAATGACACAAAATTTTCCACTTGTAGCGGTGGTTGTGCCTGCATTTAATACAGAGCAATATATTCAGGATGCCTTGCGCTCATTGATTGAGCAGAAATATGAAAACTGGCGAGCCTATATCGTAAATGATGGTTCGACTGATAAGACGGGGCAAATTTTGGATAATGTTGCGAGTAGTGAGTGTCGATTTAAAGTTATTCACCAAAAGAACTCTGGTCTTGGGGAGGCCAGGAATACTGCCCTGGACGCCATTGATCGCGATGGGGATGCTGAATACGTCGTTTTCCTTGATAGTGATGATATTTTAGAGAAAGGGTATCTGTTTCGCCTTGTTCAGTTGGCTAAACAATATTCTTCTGATTTTGTTGTTTGCGGTGCTATCTGGTTTGATAACTCTGGAGATTGGCAATTTAACGATCAGCCGTACTACAAGACAGGAAATATCACATATGAGGATTATTTGCGTCTCGTGTTCTGTCTTGAGGAAGGGAGAGGGAAAATTGGGTGGGGAGGTTTTGTTTGGAAACAACTTTTCCATCATTCCGTGTTGATGGGGTTGCGCTTTGTTAACCGTAATATCAATGAAGACGAGCCTTATGTGGTAGAGGCGGCAACAAGGGCGAAAAATATTTTCTACACTCCAGAAAAACTTTATCGCTACAGACAGAGGCCAGGGTCATTAGTGAAATGTGCCGATATGGATAGCAAATTGCTAAGAGGTAGAGAAATTTGTGAACCAATAGTTGGTAGGTTATCGCCTGAGGCTAGACGACTTACTTCAATAGCCATAAACGAAGCTGCTGCAACATCGATTAAACACGCAGTTTCAGAATACCTTGCAACTGGGGAAATGAGGTATGCAAAAACCTTTGCCCCGCATCTTTCTAGAGTTAGGTCATTACGGCTTATAAACGGTAAAACTTATCGTCGCTTCTGGTTAAGTCTGAATGCACCTGTAGTCGCTAAAATTTACTACTATTGTCGACGTGCTATAAATGGACTTCGCAAGAAGTGATATGTTTAAATTTAAACTGCTTTGTTTTTTTTGGTGGGGTGGGGTTAAATTTCTCCATTATTTGCAGAGAAAAATAGTTTTGTATACTTGGTTAGCGTATACCAACTGTGGTACACGCTAAAGATAAAACCGTACTTGCCGTCCAAGAAGCCGCGATTCAAGACGTAGACCTTGAAAAAGGCCCAGAGGGGCTTCATGACGATGTCCTTTGCAAAGGACGGCTTTCGGCCTGCCAATGCATACTTCTGCGCGGCAAGGGTGGAGTACTGCTCCTGCTTTCGAAGGTACGTCGCAAAGTCTTTGTAAGGATGATGAATGATGTGTCCCTGAGGGAGCTTTTCGTTGGGGTAGGGCGTGACGAAGGCGGGATGCACTTTGCCTGTGACCTTGGAGTCTTTTTTTGGCATCAGGCGTGCCACCCAGTCGGGGCGCATGGGGCCGTGGGCCTCAAAGCCTTCGTGATAGAAGTTTCGGCGCTGCACCCACCAACAGACGGGCTTGTCATCCTTTACTTTTTTAATCACGGCTTGTGCGAGTTCGGGGGACACTCGTTCGTCGGCGTCAATGAGAAACACCCAGGGAAACTTGGCATGTTCGATGCTGAAGGTTTGCTGAGCACCCCAGTCGCCAGAAAGCGCCCGATGCAGCACTCGGGCGCCGAGCGCTTTGGCTTTGGCCACTGTGTCGTCGGAGCTACCGTCGTCAATGACGAGCAATTCTTCGGCAAAGGCGCAACTCTTCAGACACGCTTCAATGTTGGCGCTTTCGTTGCGCGTGAGCACGATGGCGCTGACGGGAACTTTTTCCATGGAGTGTCTCGCTTAGTTTTGTTGGGCGGGAGTCGCCGCAGGGACGAAGTGGTCGGCATTGTCCCATTGCCTGGGAGTGCGCCAGTCGTTGCCGTACCAGATGGAGAGCACCTCATCTGGCTTTCCTGGAATAGGGAAACGCTGCGTCTCAAATTGCTCGGTGGCTAGTGGAAACACAGCAGCTTCTGGGAGATATGCATCCGCGGTGACGGCAGGGGAATGGCCGAGGAAGAGACCGGGGCCTGAAGGTTCCTGACGGCGCTTCATGATGGCCCGCCCGATGATGAAGAAAAGATGGGGGCCGAGTGCCACGAGTCGAAAAAGCGCCTTGACGATGGGATTTCGGATGGCCTTGCGGCGGTTTCTGAAATGCAGGGCGGCTTGAGCGCGTCGCATCCAGATCATTTCTGTCGCGGTGTAGCGGCGAAGCGGGAAAATGTCGAGGAAGAGACCGACGCCACCGTTTTTTTCCACCAACTGACTCGTTGTGGAACGAATTTTTGGAACGCTGCAGCCTTTGGTGAAGTGCGTGTCTTCAAAGCGCAATGTGGATGGCAACTGGCCTTGATGCGCTAACTCTCGCAGGCGATTGAAGTTCTTCATGTCCATGCTGACGTCAATGTCGTCATCCCAGGGAATGAAGCGATGTTCGCGAACGGCGCCGAGAAGCGTGCCGTACATCAGAAAGTACTCCAGTGAATGAGCTTGGCAGAAGGCATCGAATTCTTGAAGAAGCTGATAGATGTTCTGTTGCAACGGTTTCATGGCATCCTCGCAAAATCAGGCATGCAACATTTTCTGCAGGGTTGTGACGACTTCGTCAACCATCGGCCACTGGCCTTTTTTACCCAGTATTACGGCTTGGGTGCTCCAAGGCGCCGTACGCACTGGGTCCGTCACGCCGATGAGGGTGATGCTCTTTGCGCCGACGGCCGCGGCGATGTGGCTTACACCGGAATCGTTGGCGATGACCACCTCAGCATGCTTGCAGAGGGCGGCGAAGTTGCCGAGCGTCGTCGGTTCAAAAATGGCGGCATCGGGACAGGCGCGACGGGCGGCGTCAGCCTCTTCCTTGTTGGGGAAGACAATGGGAGTAATGCCCATCGCTTTCAAAGGCCCTACGAGCTCATTGAAGTGCGCCCAGCTCTTGTTTTGTCCGTCCTGCAATCCGCGCGCGACGGGAGCCAGCACGGCGTAGCGCTGAGGAATGCCGTACTTCGTCATCAGGTTTTTGGCGGCGGCTTCGTGACGCTTCAAGAGTTGCAAGCCGAGGCTTTTTGGCACGTTGTCCCAAGCGGGCGTACCGCCCCAAGCTTTAATGGCTTCATGTGCCACGTGGAAGAACCGCTCTGTTTCGTGGCATTTCGGTGGCTCGGGAATCTTTACTGAAAGAAGCAGGCTGCGGCAGTCGGTCGTAAGTCCCGCGTTTTCAATGGCACCGAATTTGAAAAGCAGAGCAGAGCCCAGTGAATTCGGAAAGAGCAGTCCCTTCTGAGCTCCCGCGTTGCGAGCGAGGTAGCGGATGCGTTTTATGTCTTCGGTGACATGCCCTGTGATGGGGTCGAAGCGCCAGCCCATGCCAGCCATTAAATCCTCGGCCCAGCGTTTGCCGACGAGTGCTGGCGTGTAGCCGCTGGCTTCGAGAAGACGCAGTGCGGGGAGGCACATGCAACAGTCGCCCACATGGTTGGGGAGTCGGCAGAGAATGGCAGGCATAGGGTTACTCATATGAGTCACGGTCGGTATACTTTCTCCCTAGCCAATGCGCTAAGGAAAACTATGCGCATCATAGCCAGTGCCGGCCGGATTCGTGCGATGGGTTCGGTGGCCTTAGTCACTAACAGAAGAACGAAAGACCGTAGCAGTCATGAGCATCAAGTCCGACAAGTGGATCCGCCGCATGGCGGCAGAGGGGATGATTGATCCCTTTGAACCCAATCAGGTGCGTTATGTGGACGATCGCAAGATCGTGAGCTACGGCACGTCGTCCTACGGCTATGACATTCGGTGCGCCAACGAATTCAAGGTCTTCACGAACATCAATTCGACGATTGTGGACCCGAAGAATTTTGACACTGCGTCCTTTGTGGACGTGGTGAGTGATGTGTGCATCATTCCGCCGAATTCCTTTGCCCTCGCACGCACCGTGGAGTACTTCCGCATTCCGAGAAATGTCTTGACGGTGTGCTTGGGGAAGTCCACCTACGCTCGCTGCGGCATCATTGTGAACGTGACGCCTTTTGAGCCGGAGTGGGAGGGCTATGTGACGCTGGAATTTTCCAATACGACGCCGCTTCCCGCGAAGATCTACGCGAACGAAGGCTGTGCGCAGGTGCTCTTCTTTGAAGGGGACGAAGACTGCGAGACGAGCTACAAGGATCGGCACGGGAAGTATCAGGGGCAGGTTGGCGTGACGCTGCCGCGGGCTTGATTGTCGCGAGCAGGATATGAACCGATGCTGATCGGCTTTCGCGTGAAGAACTTTCGCTCTGATTGAAAAGCACCGCTGTCAGCAGTTCACGGTGATTTGTTCCTATCCGTCGTTTGAGTATTGGTTTGGATACACGCGAAGCGCCTTTGTGGAACAGGGCAAATTGTCGGCGGGAGACTGCGTTGTCAAGGCGCTGAAGAAACACTGGCGAGACTATGAAAAGCGCTGTGACACGGCTTGGGAGAAATTGTTCGAGCGGTTGCCGGCAGCGATGAAAAACGCTCAGAAAGCAAGAGCAGAGGCTAAAGCAACGGGGGACAGGAATCCCAGCACTTAGTTGGACTGTTTGGTGAAGGCGTTGCAGGAACTTCGCTCATGAAGGATTGATGGCAGCGAGGCGGGACGGACGGCCGGGAGGTGTGCTTCGCTGTTATACAATACGTCCGATTGATAAACCTTTTCGCGGGGTCATTCGTTGATTTTTCGCGACAATTTTTAGAGTAAGAGAACATGGGCCTTTCCCAAGTGAATGCCGGCAAGGATCTGCCGCACGACTTCAATGTGGTTATTGAAATTTCCGCCAACTCCGATCCCATCAAGTATGAAGTGGACAAGGAGACAGGCGTCCTTTGTGTGGATCGTTTTGTCGGTACGGGCATGCGCTATCCCGTGAACTACGGCTACATTCCCCAGACGATTGCCGACGATGGTGATCCGGTGGACGTTTGTGTGCTGACGCCGTTCCCCATCATGGCGGGCGCGGTGGTGCGTTGCCGCCCCATCGCCGTTTTGGAGATGGAAGACGAAGGCGGCATTGACTGGAAGGTGCTGGCAGTGCCGGTGACGAAGCTTTGCCAGCGTTATGCCGACTGGAAGTCGGTGGACGACGTTCCCGCAGAGCTGCTGAATCAGATTCGCCATTTCTTTGAGCACTACAAGGATCTGGAAGCTGGCAAGTGGGTGAAGCTGAAGAATTGGAAGTCCGTGGAAGACGCTGAAAAGCTCATTACGGAAGGTGCCAAGGCTTACGCTCAGAAGGCGTAAGACGCTACAGTTCCGTGTTGGACAAGGCCCGCTCGCGGCGGTGCGAAGGCACCAAAGTTGGGCGGGCTTTGTTTTTAAATCGAGCAGGCAAGGTGAATGGGATGGTTGCGACGTAGACTGTTGCCAATGGAAACCTCGCCTGTTGACTGATAATTCACGGAATTTAAGGGGGGGGGGAGATTACCCTAGGGCAAGGTATTTTGTTTTCCCTTAGAGTTGTCCCCGCTGATTGTTAATTTTTGTAAACAACCATCATGGCGGGATTGTCCGAATCCGAACTGAAGATCGCACTCTGTCAGATGAATTCCACGGTCGGGGATTTTGCAGGGAACGTTGCCAAAATCCGCGAGGCCGCCGTTCGCGCTAAGAACTCAGGTGCTCATCTGCTTCTCACGCCAGAGATGAGTCTGGTGGGGTATCCAGCGGAAGACTGGTTGTTGCGCCAGGATTTCTGTGAAGCGGCTTGTCATGCATTGGAGCAACTGGCGCAGGAGCTGCAGGACTCGATGCCCGTGCTGGTGGGCACGGTCTGGCTGGATGAGGGCAAGCGACGCAATGCGCTGGCCTTCTTGCGCGACGGCAAGGTAGAACAGGTCTACTTCAAGCAGCATTTGCCGGAATACGGCGTTTTTGACGAAGCTCGCGTTTTTCAAGCGGGGCAGATGCCCTGCGTGATTGAGCTGGATGGCATTCGATTCGGTTTGGCCATTTGTGAAGACTTGTGGCATCCAGAAGTCGCCCAACAGTACGGACAACTAGGCGTACAAGTGGTGTTGTCAGCTAACGCCAGTCCTTTTGAGACAGACAAACTGGCGGCGCGTGAAAAAGCGGTGTTGCCGCATTTGGCTGCTGAAGGACTTCCACTTGTTTATGTCAATGCCGTCGGCGGGCAGGATGAACTGGTCTTTGATGGATCAGGATTTGCAGCGGATGCCGATGGAAAAGTCCAGTTGCGTCAGCCGCGGTTTGTTGAAGATTTGACCGTGCTTCCTGTGAAGAGATTGGCGAAGTCTGCGTCGGAAGTTTTGCCGGATAGTTCGCGGCTTTCAGAGATTCATGATGCTTTGAAGTTGTCGCTCCGGGACTACGTGGTCAAGAACGGTTTTCAGAAGGTAATTATCGGACTTTCTGGCGGCATTGACAGCGCTTTGGTGGCGGCGATTGCAACGGAAGCACTGGGGCCAGAGAATGTACTGGCGGTCATGATGCCGACGCGGTTTACGGAAAATCTGAGTTTGGATTTGGCCAGACACGTGGCGGAGAATCTCGGCATTGAATATTTGGTTCGTCCCATCGAGGATCTGTTTGTGGCTTATCAGCACACTTTGGCAGGTGATTTTGCAGGACTGCCGTGGGACGTGACGGAAGAAAATCTGCAGGCCCGCATTCGCGGCACGCTATTGATGGCATACGCGAACAAGTATCGTCGTCTGGTTATCACGACGGGAAACAAATCAGAGACGGCAGTGGGCTATTCAACGCTCTATGGTGACACGGCCGGGGCGTTTGCCTTGATCAAGGACGTTTACAAAACGGACGTCTGGGCGCTGTCACGCTACGTCAATAGATTGCGGGAGCGTGAGGTGATTCCTGAAGCGATCATCCGTCGTTCGCCGACGGCGGAGTTGCGGGAAGGGCAAAAGGATGAAGAATCGTTGCCACCATACTCAGTTTTGGATGCTGTACTGAAGGCCTACGTGGACGAAGGCAAATCGTTGACGGACACGGCTTCGGCGGCAGGTTGTGGACTGGACATAGTTGATCGCGTGGTGCGTTTGGTGCGTCGCAATGAATACAAGCGTCGTCAGAGTCCGATCGGTCCCAAGATGACGGGGCTCGCTTTTGGGCGGGACTGGCGCTATCCGATTACAAGCAAATAAAAGCAAGGAGTTTAGACATGAAGCTGGTGACAGCCATTGTGAAGCCGTTCAAGCTGGATGAAGTGCGCGAGTCGCTCGCGGATATTGGGGTGAATGGTCTTACCGTTTCGGAAGTGAAGGGATTTGGACGCCAGAAAGGGCACACGGAGCTTTATCGTGGTGCGGAGTATGTAGTGGACTTTCTTCCCAAGGTGAAGATTGAAGCTGTGGTGGCGGATGATCTAGTGGAACGGTGTCTCGAAGCCATTGTAAAGAGCGCTCGTACTGGCAAGATTGGTGACGGCAAGATTTTTGTGACAGAGGTTGAGCAGGTGATTCGCATTCGCACGGGAGAGACCGGCGAGGCGGCAGTTTAAATTGAATGGTTCGCATCGAAGGTAACGAAGTGTCAAGTCCCAAGGTATCAGTTGTTGTACCCTGCTACAACGTGCAGAGGTTTGTTCGTCAATGTCTGGAGAGTCTCAAGAACCAGACACTCAGGGAGATGGAATTCATCATCATCAACGATGGATCGACGGACAGCACGCCTGCGATAGTTCGTGAAGTGATTTCTGGTGACGAGCGCTTTGTCTTTATTGACAAGCCAAACAGTGGTTATGGCGATAGCGTCAATCAGGGATTGGATCGAGCTCGCGGTGATTATGTCGGCATCATTGAGCCTGACGATTGGGCGGAGTCCGTGATGTTTCAGCGGCTTTACGAAAACGCCTTGAAGCATGATCTAGACATCTCCCGAGGAAGTTTCTTCATCTATGAAGATGGGGAGGATCATCCGACGAAAGGGGATTGGCTACCTTTTGAAAAACTCTGCGTGCCGTTGAAGGAGCAAGTGGTTTTTCGGCAGCCGCCAGCCGTTTGGAGTGCGATTTATCGACGAGATTGGCTTAATCGGAACAACCTTCGGTTCCTTGCTACGCCGGGTGCTAGTTTTCAGGATATTGGATTTTCCTTCAAGACCAATTTGATGTGCCGAAATTTTTATGCCACATCGGAGCGACTTTTGCACTACCGGATGCATGAAAACAACTCTGTGAAGCGGCCAGGAGCGGTGTTCGCTCCGATGGTGGAGTACCAGAACTGTCGAGAGTTCGCCCAAAAGGTCAATCGGTGGGAAGAGGTCAAGGAGGTGTTTCCCCTTTTGGAATATGCCACCTACAAGTGGAACTATCTGCGCGTAAGGGTTGACGATGCAACTGAATTTTTTCGGAAGTGGCGCAAGGAATGGCTTGAGCTTCGTGCTAGTGGTGTGAGTTTTTGGCGTGCTTCGGTGAAGATGGGGGTTTATTCGTGGCTGATTTTTGTTACGCCTGCATTTTTTGAACGACAGTATTTGCAAAAGAAGCGCGGCCAGAAGCCCCACGTTTTTTAGGAATGAGAGATGAAGTTGTATGACTATTTGATTGTTGGCGCCGGCCTCTATGGCGCTGTGTTTGCATGGAAGGCGAAGCAGGCGGGAAAGAAGTGCCTCGTAATTGATATTCGTTCGCATCTTGCTGGCAACATTTATACGGAGTCGGTAGAAGGGATAGATGTGCATCGCTATGGTGCGCATATCTTTCACACGAACGATGAAGCGGTGTGGCAGTTCATCACGCAGTTTGGGGAGTTCAATAACTTTGTGAATTCACCCGTTGCCAATTATCAGGGGAAGCTCTACAACCTGCCCTTCAACATGAACACGTTCTACGAAATGTGGGGCGTGACGACGCCGAAGCAAGCGCAGGCCAAGATTGATGAACAGCGCCAGGCTGCGGGTATTGAGACGCCCCGCAATCTCGAAGAGCAGGCGATCAGTCTGGTCGGAAAGGACATTTACGAAAAGTTGATCAAGGGTTACACGGAAAAGCAGTGGGGGCGTGCCTGCACGGAGTTGCCGGCGTCCATCATTCGGCGTTTGCCTGTGCGACTTCGCTTTGACAACAACTACTTCAACGCGCGGTATCAGGGCATTCCTGAGGAAGGTTATACGCGACTTGTGGAGCGCATGCTGGAAGGTACGGAAGTGCGACTCAACACGGACTATTTTGCAGACAGAGCAACTTTCGATGCGTTGGCGGACAAGGTGGTGTTTACTGGAGCGATTGATCGGTATTTTGATTATTGCTTCGGTGCTTTGGAATATCGCCGTGTGCGGTTTGAAACAGAGGTCTTGGACGCGGACAACTATCAGGGGGTGGCCGTAGTCAATTACACCGAACGAGAGGTGCCTTATACCCGTGTGATTGAGCACAAGCATTTCGTGTTTGGCACGCAACCAAAGACTGTTATCAGCCGTGAATACTCAGCTGAATGGAAGTTGGGTGATGAGCCGTACTATCCGATTAACGATGAGAAGAATCAAAGCCTGTATCAGCAATACCGCGCTAAGGCGGATGGACTGAAGAATGTGGTTTTCGGCGGGCGTCTTGGTTCCTATAAATACTACGACATGGACAGGGTTATCGAAGAAGCTTTGATGACGGCGGACAAGATTCTCTAAACCAAAGGTTATGGGGGGCTTATAAACAGCGATTCCGAAGAGCCGAAACAAATAACTAAGTGTTGTAGTAGGGTATTACGAGAGTCGAAAACGTCAAAATCATAATAATTCGGCCTCTCTGTACGACAAAATTCCTGCCGTTAGCTTTTATTAAGGAAGCTCAGTTCATGGCAGGGCGAACGCATATAAAATCATTGTATGTCATAGATGATAAACGAAATAGTTATGCAGATCAATCATTTAACGTTACTCACTTACCGTGATGCCTCCTGGGAATGGGACCACACGATAGATAACGCGTCTCATAGCAGTGTTTTTCTCCAATGAAACAGTGTTTTAGTTTGTTAAATGATTAAATACGTATATATATGTTTGTGTTGCAAGAATTGGTATTCCCGTGTGGAATAGGTAGCTATAAAGACGATATGTTTTGTCGCGGCGGTCTCTGTGATGGGCGGCGTTTGCTGTTTTTTAAAAATAAATTTGTGCGATTTGATACATTTTATAATGCGCTGCAGATAAGGCTTTGGAAATCGGATTGTGGTATTGATAATTTAAGATTTTATATCAAAGGGAGTGGCAAGGGGATAGTTAAGTTTGGTGTCCAGCGGATAGCAAAAAATACGATATGGCTGGGGTCAAGCACGGTTGAGTTGAGTGAGGCAGGAGTTGGAATTGCCGTTCCTGGTTGGGCGGAATTGTTCAATGGTTTGCTTTTTGTCGAATTTGCGCCATTAGAGGATGGATATATAACAGAAGGAGCGTTTTTAACCGAGACTAAACCCGTAAATAATGTTCGACTTGGTTTGGTTATAACGCATTTTAATAGGCAAAATTATGTGATAAATGCTGTTAAGAAGATAGATAATGGAATTTTGCATGATGATAGATTTTCAAATGTATCTCTTGTAATTGTTGATAACTCTCAGAATTTGAATATTGAAGAAGATAATGTTGTTGTTATAAAAAATAGAAATACAGGGGGGAGTGGCGGATTCGCTCGGGGGTTGATGTATTTAAAGGATAGTGGTTTTACGCACTGTCTTTTTATGGATGATGATGCTAGTTGTTTGCCTGAAAGTATAAAGAGAACATATGCATTTTTTTCTTACTATATTGGTAAGGAAAAGATAGGTCTAAGTGGAACGTTGTTACGATTGGATGCGGCAAATATAGTTCATGAGAGTGGAGCTGTGTGGACGAAAAACACGGTGTCTCCAATCGGTCACGGCCGTAATGTCTCAATAGTGGAAGATCTTCTGGCCTTGGAATGGGTTTATAAACAAGGCGATTATGGTGCGTGGTGTTATTTTGCCTTTGAGATCAATTCAATTACGAGTTGGCCATATCCCTTCTTTGTTCGTGGTGACGATGTTCTGTTCTCGTTGCAGAATAAATTTAGGATATTGAAAATATTAGGTGTTGCAACTTGCATTGATAGCTTCCCGAATAAAGACGGTCCGATGACGTTCTATTTGTCATATAGAGCTGATTTAATCATTTCGTCATTCATGGAGAGTTGTGGTTGGTTAAGTTTGTGGAAAAGATATAGATTATTAAATAGTGATTTAACGCGTAATTTTTTGTATTCATGGGCTTATGCGACTCAGATGGCTTTAGATGATCTTTTGCGGGGAAATTATCCATCTCGTGATGTTGATGGATCGAAGTTTAGATCGAAGCTGTCTAAAATACCAAAGTTGGATAGCAAAAATTATTATGATGGAACGGCCTCATTGATATTACCAATTCCTGATAGTCCTAAAAGCATACATGGAATATTAAGAAGAATTTTGTGGTGGAAGTATCTTTTTGTGCCGGAAAGAAAATTAGGAAAGCGTAAGTGGTGCATGAAGAGAGAGTGGTGGACGGCGAAGAATACCTTTGGTAGGAAAGAGTTCGCGTATTACAATGATGATGATGATTCTGTCATTGTTGCAAAGTTTGATAAGAAGGAACTGCTGAAAGGTATTGTACGCAATATTAGTTCATTTTTTAAATTTGCTCTAAGTTATCCAGTTGTTAAGAGAAAAATTAGAGAAGATGTATTGCTGTCTACCAAAGAAGAATTTTGGAGAGATGTGTTTTCCTGAGATTTGCATTTAAGAATATTTTTGTATCTGTACGATAGCTGATGATAGTTGATAAAACTTATGGTGCGAATAGTGGAATTATGGTTTAAGTAATGTAAAAGATGGTTATTTCAAATAAATACTTTGTAACTTATGTTAAGAGTTTTTCTGTCATAGTCTTCAGAAAATTATCAAGGCAATAACCCTGCGTACACGCTCAGAAGAATTTAGATAACAGAGATATAAATTAATTCCCTCTGGGCAGACGCCAGAGTCTTGGGTTTAGCTTTCTGAACAAAAGGTAGATTAGCTGAATCGTGGATAACTGCCGCCCTATTAAGTCCCTAGCCATTTTGAGATGGTTAGGGTTCTTTGTCTGTTGTTTGTTCTCAGGATTACCAATGTAAATGGTGCTTAACTCTTTAACTGCCACGCCGTTGCAACGGAGTTGATGAGAAATAAACATCGAAGTCAAAAACTCCGCCAAGAATCCCGGCGCACGAAGCATTGCCACATCGTCACTCTTCGGTGCATGTGTTTGCAATTTCAGCAGAATCGGGAAAATGAAATCGCAATATGCAAAGAACAACTCCCGCTTCATTACGAACATGTTGAAGAGGTAGTGTGAACCATGATCCCTCAGTGCCTGCACCTCGGGTGCATAGTCTGGGTGCATCTTCAACACGAGGCTCTCCATCGTGTCGTAGAGGTTTGCGTCCCAGTTGTAGATGTGACTGAAGCGCTCACGACAGGACTTGTCACCGTTCCCCAAAAGGGCCGCGTCGTATTGACGAGTCGTGAGGATGGAGTACCCCGCGTCGAAGAATTTTTTGGCATAGCCGACATCAATATGGTCCTTTACCTTCGCCACGTAGTCGCAGACAATGGTGGAGGAATGAGGAAGCCAGGGGCGCCCTTTAAGCGGAATGTGTTCGTTGAAGGCGAAAAAACGCCGGTAATGACTCAGACCAATGAACTCTGGGGTGCCAATCTTGTCGTAGTGTTTCCAGAGCCAATAGACCGCCGTCATCTCGTTAATGTAGCGGTTGAGTTCGGAGACATTGTTGTTATCATAGGCGTCGTCGGTGATAGCGCCTGTCATGTATTTACGGACGGACTCCTCGTCAACGGCCCCATCCTTCATCTTCTGTTGCCGAACTTTATTACCAACGAAGATCGGCTCATAGCCAGGTTGTTGTATTGTAGGCATTGGCCTGTGGTAAACACAGAAGATTTTCAGTGCATCTATGGTAGGATGGTGTGCTTTTGGCTGTTCTGGGTGTGTGTTGGGGGGGGGATTTGTATGCATTTCAAACAACTAGTGCGCATTGCGCGAGAAAGATTTCAGAATATTATACCTCCCCTATCTTCCATACAAATTACTTTTTTCTAGCCTGAATTTTTTATTAAGGAAGCTCATCGACTTCAGGGCCTACGCATCAGCCAAAAAAATAGAGTCTGATGTGTAGGCTCTGCACGTTTTCAAGGTATTTTTTGTACAAATCTAGGTTGGTAATTTTCAATCTTTTCAGTTGGCCGATTTTTTAGAAGTCCCCTGAAATGCTGCATTAATTGGAGGTTTAATATGCGGGTTTTGCAAAGTATGATTTTTTCACATGATACTGGCAGTTATAAAGATGAAATGTTCTTCCGGGGGAGGGCAATTTTTACACGAAGTGAAAATAAACTGATTATTTCTAAGGGGCAGGCGATTAAGTTTGATACCTTTTATAATGCTATTCAGATTAGACTATGGAAACATGATTGCGAAATTGAAAAATTGTGGTTTAGTATAAAGGGTAAAGGGACTATTGTTGTTAAATTTGGTATTCTGCGTAAGGCAAAAAATATAATATGGGTTGGATCTGAGACAATCCAGTTAACAGAACAAAGCGTGAATGTTGAAGTCGTAGAGTGGAAGAATTTATTTGACGGACTACTTTTTGTTGAATTGGTTCCGTTAGAGGATGGGTATATATATTCGGGAGGATTTGTAACGAGTCAGACTCCGAAGAATAAGGTACGACTGGGGGTTGTTATAACACATTTTAATAGACAAAAGCAGGTGATAAATTCTGTAAATAAGTTGAGTACTGGTATATTAAATCAGCCGGGCTTTGAAAATATATCGCTTGTTGTTGTTGATAACTCGCAGAATTTGGACCTTGATGACGAAAGGGTTGTGGTAATAAAGAATAAAAATACAGGAGGAAGTGGGGGGTTTGCAAGAGGCTTGATGCATCTAAAGGATAATGGGTTTACGCATTGCTTGTTTATGGATGATGATGCTAGTTGTTTGTCAGAAAGTATTAAACGTACGTGTACATTTTTCCAATATTATTCTGGAACAGAAAAAATAGGATTGGCAGGAATTTTGTTAAGATTGGATGAAGCGAATATAATCCATGAAAGTGGTGCTGTTTGGAGAAAAGGAGGGGTAGAGCCTATTGGATGTGGTTATGATGTTTTGAGAGAGGAAGACCTATTGAATTTAGATTGGCAATATAAACAGGGCGATTATGGCGCTTGGTGTTATTTTGCTTTTGAAATAAAGAGTGTTAATAGTTGGCCGTATCCTTTTTTTGTTCGTGGTGATGATGTATTATTTTCTTTGCAAAATAAGTTTAAGATTTTGAAAATATTTGGAGTGGCAACGTGTATTGATGATTTTTGTAATAAAGATAGTCCCATGACAACGTATTTAAACCTACGGTATGCGCTTATGATCTCTGCATATAAGGATAGCTATGGTGCATTCAGGTGGTGGAGACAATATAGTACGATAAATAATGAGTTAGTTTTTGGGTATCTCTATTCATGGGGGTATGCGGCGGAGATAGCATTGGATCAATTTTTAAGGTCTGAATTTCCTTCAAGAGATGTTGACGGGAGTGGCTTTCGCTTAAAACTTGATAATATAAAAAAAACTGAAATAATAGAAAGTTATGATGGTAGTGCCCCGTTAATTTCTCCTCGTAAGCAGAGGATGAGAGGATGTCGGAGAGTTTTTAGAAAGTTGTCAATGTGGAAAGGAGTGGTTATTCCACAAAAATTACTGAAAAATACAGTTTGGTGTATGAAATCACAGAGTGGCAAATCGGAGCAAGCGCGATGCAGGAAATCAATTAAATATTATAACGATGATAATGATACAACTATTATTGCTATACATGACAAAGTCGAATTGTTTAAGGGGTGGATTCGTGGTTGGAAATATTTATTTAAAATAATGACAAACTTTTCAAGGGCGAAAATTAGTGCGAAAGAGGATATAATATCATCGACAAGCGAGGAGTTTTGGAGGGAAGTATTTAAGTGAAAGTCTAAATTCTTCTGAGCGTGTACGTAGGGCTCTGGGCTTGATAATTTCCTGCTAAATCAGACAGAAAAACTTTGGACATACGTACACAACTGCTAGCATGTGTACGCATGCTATTTTATAGACAATCACCAGATTTATATCGCTTCTGTTCCGCAAAATTATAAAACATACGTACGCCGGTAGAAGAATTTAGATGGGGAAGGCTGCAGGCGCAGCGACATATCAAATTCCCATGAGGCGTTTTGATGAGTTGGTAGCATTGATTGACGAGCTATTGGAGAAAAATCAGGATGAAAAAATGCAGCGCCAGCATTTTGTTGAGGATTATCTGATGACATCAAAGTTGCCCTCATCGTCGTTTATTGCAAATTACATTGCCGAACAAGTGATGGTTGGCAAATAACCAGAAGGAAAGCGAACAGTGAAGAATGTAGCGGTGATATTGGCAGGTGGCAGCGGACGTCGCATGGGGACTGCGATGCCTAAGCAATTTCTGAAAATTGCCGGTAAGACTATTTTGGAGCATACGGTGGATGTGTTTCAGTCGCATCCGCTCATTGACGAAATTTCCATCGTTGTGAATCCTATTTATGAGCATCGCGTGGAAGGCATGTTGATGGCCAATTGTTGGTCGAAAGTTAAGAAGATTCTGAACGGTGGCGGTGAGCGCTATGAATCGAGCTTGTCTGCGATTCGAGCCTATAGTGTTGAAGTAGAGAACGATGTGCGACTGATTTTCCATGATGGCGTGCGGCCGCTGGTGAGTGAGCGCATCATTTCCGATGTTTGTCGCAAGCTTCAGTCTGCTTGGGCGGTGGATGTGGCGGTGCCTGCGGTTGACACCATCATCAACGTGGGGCTAGCTGGCAACACTATCGAGGACATCCCGTGTCGCAACTTTTTGCGGTACGGGCAGACGCCGCAGGGATTCCATTTGGAGACAATTCGCGAAGCGTATGAAAGAGCATTGAAGGATCCTGAATTCCGGGTGACGGATGATTGTGGTGTGGTGGTCAAGTATTTGCCTGAAGCGAAAGTTGAGGTGGTGGAAGGCGAAGCTCGCAACATCAAGTTGACGCATCCAGAAGACTTTTATTTGTTGGACAAGTTGTTTCAACTGAAATCGACGGCGCCGACTGAAAAAGAACTGTCAGGTTTGAGAGATCGCGTGATCGTCATATTCGGCGGAAGTTCTGGCATTGGAAAGGACATGGCGGCACTGGCGCGGAAATTTGGGGCGGATGTTCATGTTTTTTCTCGAAAGGAAGGTGCTGTGGATGTGAGTGATCGCCTCTCGGTCGATCAGGCGCTTCAGGCGGTTAATGCCAGGACGGGGTGCATTGACTTTGTCGTCAATACGGCGGCGATTCTTTGCCGGGAACCGATTACGCATCACAGACCGCAAACAGTTCGGACAGTGATGGACGTCAACTATCTGGGCGCAGTCAATACGACGCTAGCGGCTTATCCGTATTTGCAGAAAAGCCGTGGTCAGGTTTTGCAGTTCACTTCGAGCTCTTACACACGTGGGAGGGCTGGTTACGCTTTGTATTCTTCTACTAAAGCGGCCGTGGTGAATTTTGTGCAGGCAGTGGCAGAAGAGTGGTCGCAGGACGGCGTACGCATCAATTGCATCAATCCTCAGCGAACCCAAACGCCGATGCGACTGAAAGCCTTTGGGTTGGAGGATGAGTCGACGTTGCTGAAGTCAGAGACGGTGGCTAAGGTGGCCTTGTGGACATTGCTGAGTCAATTCACGGGGGAAGTGGTGGATGTGAGGTTGGAAGAGGCGCTTTCGCTTTGATTTTTTGGGGAAGCAATGCTTGTTATTGACGTCGGTGACCGAGGAAGGGATGAACTATTATCTGGCGCATGTTTTATCGGGGTTTCTTCCGCTGAAACGATGGAGGAGGGACTTTCGGGCGAAGTATTGTCACCGCCAGCCTGATAAGACATTTCAGTTGCTGGAAGCATGCGTCACAGAGCTTCGGCAACTGTCGATGAGAATGAACTCTCGGAAGGCAGGCAAAGACAAAGTAAGCGTCGTTTTCTTATTGCACAACGTAGCGGCGATCGATGCGGTGCTTCCGGTTATTCGACGCATGCAGCAGGATGCTCGTTATGACGTCATGCTGGCGGCGATTGATCACCGTTTCCCTGGCGATAATGCCTTTAGTGGTGGCGCAGGGGTGGAGCAATTCTTCAAGGCCAAGGGATGGCCTGTGGTGCGGCTTTTCGCCTACCCCGATGAAGAGGCTGCTTTGATGTTGCGAGCGTTGTTGCCGGAAGTTGTTTTTCGGCAGTCTCCGTGGGATCGCGACATCAAAGCCATATATTCAACGGCCTCACTGATGTTTACTCGACTGGCATACATCCCATACTACGGCGTGCATATTTGCAGTACGATTGAACGCAATGGTCAAGTTTTTCTGCACGAAGATCAACTGCTGCATCGGCTGGCGTGGAAGGTCTTTTTGGATGCGGGAGCTGCAGCAGCCTATCGGGAACGAAATGGACTGCTGGCCCGCAATCTCGTGATCTGTGATTCGCCGAAGTACGAGTACATTGACGAAGCCTTGGACAAGTACCGTCAGCTGGAAGGCCTTGAAAGAAAGAATGGCCGAAAGAGAGTTGTCTGGGCGCCGCATCATTCTTGTTCTTCCCAATGGCTGGGTTTTGGCACATTTCGCTATGTCTGGCGAGCAATGATGGACTACGTTCGCCTACATGAAGAAATTTCCTTTGTTTTTCGGCCGCACCCAGCCTTTCGCCAGGGGTATGTGTCGGCGGGCGGTTTGTCTGAGAAAGAGATGAATCTGTTTTGGCGACAGTGGGAGTCGCTTCCTAATACGGAAATTTCGAATGATGGCAATGCGATTGATTTGTTCAAAGAATCAGATGCATTGATTACGGATGGCGTGTCATTCTTGGTATCGTATCAGTTGACGGGCAAGCCGCTCATCTGGACTGTGAATCCCGACCATGTTGATTTTACGGAAGTTGGACAGGCAGCTGCTGACAGTTGCTATCAAGTTGATTGCCGCCATCCCGAAATGCTTGCCCCTTTGCTTGACCAATTGTTGGAAAAAAGCAATGACCCGAAAGTCGTGGAGAGAGAGCGGTTTGTAAAAACGTATCTGAAGCGAACGGAGGTGTTGCCGTCTCAATTCATCTGCGATTACGTTGCAGAGGCTGTGAGGGTAGAGAGTGACGAGATTTCCCAAAGGAAAGTTTCTTGATGAAGCAATGGATTAATAAGTGTTACAGCAAGCTGGATCCCAACTTGCGGCGACTGGCGACTTATCTGCCGCCATACAAGTGGCTTGTTGTCGGTGCCATGCTCTGCATGTTGATTTCTGCCGTCTCGTCCTCGTTGGTTGCCTCTTTGCTAGGCAAACTAACGGACTTGGGGTTTTACGACAAGCAGGCTTGGATTGTTGTCGCCGCCCCGTTGGGACTCATTGCAGTGTCGTTTCTGCACGGGAGCAGCATGTTTCTCTCCAATTATCTGCTGGCCCGTGCGAGTCAATTCATGTTGCAGACGCTTCGGGAGGAGCTTTTTGCCAAAATTTTGCGCTGGCCGGCGCACAGTTATCAGAACAATTCCACGGGGCTGGTGGCATCTAAGTTTGTGAACGAAGCCAATGTAGCGCTCTCCAAAGCGGCCAAGTCTGTAGTTATTTTGGTGCGCGACACCTTGCAAATTGTGGCGCTTTCGGCGATGTTGGTTTGGCACAACGTGTCGCTCACGTTGGTAACGCTTTTGATGGCGCCTCTCATCGTCTGGTTGCTTAAGACCATTTCTCGCAAGCTGAAAGAGGTCTTGGCGAGTTCTCAACAGAACATTGCCACCCTGTTGTCTCGTGTGAAGGAAAGCTATGAAGCTCATACGGTGGTGAAGATCACCAATGCCTACGATGTTGAGCAGTCGCGGTTTCAAGCTATCAACTTAGAGGTTCGAAAGCTCGTCTTGCGCATGACCAAAGTGGGCTCCATCGGAACACCGGCTACACAGTTGATCGGCATGATGGGTGTGGCGGTGGTGTTGGGCGTGGCTTTGGTGCAGGTGCAGAATGGCTTAATGACGATGGGGGACTTTGTGACGTTCCTCACTGCCATGCTGTTGATTTTGCCGCCGTTGCGTCGTGTGACGGGGTTGAATGCCACCTTCGTTGGCATGGCGGTGGCAGCCGGTTCCATCTTCGCGACGCTTGACGAACCGGAGGAAGCCGATCTGGGGAAAACAGAACTTCCAGCGGTGACTGGTCAAGTGACATTTGAGCATGTGACGATGCGCTACCCCAATGCGGCGCGTGACGCGGTGCATGACTTCTGCCTTGAGGTGAGACCTGGTGAGTCTGTGGCACTGGTAGGCGCCTCGGGCTCTGGCAAAACGACGCTCGTGAATCTGCTTCCGCGATTCTGGAATCCGACGGGCGGCCGGGTTCTAATGGACGGCGTCGACTGTCAGACGGTGACGTTAGCCTCTTTGCGTAAAAACATTGCGGTGGTGAGTCAGGATGTCATCTTGTTTGACGGCACGATTCGCGACAACATTACCTACGGCACGCCCGAGGCGAATGAAGACGCGATTGCGAAAGCGGTAGAAGCTTCGGCACTCACGTCGTTCATTGAATCGCTGCCGCAGGGACTGGACACGCCCGTGGGTGAAGCAGGCAGTCGTTTGTCCGGCGGTCAGAAGCAGCGCATTTCGATTGCACGCGCCTTGTTGAAGAACGCGCCTATTTTGATCCTTGACGAAGCAACGAGCGCCTTGGATGCCGAAAGCGAGCAGGCGGTGAAGGAGGCGCTCGCCAAGCTCATGAAGAACCGCACCACGTTCATCGTAGCGCATAGGCTCTCCACGGTGGAGAATGCTGACAAGATTGTGGCGATGGCGGACGGTGTCATTCAGGAAATGGGGACGCATGCGGAACTCATTCGGCGCAAGGGCGTTTACGCGCGTCTCTGCGCTTTGCAAGGCATCCAGCCGGATGCTCAGTTTTCGGATTCTGTGAAAGCTACGGCCTGAAGGAATGCAGCATGAATTTTTTGAAAAACCTTTGGGCGAACTTTGATCCGCCGCTAAAGCGTCTCATTCGCTACAGCTTTTCCTACAAATGGATGATGGCGGCGGCCTGCGTGTGGATGGTGGGCGCAGCCAGCATGTCGTCCCTGACGGCCACGCTGTTGGGGAAGTTGACGGATCTGGGGTTCTATCAGCAGGAAGCTTGGGTGATCGCTGCGGCGCCGGCGGCGCTGATCGGCGTGACGCTGCTTTATGCCGTTTCAACAGTGATGAGCACGTATCTGCTCACCAAGGTGAGTCAGTCGATGCTTGTGACGCTGAGAACCGAGCTCTTCACCAAGATCTTGCACTGGCCGTTCAGCGCATATCAGCAGCACTCCACTGGCCTCGTCTGCTCCAAGTTTGTGAATGAAGCCAACATTGCGCTGGGCGGGGCGGTGTCCGCTGCCATCATCCTGGTGCGAGATTCGTTGCAGATCATCGCGCTCTTTGCGGTGCTCTTCTGGCAGAACTGGCAGTTGACGCTCGTTGCCTGCGTAGTAGGCCCTGTGGGAGCGCTGATTCTCCGCGCCATCAGCCGGCGCACGCGGCGCATTGTGAAGGACAGTCAGGCGGCGATTGCGGGCATTCTCTCCCGCGTGCAGGAGTCCTACAAGGCGGAGCGGCTTGTCAAGGTGAGCGGCACTTACGATTTTGAGATGAATCGATTCAAGCCCATCAACCGACAGATCCGATTGACGGAATTAAAGCGTCAGATCATGACGGGGCTGGGGACGCCTGTGACGCAGATCGTCACGATGTCCGGCGTGGCAGTGGTTGTGGCGTACGCACTCTACGAAGCTCAGGCGGGACGCTTGACCATTGGTGAGTTCATCACCTTTCTGTCCGCCATGCTGCTTTTGATGCCGCCGCTTCAACATCTGGCGGGGCTCAACGCTACCTTTGCCAGCATCAGCGTGGCGGCGCAGTCCATCTTTGACATGATAGACGAACCCGTCGAGAAGGACGAAGGGAAGACGGAATTGAAGGACGTAAAGGGCGACATTGTTTTTAACGATGTACACCTCATATATCCTGGCACGACGACGGAAGCCATCAAGGGCGTAACGCTGCACGTCAAGCCTGGTGAGCATGTGGCGTTGGTCGGACAGTCGGGGTCTGGCAAGTCGTCTATGGTGAACTTCGTGCCGCGATTCTGGAGCGCGACAGCCGGGAAGGTGACGATTGACGGCGTGAATGTGGAAGATTGCACGTTGACGAGTCTGAGGAACAGCATTGCCATTGTTTCGCAGGACGTGATCCTTTTTGATGCCACGATTCGTGAGAACATCGCTTACGGTTTTCCCCAGGCGACGGACGAGGCGGTGCAACGGGCGGCGGATGCGGCGGCGCTGACGGAAGTCATTGCGCAACTGCCCAAAGGTCTGGATACGCCGGTGGGCGAAGCGGGCGGCCTGTTGTCTGGCGGTCAGAAACAACGCATTTCGATTGCGAGAGCGTTGCTCAAGGATGCACCAATTCTGATTCTCGATGAAGCGACGAGCGCTCTGGACAGCGAAAGTGAAAACCGCATCAAGGAGGCGTTGGAGAAGCTGATGGAAGGGCGCACCTGTCTTACCGTGGCGCACCGGCTTTCCACCATTGATCGTGCGGATCGCATCGTGGTGATGAATCAGGGATCGGTGGTGGAGATGGGAACGCCAGCGGAGTTGCTAGCCAAAGACGGCGCGTATGCGCACATGGTGAAGCTGCAGACGGGTACAATGGTTTCTAAATAATCTGATAAACAACATTTAATTTGTTGAAAATAGTATGATTGCCCCCCCCCGCCGACACAACGGTTCGAGGATCGATTTTGCACGTCCGAGGCTTCCCCAGCAATCAACCGTCGTCGGGAAGTCTGGCTCGACTGGGTGCGCGCCTTTGCGGTGGCGAGCATTGTCTTTTGTCACAGTGTAGAGAACACCTTTGACATGAGCTTGGCTTGGTTTCAGACAGCACCGCATGGCTTGCGGTTCATTCGCGATTTGCTCTTTACGTGTGGGCGACTGGGCGTGCCGCTTTTCCTGCTGTTGTCGGGCTATTTGCTTTTTACGCGGCATCCCTGCCGGACGTGGGGAGATGTTTTGAGTTTCTATCGCAAGAAGTGGCTGCCATTGCTGGGCTGCTGGCTCGCCTGGATTGTGATCTATGCCATGATCAACCGATTCTGGCAGTGGCCCGACGGCTGGTTAGCCTTGGGTCGCCAGCTCCTTTTCAAGGACTTTCCGCCTTACGGACACGTATGGTACATGCCGATGATCATTGGCATGTACTTGGCGATTCCTTTATTGTCCATGTTGCTGGAGACGGGGGGAAGACCGATGTTCTGGCTGTTGTTGCTTTTCTCCGTCGTTGCCGCGGTGGTGGGGCCTCATGTGCGATTGGATTTTTCTTTCATCGGAGACAAGTACGTCACTTATCTTCTGCTGGGCTACCTGGGTTTTCTGGTGGCTCCGAAGATCGGGCGCGGCAGGAGTTTGGTGCTTCTGGTGTTTTCGTTTGTGGCAATCGTAGGATTGACGTGGTTCTACTACCACCATCACAAGGATGGCTTGGATAGGAACCTGTGGTACACCGACGTGCGGCTGCTGTTTTTGTCAATTGTGTTGTTTTTGAGTTTCCGCTTTACGGATGCTTGGTCGCTGGCCGGGGTTAAGGCGCTGTCTCAGGGGGCGTTTGCGATTTACCTCGTGCACTATCCTGTGCTTGTTTGGGTCAAGAACATCGGCTGGTTTACCCAAAGCACC
The DNA here is from genome assembly GCA_963647785.1 of Acutalibacteraceae bacterium. Lineage (GTDB taxonomy): Bacteria > Pseudomonadota > Gammaproteobacteria > Burkholderiales > Burkholderiaceae_F > Duodenibacillus. The sequence continues at coordinate 26,896 of CAVJBF010000017.1, forward strand.
CAACTGTGGGTCAATACGCTGGCGCTGTTTGGCGCTACGTTCACGCTGACGTTTCTTCTCTTTCTGGCGCTGAGGCGAATCCAACCGGTGGCTCGGTATTTGTTTCTCTCGAAATGAGGAAATAGATTCGTCATGGAATGCAAGCAATGGAAGGACGAGAGTTGAAGTCACGAGGGGATTGTCAGTGTGACGAGGCGGTCTCGTCTTCCGACGGGCCTTGTCCTTTTTCTGAATCGCCAGGAACGGACAAGCCGCTTCGCTTGTCGCGGCTGACGTTTTCGAACTACCGCTGTTTTCCCCATCTGACGCTGGAATTTCATGATCGACTGACCGTTCTTCATGGCATCAATGGCAGAGGGAAAAGCGTCATTGCTGAAAGCATCGCGCGCTTGATGAGTTGGTTTGTGTCCGGCTTTTTGGGAAAGGACGGCGTGGGCAAGGGGCTCGCCGAGTCGGACATTCGTGCGAGCGGCAAAACGAGTGACGTGGCGGCGGCGTTTTCCTGGGGCAACACCATGATCGAAGCCCGGCTGGGCAAGAGCGTTTGCACGCCCAAGCGAAACCCGTTTCAGGACTTGCGAAAGCTGGGGGAGTGGCATCGAGTGGTCAATGCGGAGTCTCGTGTCAACTGCCCCTTGCTCTTAAATTTTTCCGCGCATCGCGACGCGTTTTATGCTCGAAGCCCCGCATCGTCAGCCTTGGACGTCCGGGCAAAAAGCCTTCTTCGGGATGCCGGTGGCTCGGTGGTGTATGAAGACGCGCTCGCTGACGACAAGGATCCTTGCGGCTTGATGGCCTGGCTCATGGCGGCCTGCCAGCGGCCGACGTGCGAAGCGGCAGAAGCCCCGTCGGCTGCGAGGCCGGGGGCGGTGCTGACACAAGTGCTGAAGACATTTTGGCCCGAGGTTGACGGGATTGAACTGGAGCAGTCGACGGGCTTTGACCAGCTGATGATTTCGATCGAGGGCCGGAAGCTGACGGTGGAGCAGTTGTCCGACGGCCAGCGGCTCCTGTTCTTTCTCGTGGGGGAAATCGTCTGGCGGCTGATGGTACTCAACCCTTGTCTTGAGGATCCGATGCAAGGAAGCGGCATCGTGGTCATCGATGATGTGGAGCAACACCTGCATCCGCAATGGCAGTCGAAGATCATCGACCGCCTGCTCGCCGCGTTTCCTCAGTTGCAGTTCATCATCACGACGCACAGCCCGCTGGTGATTTCCTGCGTCCCGAAGGAGTGCCTGTATCAGTTGCCCGACCATCCCCGCACGACGGAGGTACTGCCGCCTTCTCAGGTGCAGACGCGGGGCCGGTCCTGCAATGAAGTGCTCGAAACGGTGATGGGCACGCTGACGCCGCCAGAACACGTGGAAGAGGGGCGGTGGATTGAGCGCTGCCGCAATGCCATAGCGGATCACCGATGGGATGAGGCGGCGGCGCTTTTGAACCGAATCAAGGAACATTTCGGCGCTAACTCGGAAGAGGCGGTGCTCTTGAGTCGCTGGCTGGTGCTTTTCAAGCAGCGCGCTCCTACGGAGACCGCGGCATGAAGCGCGGCAGACAAGGCGCCTGCCCGCGGGCGGGACGGGGATTGGCCGCCCTGAAGAAAGACGGGGTCACCGTTATTTTCAATGAACGACAATCTGTGTGAGGAAAGACGATCTATGCGCATCGGCATCGCCTGCAATGCCTTCGGCCGCTCGGGCGGCATGGAGCAGTACGCGCTCAACGTGATTGAGGCGCTCATTCATCTGGGGCACACCCCGGTGGTCTTCACGATGTCAGCGGACGCGTCGCTGCCCTTTTGCGCGCAAGCGGAAGTGCACCTCTGTCCTAAAAAGAAGTGGCTCCCCAACAAGTTGAACGTCGTTCGCTTCAATCACTGGTTGAAGACGGTTCGTCAAATGGTTCCCGTAGACTTTATGATCGCCTGCTGCATCGCGGTCACCGCCGAAGTGGCGGTTTGCGGCGGCAACCACGTGGGCTACCTCAAGGCCATGAAGAAGACACCCCGATTCTTTGATCGCTGGATCATCAACCGGGAGCGTGAAATGTATGAGAACGCCCGATTCATCGTGGCGCACTCCCAGATGATGTACCAGGAGCTTCAAGCCTTCTATCACATTCCTGCCGAGCGCATGAAGGTCATGTACGCGCCTCAGGTGTTCAAGGCGGTGACTGGAACGGTGGACCAGCGAGCGCTGCGGGAGCGGTTTCATCTGCCGCAGGACAAGACGCTCTTTCTTTTTCCGTCGTCAAGCCACAAGCGCAAGGGGTTTGACTTGCTGCGGGCCTATTTTGAGTCGTCCGACGGTTCTCAGGTGCTGGTGGTAGTGGGCAAGCCCTTGAAGAAGACGTACAAGAACATTCTCTACGCGGGCTACTGCGACGACATGCAGGCGATGTATCAGGCGGTGGACTACACCGTGATGGCGAGCCTTTATGAGCCCTTCGGGCTGGTTCCGGTGGAGAGCGTCTGGAACGGAACGCCGGCGATTGTGAGCGACAACCTGGGGTGCTGCGAGGTGCTGGATGATCGCGCAACGCGGCAGTTCCCGCAGGGCGACTTGCAGGGATTGACGGCTATCCTGACGGCGTTGCGCAATCAGCCGATGCATCTCGATCCCCCTTATCCTCAGTACATCCGCATGCGCACCGACGTCACCATCGAAGCGCACGTGCAGGAACTGATGGCGGTGCTCGCGAATGCTCCCGCGCATTGACGGCCGCGTCTTGCTGATTGGCGCATCGGGCCAGTTGGGCAGCGCACTGGTCCGTCGGCTCGTATCCTGCACTTGGGACGCAGCGACCCGCGAAGCGTTCGACCTCGCTCGCCCCGAGACGATCCGTCAGTGGTTCGCCGCGCACGCTCCCTATGACGTAGTGCTCAACGCCGCCGCCTTCACGGCGGTGGACGCCTGCGAAACGGAAGTGTCAACGGCCCTGGCTGTCAACGGTGTCGGTCCCCAGGTGCTCGCCGACGAAGTCGCCCGACAGGGCGGCACGCTGGTGCACGTTTCCACGGACTACGTCTTCCCTGGCACGAAGGAAACGCCCTATGTCGAAGACGATCCCGTGGCGCCCGTGAACGTCTACGGCCGCACCAAATGGGCGGGCGAAGCCGCGGTGCGCTGTCGTTGCCCCCGGCATTTCATCGTTCGCACGTCCTGGCTTTTCGGTTTGACGGGAAAGAACTTCGTAAAAAGCATCCTCCATCAGGCCCTGACCCGGGGCGAAATCCGCGTAGTGTGCGATCAGTTTGGCTGTCCCACCTGCGCGCCCGACCTGGCGGAAGCCATCCTTCGCCTTATTTCCACCCAGCAGTACGGCACCTATCACGCCGCGAATGCCGGCGTCTGTTCTTGGTTTGACTTCGCGTCGGCTGCGGTGGAAATAGCGGGCATCCCCTGCCGCAAGATCCTGATCTCAACGGCAGACTTCCGCCGCGAGCATCCTCACACCGCCCTGCGGCCCATGCACTCTGCCTTGGACTGCACCAAAATCACTCAAGTGACCGGCCAGCCGATGCGCCCCTGGCAGGCCGCGCTCGAAGACTTCATCTCGGAATGGAAAAAAGGCCATGACGGAATTGCACGCTCCTGAAAAAGCCGCGCCCCAGCGCCTTGTCGTCACCGGCGGCGCGGGGTTCGTGGGCTCCAACTTCGTGCACTGGGTGGTGGCAAATGCCGACGCGCACGTGACGGTGCTCGATGCCCTCACGTACGCGGGAAACTTGGCCAATCTCGCCGGCCTTCCGCCCGACCGCGTGACGTTTGTGAAGGGCGACATCCGCAACACGGCGCTTGCGCTCCGCCTTTTTCGTGAGGCAGATGCCTGCGTGCACTTTGCGGCGGAAAGCCACAACGACAATTCGATCGCCGATCCCGCCCCCTTTATTCAAACGAATGTCGAAGGGACGTATTCGCTCTTGGAAGCCGCGCGGCAAACCGGCATTCGCTTTCACCACATCTCTACGGACGAGGTGTTCGGGGACACGGCGGTGGAGGACAAGGCAAAGTTCACCGAAAGCACGCCCTACCGGCCTTCAAGCCCCTATAGCAGTTCGAAGGCCGCGGCGGATTTGTTGGTGCGCGCCTGGGTGAGAACCTACGGCGTAAAGGCCACGATTTCGAATTCCTCCAACATCTACGGTCCCCGGCAGCACGTGGAAAAGTTCATTCCGCGGCAGGTCACGAACCTTCTCACCGGCCGGCGCGCGAAGCTCTACGGCACAGGCCGCAACATCCGCGACTGGATTCACGCGGACGATCACAGCCGCGCGGTGTGGACGATTCTCACGAAGGGCCGCATCGGCGAAACTTACCTCGTGGGGGCTAACAACGAGCAGAGCAACCTCGCGGTGCTGCAGGCGATCCTGCGGGCGATGGGGTGCGAGGCGGATGACTTTGATTGGGTGAAGGATCGCCCGGGGCACGACCGGCGCTACGCGATTGATGCGACGAAGCTTCGAACCGAGCTCGGCTGGCAGCCGCAGCATCAAGACTTCGCGGCGGGGCTCGCGGCCGTGATCGACTGGTACCGCACGCATGACGCCTGGTGGCGGCCCGCTAAGGACGCGACCGAAGCGAAGTACGATCGGGAGGGACTGGCATGAACGTCATCACGTCGGGGAACTTCACGTTCCGGACCACGAAGCTCGCGGGCGTCATCGTGGTGGAGACGAAATTCTTTGCTGACGCGCGCGGCGCCTTCCGGGAGACGTACAAGAAGGCGGACTTCATGGCGGGCGGCATCCTGTGCGACTTCGTGCAGGACAATCAGTCGGTGTCAAAAAAAGGCGTCATTCGCGGCCTGCATTTTCAAAAGCGATTTCCTCAGGCGAAGCTCGTGCGCGTCGCGTGCGGGCGCATCTTCGACGTAGCGGTGGACTTGCGTCCCGAAAGCCCGACGTTCGGCCGCTGGGAGGGCGTGGAGCTTTCGGACGTGAACGGCCGGCAGGTGTTCATACCGCCGGGATTCGCGCACGGGTTTCGAGCGCTTTCCGACACGGCGGTTGTGATTTATCAGTGCGATGAGGTGTGGCACCCGGAGGACGAGGGCGGCATCCGATGGGATGATCCGACGCTCTCGATCGCCTGGCCGGCGATGGAGGGGGAGGCGGCGTTTGATCCCGCGACCGTCGTCGTGAGTGCGAAGGATGCGGGATGGCCGGGGTTTTGCTAGCCGACAAAAAATCCGTCAAATTTGTCAGAATGGAAGTGCCTTCCCAATTTGAGACAAGGAGGACGTCATGACATTGCATTCCATCGGCTATCAGACAAAGCATCACGGCGTGTCCGCCAGCACGATTCGCCGTTGGGAGGCCGCTGGGCTGATTGAAAAAGCCAAGCGGACATTGGGCGGTCACTGGTGCTTCTCAGTTGACGACGGATCGGACCAGGCGGAGCGAAAGGTGGTGGGCTATGCCCGCGCATCTTCTTGCGATCAGAAGGAAGAGCTGCAGCGTCAGGTCGAACGACTCAAGGAAGCTGGCTGTGAAGAGGACTTGAGCGACATTGGCATCGGCTTGGTGTGCAATTGCAGTACTTCCCGGCGGGGCGGCGTTTCTTTCCGAATGGCGCGAGGCGGCGAAGCGGCTGGCGTGGTGACGGACAGCTGACGGAAAAACAGTGTGTGAAAAAGATCAGAACAATCATGAACCGCGGTTAGCCCTTAGCGTGTGAGAAAAAGAAGAGGAATCTGATTCGGCACGCTGGAGTGTAGATAGGGTGCAGACTATGAATATCAAGGCAATAGCAATTCAAAATTTCCGATGCTTTGAGCGTCTTCAGGCGGATTTTCTTCCTGGGATGAACGTCGTTGCCGGCATCAATGGTGCAGGCAAAACATCATTGCTCGCGGCAGTGGCGGCGGCTTTGATGCCGATGGCGCGAGATCTTCAGGTGAGAGTTCGGCATCCGCTATTGCCTGACTCGGTCAGGCGACTGCGGCAGGATGACAAGGGGCGGCAACGCTTTGAGGCGCAGTTTCCGTGTGAATGTCGTTGCTCTTTAGAAAGGGACGGTCGCCAGTGGGAATTGGGGGCAATTCTTCGATCGGCTGTTGATGGCACGGCGTCTTTGCAGGGTGAAATTCTGGGTTTCCAGAAAAAAACTCCCATTGCTCGCGTTCTATCGGGTAAATCGCCAATGGTCAGCAGAGTCGATGATGGCGGCCGCAGAGGCGGCGGAAGATCAGGAGGCCCGGCGGGACGGCTATCTGGATTGGGACGATGCTGGCAGCAGCGAGCAGGCCTTGAAGCGCTGGCTCATCGCGAAGTCCATTGAACGTCTGCAGGCGGCGGTGGTGCGGCAGACGGACTTCTGGTCGGTGGAAGATGACGAACTCGCGGAGGTGAACCGTGCGCTGCAGCAGGCGTTGCCGGGCGAGTTTGAGCAAATCTTCTATGACATGGCGGCGAAGAATGTTTTGGTGAAACTCTCTGGAAAGGCCATGGAATTTCCAGCGTTGAGCGAAGGTCAGCGAGCGTTCATTGGGCTTTTTGCGGACATCACGCGCCGTCTTTGTTTGCTGCGGCCGGATTTGGGGGACAAGGTCATTGCTGAGGCCGACGGCGTCGTGCTAATTGACGAGATCGATCTGCATCTGCATCCTGCGTGGCAGCGACGGATGGTGAAGGGACTCTCCGCTGCGTTTCCGAAGCTGCAGTTCATCGTGACGACGCATTCGCCGCAGGTGCTGAGCGAAGTGGAGGCGGCGCGCGTGCTGCTTCTGAAGGACGGACAGCTGGTGCGTCCGGCGCAGGCCTGGGGCTTCTCGTCCGGAGAGGTGTTGCGCAAGCTCATGCAGACGTCGGATTGCCCTGAGGCGGTTCATGAAGCGGTGGAAGCGGTCTACGCAGACATTGAGGCGGAGCGGTATGAAGAGGCGAGACGGCGACTCAATGAGTTGGAAAATCGGACGGCGGGACCGACGGAAGAGACGCTGCAACTGGGGGCGCTGGTGGCGTCGCTTGTTGGCGAAGCCGAAGGATTGAACAATGCGGTGGATTGACAAGGGACGGGAGCCTGCGGCGCTGGCAAAGTGGAAGCGGGAGAATCCGGAGGAGCGGTATCGAGCGCTGCCAACGGATGTGAAGGCCGTCGTTCGCGAGGCGCTTCTTGCGGCGCAGGGCTTCATTTGCGCCTATACGATGCGCCGAATCGGCGTCGAATCTTGTCACTACAAAGCCGCGAGGAAGCCCCTGACTTTTAGTCATGGGGAGGAATCGCGTTCCGCGCGAAAGCGCGGTATATTCCTATTGACCCAAGCAT
>CAVJBF010000018.1:0-33720 GCA_963647785.1 Acutalibacteraceae bacterium
GGACGATCGTCCGTCAAGGAGAGCCGGAGTCAGACCGACGAAAGTCGGCATCCGGCGTTTGATCCAAGAATCCTCTGCCTTTAGGCTGGGGAGTACGTCAACGCAGATTCGGTGCGCCGAACTCCTGCAAACTCTTTCGAAGACAGCTGTGAGCACACCGGCTGATCTTCAAGCGAAACGCGGTGCGCCGACGTTTTGGATTTCAGGAGCTTCCTGCGGGAAGCCAGCCTTGTTTCTCTCACATTGCGCCTAAAAGATGGCCTCGCACTTCTTGTGCTGGACGGCTGTTGCGCCAACGTTTCGCTTGTGGCTTTGGTCTCTCGAAGCCTTTGGATCGTCTACCCGTAGGCTTGTCCTACCTTCTCTCTTGATGATCTCAAAGAAGTAAAACTTATGAATCATCCGATTGATCGCAGCGTTATGCGGTCCATGATGAACGGCTTGACTACGGTCGAGCTCGTGTTTTCGCGTTGAAGTGCGCTTCGACGCTTTTCTTTCGGCAGATCTGCGGATCTACTGCTGTCGGTTTGGAGCTGCGGCACCAAACTTTTTTCAAGAGGACAATCATGCTCGATGTCATTGGCATCATTGTCAATCTCGCTAGCGCAATCCTTCTCTGGGTGAAGTAGGCGAGTTTTCATTATCCCTCGGGGATGTCAATCCCCTTGGGAACTTGGCGTCCCCTAATTCTTTTTAGGAGACTGTCATGAAAGAGCTTTCTCAGGTCCTTCAGGCGTCTGCACGCTTGAACCGCTTCAGAGTTGCCGTTCGTCTTCATGCAATGAAGATGAATCGGCAGCATCCAAAAAGTCTCGGCAAGTCGTCATGGTCGCTCTATCAGGGCATTGTGGCAGCTTGTGGCTGTGCGGATGACGACGAGGTCTTTGATCTTGTTGGCGGCGATGCTGAATGCTTCTCGGATTCGTCCGACGAAAGCTACGGCGTTCGCTATGCCCGCACAGCAGATGTTGACTTTGTTGAAGTCTGTGGGAAAGGCAAGTCCTTCGTCCTGTCCATGCGCAAGCTGGATGGCGGCGAGGATTGTCTTCCTGAGTATGCAAAGAGGTATCCGCTGATCCGAGATCGGTTTTAGCGGATTTTCATTCCCTCATTGCTTGTGTCGTTTTTTGTTTTCGGGTACATTTTCGATAAGTGCTACATGCATTTAAAGGGTAAAAAATGACCGAACTCATAGTAATAGCCTATGTTGCCATCCTGGCAGGCATAGGTTTCTATATCGCGTGGAAGGAAGACTTGCTCTAGAGCGGTCTTCTATCCATCTCAATCCCTTGGGGATGCCAATCCCCTTGGGGTCATGGTGTCCCCTAATTCTTTTAGGAGATTCATCATGACAAAAAAGTTAGTTCCCGCGTCGGGTCTCTTTGAGACTATCTACGATGCAGAAACGCAGAAGCCCGTCTCTCTGCCAAAAGAGTTCAAGCTCTTGGTTGGAGGCGGCGCTGATCCCGCTATCCCTGTCGCCCATGCATCGTACGTTTTCGAACGTACTTTGCTTCGGGACGTCTTGAGCTTCATGCTGAAGCCTCATTCCGATGCGCTCTTCCTGTCGGGTCCTACCGGCTGTGGCAAGACGAGTGTCATCAATGAGGTCTGCGCGCGACTTCACTGGCCCGTCCAGCAGGTCACGTGCAACGGACGCATGGAGTTTCAGTCGCTCAAAGGACAGTTTGTCCTGAAAGCGTCTGTTCCTGGCGAAACGCCTGCTATGACCTTCGAGTACGGCCCCTTGGCTCGTGCTATGAAGGAGGGCCACGTGCTGATTTTGAACGAAATCGATATGTGTGATCCGTCGGAACTTGCTGGTCTCAATGACGTTCTTGAAGGACGTCCTCTTGTGATTAGCGAGAATGGCGGTGAAGTCATCAAGCCTCACCCAAACTTCCGTGTTGTGGCTACAGCTAACAGTGCGGGCAAGGGTGATGAAACTGGCTTCTATTCGGGAGTGCAGGTACAGAATATGGCGTCAATGGATCGCTATCGCTTCCTGAAGGTCAACTACCTTCCTGAAGCGGTTGAAGAGGAAATCGTTCGAAAGAGCGCTCCCTTCTTGGCAGATCCCGCCATGAAGAAAGTTGTCAGCGGCATGGTGAAGTTCGCGTCAGAGATTCGGAAACGTTTCGAAGACGGGACTTTAAGCGTCACGATGAGCACCCGCTCGTTGTGCCGCTGGGCCATGCTTACGGCTGACTGCAAATCAGCGGCACACCCCTTGCACTACGCTTTCGAGCGTACGCTGGGCTTTCGGTGTGCGCCAGACGAGATGGCTGCGCTGGATATGGTTGGAAACGATCACATTCAGTTCGGATCCATCTGGAAATAATTAAGAAAAGCTGGGCTGATTCTCGGCCGCTGCTTTCACCTTTCCCAAAGATTTTCTCTACAGGCGCTCACACAAATTTTGTGCAGTCTGGGAATTTCTCTTTGGGAATCTGCGGATGGACGAAAGTTCGGATGCAGATATGAGTAAGGCCGCAAACTCTCGCTTGCGGCCCCTTATAAGGAGGAAAGCATGCGCACCCTGAACAAGTCCATGCCCCACCTGACGAGGATTGTACCGAAACGCCTGCTGGTTTTGGCGCTCGTGTTCATGATTCTGATGGTGGTTCCGAACACTGCTTTCTAAGAGTGTTTGGCCTCGTCGGTTAATTCCGACTTTTGCGGGCAGCAAGATTCTGTCCGCGAGGGCATGGCTTGCCGCTCGCTTTTTTCTTTTTCAATGTTCAACGATCCCTCATGGGGCCGAAGTCCTCATGTTGAGGGACGGTCTCTGCGGGATTTTTCTTTAGGAGACAATCATGTTGAACTACAAGTCTTTCCAGTCCGTCAACCTCATCGGCCGCCTCGGTCAGGACGCTCGCTTCTTCAAGACTCAGAAGGGCATCTCGATGCTCTCGCTGGGCATCGCGACGTCCGAAAGCGTGAAGAACGCTGAGGGCAAGTACGAGCAGAAAACCGTCTGGCATGAAGCGCTGTTGTTTGGCGCCCGCGCAGAGAAGGTTGCTCCGTCGCTTGTCAAGGGCACGCTGGTGGCTGTGCAGGCACACCTCTCTTACAAGGAGGCGACGCTTGAAGGCGGCAAGAAGGTGAAGCTCGCTAGCATCATCGTGGATGACTTCCAGATTCTGGCCTCTCCGGCCAAGACGGAAGGCGCTGCGAAGAAGCCGGCGTCCGCATCTGCTGCTCCCGCTTCGACGGCTTCGGCTGATGAAGACTGGACGGCTGGTGACGATTTCGTTTAAGAAGTTGTCGCGCAGTCGTTAATTAATCTCCCTGTGGGGAACTTTTTCCCCACAAGGAGAAAGTGTCTCCGCAGGGTTTGTTTTTTTCTTTTAGGAGTAATCCAAAATGGCAAATCCTGCTACGTCTCTCGTGGTGCGCATGGCGCAGAAGTATGGTGTAGATCCCAACAAGCTCTACGAAACGTTGGCAAAGGTCTCTTTCCGCATTCGTGAAAAGAATGCTCCGGATCGAGCGCCAACCAACGAGGAGATGATGTCTCTGCTGATTGTTGCAGAAACGTACGGTCTCAATCCATTTGTTCGAGAGATTTTTGCCTTTAAGACCAAGGGCGGCACCGTTGTTCCAGTGGTTAGCGTGGACGGCTGGTTGTCGATTTTGAATCGCCAGCCTGATTACGACGGCTTGACGGTTTCTTTCTCGGAAAAAACCGTCAAGATCGGCACTCGGGAACTTCCTGAAAGCTGCACGGTGGCTATTTCGAGGAAGTCTCTCGGAAAGCCTATCGTTGTGTCCGAGTACATGTCTGAGTGCTTTGGCGGCACGGACATCTGGTCACGGTGGCCGCATCGGATGCTTCGCCATAAGGCGATTATTCAATGCATCCGCGTTGCATTTGGCGTCGCAGGGATTTATGACGAAGACGAAGTGTCAGCCATGTCTGATGCTCCGGCTTCTGTCGTAGTTCCCGTTGCAACGCCTGTCTCTCAGCCCAAGGCTGAACCTGTGCAGGTCGTCGAAGCGAAGGAAGTGCCCAAGCTCACCTTGGACACGAAGAAGTTGGATCAGATCAGTGAGCAGTTGACTGAAATGATCAGCCGCTTCCCCGACAACGGTCACGCCAAGGCGCTTCAGTGGGCCGAGAAGAACCTTGAGGGCGAAAGCAAGGACTACGTTCTTTCCAAGCTCCCCAAGGCGGTTGCAGTTGCTCCGGCACCTGCGCCTCAGCCTGCTCCGGCGCCCGTTGTTCCTGCTGCTCCGAAGGCACCCAAGCCTGCTCCCGCCTCACAGCCCGCTCCCCGCAAGGACGAGACCGTGTTGGCCGAGCCTGAACCCGAAGAAGCTTACGTCCCTGACGTTGGTGACATTCCGTTCTGATAGGCATGGTGCAGGTCATTGGAAATCCGTCGACACGTTTGGCGGGTTTTCATTGACCGAAGCCAAGGAGGGGCTATGAGAGAAGTCATGCTCGATCAGCGTTCTCCCGAGTGGCTGGCTTGGCGAAAGTCAGGCATTACCGCAACGGAGAGCGCTGTCGTTTTAAACCTCCATCCTGACAAGACGCCTTGGCGCCTCTGGATGGAGAAGACGGACAGAGCGGTTCCGCCTGATCTCTCGGTCATTCCGGCTGTGAGGTTTGGCGTGGAGAACGAGCCTGTCGCTCGTCGCTTGTTTGAAGTCACTCACCAAACGGTGGTGATGCCAGCTTGCGGCGAGTGGGAGGAAAACCCGCTTTTCCGTGCTTCGTTCGACGGGCTCACCTTTGATGGCGTCCCCGTCGAGATCAAGTGTCCGCAAGAGGAGACGCTGAAGGACGTTCGTGCCAACGGACGCGATTCAGTGGCCTACCGGCTTTACTACGTGCAGGTTCAGCATCAGATCATGGTGTCTGACGCCTACTACGGGTGGCTGGTTTTCCTCGATGGCGACCATCTCATTGAGTTTGACATCCCTCGGGATGACAAGCTCATCCGTGAGATTCAGGTGAAGGGCCGCGTCTTCTGGGACTACGTTTCCAAGGACAAGGAACCCCCCAAGGATCCCGAGCGCGATTTCTACGCGCCTCGGACGGAGGAGGCGGTGGCTGCATGGGCAGGGCCGGCGAAGGAGCTTTCCGACGTACTGGAGGACATTGAGTCGGCGAAAGCCGCGCTCAAGGTGCTTCAGGAGCGCAAGGAGGTTTTGACGCAGACGCTCGTGGGTCAAATGGGCAACTATCGCTTGGCGAACTTCGCTGGCGTAGCGCTCACGCGACGTGCGGCGAAGAGCTCAGTGAATCTGGCTGAGTTTCTGAAGGCGCACAACCTGACGGAAAAGGACCTTGATCCCTACCGCACCTTGTCCGGCGAAAGCTGGTCGGTGCGACGGACCAAGGGCATTCTCCCCGAGGGTTTCACGCCAAACGAAGGCGTTGCTCGGGCACTGGAAGAAGCGACACTGATTGATCCGTCGGAAATCGACATCAATTGGTAGTTTTTACCCTGCGGGGACTCGGTTCCTCGCAAGGGAACATGGGTTTCTGCACAAGGAAATCTATGAGTATTCTTGAAATTTTTAAGAATTTTCTCATGAAACGGTTGGAAGCAGGCAAGCGCGTAACTTCTAACCTTTGTCTTGGCATATCGATGTCGCTGTTTTTCAGCGTCTTCGTTACGCCGAGTCAACCATGGGCTTATCATTGGGACCGTTGGGAGTGGCTAGGAAGGGTGGAGCATTTTTTGCTTCCAATTCCAGCTGAGGATGAAAATCTCTGGGTCAGACTCTTAGGTGGGTTTGCTTTCTGGGGATTTGCCATTCTTTTCCAAGGTTCTAAGAAGAGGGAGGAGGAAAAATGAACGGACTCTATGCTGGGCTTGCTACAGCAATGTTGATTGTCATCCTCATGGCCTTCATTTGCTGGTGGGCCGATCCTGATCGCAACAGCAAGAATAAGAAGTAGGCTTGCTCGTGAATAACAGTTTTGGTCTTTACGCTGGACTTGCTACGGTAGGGTTCATCGTTGTTTTAACCGCCTTCATTAGCTGGTGGGCTGGGCCTGACCGCGATAAGAAAAATCGCGACAAAGAGCAGGCCTAGCTAATCAATCAACGGAAGATTCTTCTGTGATCTTCCATTCCCGACGGGGATGTCATCATCCCTCTCGGGCCATGGTGCGTCTCCGTTTTCTTTTTTTAGGAGACGTCATCATGACAAATTCCAATACCACTTCCACCACCAATGCCCGCACCGTCCGCGAACGCCTCGTCGTCGTTACGACGAAGTTCCGCACGTGGACCGGTACAAGGGCCATGCATGCTGAGGACTACCGCCTCGGCGCTGACGGTGAACTGCCGCCGGAAGCGGTTGCCGCGTCCTACGGACTGAAGGCAATCATCAATCCAAAGGTGCTGAAGCCCATCAACGACGTTGTTAACAAGGTGTCTGGCTTGCTGGATTCCGTCGGCGTCAAGTTTTTGGGCGGCACGGCTTTGGACAAGAGCGTCGCCAAGACGGTCTTGCCAGAGTTGAAGCAGTTCCAAAAGGAGTACGAAGAGGTCAAGGCGGACTTCATGTCCAACTATGACCGCTACGTCGAACAGTGGGCGGCGGAGAATCCAAAGTTTAGTGAACAGATTTTGAGCGCCAAGCTCGATATGTCGGCTTTGGATCGGAAGTTGACCGCGACGTATTCGGCCATCGGCATCGTGCCGGTTGGTACGAGCGAAGCGGAGATCAAAGAGTTCGACGATCAGGTCAGCAATGACTTGACCGCCGAAATGTTGAACGCCATCTCGGGTGAAGCACAGCGCTACCTGCGCGACAGCTTCGGTCCGGGGCGGGAAAGCGCCAATCAGCGCCTTCCCAAGACGCTCATCAAGCTTCAGAAGAGACTCGACAGTCTTTCGTTCTTGGCGCCGGGCATCAGTCCGCTCGTCAAGACGATTCAGATTGCCTTGAATCGCGTTCCAACTCAGGGCGCGATTGGGGGAACCGCTTTCTGGATTCTGAAGAGCACCACGCAGTTCTTGGCGGATCGCACGTTGCTCGCGAGCATTGTTCGTGGCGAAGTGTCCGCTGAGTCTCTGCTGGCTGACGCTGAACGGTCGCTCGCGCAGAAGACGGCTCCCGCAGCTGAGACCTTGGTCCCGGCTCCGGCAGCTGTTCCTGCACCGGCGCCCGTCGTAGAGGAAGTCCCCGTCGCGCCGGATCTTGATCCGTCGTCGATTGAGGCTTTCTTCGCACAGCCTGCAGCAGAACCGGCTGCTCGTTCCATCTTTGACGGTTGCGAGGATGTTCTTGCAGTCACCAAAGAAGCCGTCGAGAGCGCCAAGGAAGAGGCTTCCGCTGATGCGGATGCGCTTCTGGCGTTCTCGGAAATCGCCTTGGATCACCCCGGGGTGAAGGCGCCGGAACAAGAGCAGGTTGAACTGCCCTGGTTCTAGAAGTTTTTTCAATCATCCCTTGCGGGGTCATCACCCCACAAGGGGCATGGTGGCTCCGCTTTTTCTTTTTTGGAGAACACCATGCTTCAGACAAACATCGATTTCACTGGCGACTTGTTCGCCGCTCCCGCCGCTTCTGCGGTCAACACTCCCGCTGTCAAGAAGGCAACTCCCGCCACGCCGGTTTCTCGTCGCACCTCTACGGTGCGTACGGAGGATCGGTTGGCAAGAGCCGCCCGAATTACGCGTGAGCGCGCCGTTGCCAAATCTGCCAAGCCCGTCCCAACGGAAACGGTGGAGGAGGCTCCGGCGCCCGCGGTTGAAGTCGCTCCGATGCCAAGCGCACCGGTGCAGGCTGAACCCGCTCCCTTGGCTCCGGTCTCTGCGCCTTTCGCGTTTGAGCCGATTCCAAGCGGGGTGGTTCCAATGGCGGCGGCTCCTTTCTCAATCTTTGCCGATGTTCTGGCTCAGAAGGAGAAGCAGGCATGAGCAGCAATAGTCAACTTGTGAAGAACTTTGACGACATGTTCGATTTCCTCAACCGCTTTGGTGTGAAGATCGACAACCCGTTCGCAAGTTCCGATCGTCGTTCGCAGACCGAGAAGCCCGACGCTGAAAAGCCGAAGGCTGATCCGTCAGCTCCAGTTGAAGTCGGGAAGTCGGACAAGTCCGCTTCCTGAAGTTCCTTTCGCGTTCCTCTGAACGCAATTCCCATCGGGGATGCCAATCCCCTCTGGGGTCATGGCGTCCCCGAAGTTCTTTTTCTTAGGAGACCTACCATGATGAACTTCAATGCTTACATTCCCGCGTCCGAGTTCGGTTTCGAGTCGCCGCAGCGCGTTCTGGGCTTCTGCCCGACCGCTCTGCCAAGCGGAACCCGTTTCGCGCAGCCGGATCGGGAATACACGTTCCAGCCCGAACAGTTCGAACGCTTCCGCCTCTGGTGGGAAGCTGAGAACACCGCCGAACCCTTGTGGATCAGCGGTCCGGCTGGTTGCGGCAAGACGTCGTTCGTGATGCAGTTCCTGCGTCGCGTCAACGCGCCTGCCGTCACGATGACATGCCGTCGTCGGATGGACAAGTACGAATTGATCGGTCAGTGGGGTGCAGATCCTACGGGCAAATTGATTTGGACTGACGGTCCCGCCACCATCGCGTGGCGCACGGGCGCGGTGCTTGTCATCAACGAGCCTTCGTCTGCTCCGGCGGACGTCTGGCTCGCCTGCAACGACCTGTTGGAAGGTGACGACATCGTCATTGACCGCACGGGTGAAGTGGTGCATCGTCATCCCAATGCGCGCATTGTCTTCACGGACAACCGTCCCTTGGGTGACGCTTCGGAAACGTCCGAGTACCTTGGGCGTCACGCTCAGGATCGGTCGGTTTTCGACCGCGCCTGGCAGCTCATCTTCAGCTACCCCGAAAAGGACGCTGAGGTTGAACTGCTTTGGAAGAAGCTCTCTGCGCAAGCAGTCGGCCTCGATCCGAAGCGCGCTCGCGGAATCGTCGAAGGGGTTGTGGACTTCTCTCATACGCTGCGTGAGCAGCACGAGCAGAAGCTCGCAGTTCCGGAGATGTCGCAGCGAGGTTTGCTCCGCTTCTGCGGGTTGCTCTTCACGTTTGCGAAGGCCCCCGTTGCCAAGGCTGTCAATCCCGTCAGCGTTTCCCTGAGTCTTGCGCTCACGGACGGTTTGGCAGCGGAAGACGCCATTTCCCTGCAACACATGATTCAGTACGACTTCAGCCGTCTGAACAAGCTTGTTGAAGGAAAGTAATTAAAAACCCCTCGGGGCACGTCAGCCCCTTGGGGACATGGTGTGCCCCATTTTTTTATCTTCTTGAGGTACACCTATGCTTTATCGTGAATATCAGGCCCGAGTGGGCTCCTACGTGAACGCCGTTAACGCGGCTACGCCCTCTCGTGAACGAGTCAATCTGGAAGGTCTTCTTTGGTTAATCCGAGAGGGACGCCAGCTGGTTCTCGCCGAGGTGACGGATCGTGTGGTGAAAGCTACTGATCCAATGACCCAGAAACTCGGGGCCTGCATCCGCCGACTCCAGACGATGCGCGGAGGCTCTCATGCTCCTTGCATCGTTTAGGTCCAAGAAGCTGCAGGACTTCGCTCTCAACGGAAAGCGTGCCGGAATCAATCCCGCGCATGCCGACCGCATCGAGCGCTGTCTGGCAGAAATTGAGCTCGCCGACTCGCCCCAAGGGCTGGCTCGGGCGGGCTCCCGTCAATGTCATGGGATGCATGGCGCTTTTGACGGCACTTATGCCGTGAGCGTCAGCGGCCCGTGGCGCATTCTCTTTCGCATGGAAGACGGATGCGCCGTGGGGCTGGACTATGTTCAGTACCACTGACACCATTTTTAGCAACCCTCGGAGAGGTGCATGACGCCTCTTTGAGAGGTTGTCTGTGCTTCTCCCAACTACTTGTAGGAGAAGACAATGAAAATTCCTTTTGTAAAGAATTTTCGAGTCAACAAACGCAAGACTATGGCCTTCATCGCTTCTGCGCTCGAAAAAATTGGCGTTGGATCGGTGCTCGTAGCGTTGTTCCCCTTTAATGTGGGATTCTGGCTGATGCTGTACGCACTCTGCCTCGCTACAATCAGCTTTGTCGTAGAGTTTGTGCTAGTGAATATTGACGAGGAGTAAGTATGGTTATCGTATCCATGTTGGGCGTTTCGCTTGTGGTTGGTGCTCTGATTGCAGTTGGTTTGTATTGCGCAAGTCACTGAAACTATCAACCACCCTTGCCTAAATTTTGTTTAATTAGTTAAGGAGGCAGCGATTCTTCCCGCTACTGAAGTCGCGGGTTTCCTCGCGTAATTTCTATGGTTCTTTCCATGATTCTCGTTACTATTGTGGTTGGTGCTGTAATGGCCGTTGGGCTGTACAGCGCTAGTCACTAATTTCATTGCAACAATCAATAGAAATGAATGAATTATGACAATTGTTTCTATGTTGCTTGTATCGATTGGCGTCGGTGCTCTGATCGCTCTTGGTCTGTACAGCGCTAATCACAAATCCAATCCCTGAAGCGGTTGCCCAGACTAGCTTCAATTCCTTTTTCACCCCACGGGGCGCATTCAGCCCCATTGGGGACATGGTGCGTCCCATTTCTTTTTGGAGGCACCATGACAAATCCAAAGTTGTCCAATCGCTCGCTCACCATCGTTGCTCTGACGATCTGTGACCGATTGGGCGTCAAACTCAAGTTTGATCCTAGCGTCACGCCCAACACGGATGGAGACACCATCTTCATTCCGCCCCTGCGTGACGATCTCTCCCCAACGGAACGTGACGACATTCTGGCTTCGCTCATCCATGAGTGCGGCCACGTCCGCTACACGGACACGAAAGTCGCCACGCCGAGGACAGTTACCTTTCAGCTCTGCAACGGGCTGGAAGACCCCCGCATCGAAAAGAAGATGGAGGACGTGTTTTTTAGCGCCCGCCGTCTTTTTGCCGAGTCGCGGCAGCGAGCCCTGCCGAAGATCATTTCGGTGCTTCCTGAGAAGTCGCTTTTGGACGTAGTGACAATCTTCACGCTCTGCAAGGGTTCGCTCTTGCTCGGTCGTGCGGATTGCGCCGCGGCAACGGAGGCGTCTTTGAAGGAGCTTGCTGAACGGCTGGGGGAGTCTCAGGCTCAAGCTATAGACCAGCTGATCTCGTCTGAGTATCCAAAGTGCACCTGCACGGCGGATGTTTGGGCGCTGGCTCAGAAGGTGGCCGCTCTGCTTCCTATTAAGGATGCAAAGGATTCCAGTCAGCCGACTGAGAGTTCTTCGAGCGACAAACCGAAGAGCCGAGGTCAAAAGACCAAGGCCAAGAAGGACGAGGCCAGTGGTCAGAAAGCTGAAGGTCTGCCTGCGCAAGATCAGCCGGCGGATGCTTCGGCCAATGATTCGTCTGCGGATGGTCAAAAAGGCCAGTCGACTGACGATTCGGCTTCCGGCAGTTCGTCGGCTGAGGGGCAACAGTCCAGCGGCCAGACGGCTGACGACAAGACGGTTGTCTGCGTCGAAGGAGGAGAATCTTTGCAGGAATGCAAGGACTTCTCCGGCGAGGCGTTTCGCGCTGCCATTGGGAAGGCTCGCAAGAGCCCGACCGAAGGCTGCGGCGAACTGCTGGAGATCGATTTGTCCAGTCTCACGAAGGGACCGGACGAGATGCCTGCGAGGAAGTCGTTGCGCGGGGCACAGTTTTTTGATCAAGTGTCCCAGCACGCTCGACGGCTCGGGCGAATTCTTCATTCGTTTGTCCAAGGGACCCGTCGCGAGCATTCGCTCGTGGGCGCCTGCGGCATTCGAGCGAAGGGTTCGGCGCTGAGTCGGCTGGCGGTCGGCAATCCGCGAGTGTTTGAAAAAAACACTCGCGTCAATGGCGTCGATACCGCAGTCCAGATCATGCTGGATCAGTCGGGATCGATGGCCGGCGCCTCTTTCACCAATGCTCTGACAGCTGCGTTGGCGCTTTTTGAAGCGTTGCGCACCATGCCAGGCGTGAAGGCGGGGGTTGCCACCTACTCAAGGAGCATCCGCGGTCAAGTCATGCCGCTGGTGTCGTTGGGACAGCGCCTGACGCCAGAGGCCAAGAGTCGCATTGCCAAGATTGACGCCTGCGGCGGCACCCCGGATTTGTCGGCGGTGACGGCGGCGGGCTTCTACTTGGCGAAGTGCCGCGAGGAGAGAAAGGTGGTGTTCTACATCACCGACGCCACGGACTTTTCGAAGGAAGCTGCCGACATGGTGCAGCGCCTTCAGTCCGAGGGCATTCTCTTCATCGGCATTTGCATCAAGGGCAATGGCACGGTGAGCAAGGACTTTGACGTCCTGCGCCATGTGGTTGCCATCAAGACGGTTGACGAATTGGAAGGCAACTTGCTTGGCCTAGCCAAGCGGCTTTTCTACTGATTCGCAACCTTTTCCCTGCGGGGCTCGTCAGCTCCGTGAGGAACGTGGCGGGCTCCGTTTTCTTTTTTGGAGCGACGCCATGTTCAATCATCTGTCTCTCGAACAGCTCGCTTTGCTGGATTCAGTCCTCGTCGCCATGGCGTATGGGCTGCTTCTGGTGCTCGAAAGGCTCGTCCTTTTGGCGCTGTTTTAACCCTTTCGGGGAAGCTTCCCCGCAAAGGGGTGGCGTTCCCTCCATTCTTTTTAGGAGGCTCGCCATGAGTCAGTTTCATCCAATTGCCGCCAAACCAACCGAGGATGTGGTGCTCGACGAATTCTTTGGAATGAGTCGCACTGTTCGATGGGAGGTCGGAGAGGTTATTCGTCTTTTTGGCGCTGAAGAGGCCGCCAAGCGCACGTCGCATGGTGTTCTCTGCGGCGAGTACGACGACGTCAGCCTTGCCGGCATCCCGCCTCAAACCATCCTCTCGTCTTGGCGGCGAGTCGGAATCATCTAACCACCCTTTGGGGACGCCTTTTGCTCCCCAGGGGGCGGATGGCGTCTCCAGAGATCATTTTTTCTTTTGGAGACAAATATGTCTGTTAATAAGCTGCAAGACAACACTCGCGTCTACATCACAATCGGTGAACTTCGCCGGCTCGTGTCGATGGCAGACGAACTCGAAGCCCCCATCGGGCGCGACATCGTGCATGGCGACCTCAACGGGGACGGCTACAACCAACAGGTTGCAAGCGTCCTCTCGGATGTTCGCCAATGCTTGGTGCAGCGCTGGATCGCCAGCATTGCGCCGGAGGTCGCGGATCAGCCGATGGAACCCAACGAAAGCAGGTTTCCGGACGACGAGAATTGGGAGGAGACGTACGAGATGTACGGCTTCGCTCATGAGTAGTACCAAGCAGTAAGTAACCCTACGGGGCGCATCCGCCCCTCGGGGTTGGTGCGTTCCAAATCCTTTTTTTGGAAAACACTATGACTCAGACAAAAACGGCCAAATCGGTCTTGCGAGGCATCCTCATCGACGCCGCCCTTGCGGCAGAGCAGTGGGAGAAGAAGCTTTCTCTCAGCAGCTTCCCCAACTACGGGGAATGGGAGGATCTGAAGGATCATGCCGCCCTTTGCGGCTGGCATTGGGCCGACTGGGACGAGCTCAATAATTCCGTCAACGAATGGCGCTATTTGAGCCTCGTGGCCGGCGATTGCGAGGAGGTCGAGGTTGAGTGCAAGCGGCTTGCGCAAGCGCTTGGCTCCATCGAAGCCTTCATCGATACGGTCGGAGACTACACCGATTCGTTTTGCCGTTAATTCGTAACCCTCGCGGGGTCGTCACCCCGACAAGGGACATGGCGGCTCCGTTCTTTTTTGGAGACCATCATGTTGACCAAAGTTTTAAAGCACGAAGCCAAACAGGGAGAGGCTCGCTTTGCTTCTGTCGAAGAGGTTCTGCGCACGTTCGCGAGCATTCAGAAGACGGATCCAGCGGCCCTTTCTGCGCTCATCACGAGCCTCAAGGCCGAGGCGGAGCTCATTGTCCAGTTGCCCGAAGCGGAGGTGCACTACTTCTTCTTTGGACACGGCTTGGGATGCTTCGGCATCGCAGGCCGCCTCGACAGCCAGACCTGCCTTGCTTTCAGCGTTGACCCAACGGTCGCGCTGGAGGTGCGCAGTCAGGCATTTCGCCGCAACTGATCCTTGGCTTCGGCTTCGTAAACCCTTTTCCGAGAGGAAAGACATTTCCTCTTGGGAGTGTTTTTCCTCAAGGGATTCTTTCTTTTTTGGAGAAACACCATGACAAACAATACAGAACGCAAGGCCTTGTTCGAACAGGCTTGCGAACAGGATGACATCGAGAGCCTGCTGGAAGGCGCCGACAGTCTGGAAGACGTTTTCAAAGCGTATTACACCCTTTGTGAACGTCTCGCTCCGCTCGCCGAAGCCGACAAGGCTTCCATTCGCGAGATCGCTCTTGCGAACATCGAGGAGAAGCGCCAAGCGCACTGCTCGCCTTGGTGGACGGAAGGATTGAAGGCAGACCTTCGAGCACAGGGGCTTGCCGTAGAGATGAGCGAGTTGCTGGACGAATTCTTTGAAGACAAAGACCACGCCCAGTGCGCCACCATGATGATCCGCGAAAACGGCGTCGAGGAGGCGGCTCGCAAGATCGCCAACGGCGAGCTTTTCGACGATCCCTATCGAGGGAATTTCTCGGGCTTCTCCGCCCGCGTGATTACTTCGTGCTGGCGTCGGCTTCGCATCATCTAAAACTAACTGAATCTTGATCCCAAGGGGATGCACGCATCCCCTTGCGGAATGGTGTTCCTGACGGGCACAAGGATGCGGACAAGTACGTGTACGAATGGCGAGTTGCGCGACGCTAAGTCAAGTATTTCGCACTGCCAACGCGTTGAGTAACAGCCTCCGCTCAAGCGTTTATCGCGGCGGAGGCCCCCGAGTGCATCAAGGCTCGGTTCTACATTTCTTGCAATCTTCCCGGAGGGAACAGGTTCCCTTTGGGGGGACTGGTTTTCATCGGGATTGGAGTTTTAAGATGACAAACAATCATCAATATCAGTACTCCGTCGCCGATGTTCGCAAGGCGGCGGAAAACCGCTGGGGCGAAATCCTCAGCTCTCTGGCCCCGGCCTTGCGCGAAGCCCTGGATCGGCCTGGCAAGCATGTGGCCTGTCCGGTGCATGGCGGCACTAACGGCTTCCGCTTGTACCCAAACTACAAGCTGAACGGAGCCGGCGTGTGCAACAGCTGCGGCAACTTCCGTGACGGTTTCGCCCTCTTGCAGTGGATCAACGGCATGTCCTTTGGACAGGCGGTGGCCGCTGTCGGTCGGTTCCTTAATCTCAAGCGCCCCGGACAGGTGGTGGCGGAGGAGAAGGACGGGCGAGTCTTCGTAGGAAAGCTGGTCTTCGTAGGTCAGGTCGAGAAGAACGGTCGCTCGTTTTTCGCGGTCAAGATTTGCGAAGAGACGGCGAAGCGGGTTCTCAGCCTTTCTGGCAAGGACCTTCTTCGAGCAGTCAACG
Source organism: Acutalibacteraceae bacterium (assembly GCA_963647785.1). GTDB lineage: Bacteria > Pseudomonadota > Gammaproteobacteria > Burkholderiales > Burkholderiaceae_F > Duodenibacillus. The sequence goes on from CAVJBF010000018.1 coordinate 15,357, forward strand.
TCGCCGGTCTTCGTCAAGGGGATCGCGCGAAGTTGACGCTCATCTCGACGCAGACCGTTGAGAACCAACACGGCACGTTCCAATTCAAGCTGTGGGGCGCTGAAAAGCTCCCAACACGTGAAGAGGAAAAAGCCGCGGCCAAGGAAAGACAGGATCGTGACACCGTGATTCAAAACGGCATCGCGAAGCTCTGGTCTTTGGCGCAGCCTATTGACGCGGAAGAGTCAGCCCTCGTGCGCACGTACCTCTCTGGTCGTGCTATCGAGGTGAAGGCGTCTGACGTAGCGGATCTGCGGTTCTTGCCGCGGGCCCATTACAAGGACACCACGCACAACTGCTGGCTTCCTGCCATGGTGGCTGCTGTGCGGGATCCCGCTGGAAAGCTCATTGCTCTGCATCGGACGTTTTTGTCCGAGGAGGGCAAAAAGGCTGCGGTGGAGGTTCCCAAGAAGCTCACTCCGCTCCCAAGCGATGCCACGCTTAACGGCGCGGCGATTCGACTGGGGAAGGCGGGGGCGATTCTTGGCGTCGCCGAAGGCATTGAGACGGCTTTGTCCGTCTTCAGCGCCACTGGCTTGCCCACGTGGAGCACGATATGCGCCAACGGAATGGAACAGTTTGTTCCGCCCGCGGGCGTCAAGGTGGTGCTCATCTGGGCCGACAAGGATCGTTCGGAGACAGGGGTCAAGGCCGCCAAGGCTTTGGCTCACCGGCTTCGCAAGATGGGGATCCTCGGCGTGGTCATGACGATTGAGAAGGCGATTCCAGAAGCGGCCAAGGGCCTCGACTGGAATGACATTCTCCGTCAGGACGGCGCAGAGGCGTTTCCGATTGTGAAGTAGAGCAAAATTTTCATTAACCCAAGCGGGGATACGCTCCCCGTTTTGGGGATCGTGTCTCTGCGTTTTTAAGGAGGCAAAGCATGGTCGTATTGGAAAAAATGCGAAAATGCGGTTGCCAGTTTCTCCGTCGCATATCGGATTTCTTGTTCTTGTGGGACGTTGCTGTTGCTGCGGCGCTCTACTTGGGGCAGGCGAATGTGACAGATCGGCCCATCGGTCAATGGCTTTGGTTGTATATTTTCATCATAGCCCTTGTGCTCGATTTTTTCGTTCTGTTGTTGGAGAAAGGGAAATGTTCCAATTAACGCAGGCATCGTTCGATTTTGCCCTTAGAGTGACGAACACGCTGGCAATCATCGGTTTTGTCGTGTTCGCCGTTGTCTATATTGCGGATAAGATCTGCAATAGGAAGAAATAGTCTGGGCAGTTGTTTCTTCGGCCTGATGTCGAAGGCGGTGTCAGTTGCACTCAAGCATTTGGAGGAAAAGTAATGTTTCAGATTACCGATGATGCCGTGCGGTACGCATGGGGCATCAATATTGGTATCACCATCGCTTTGGCGGTGGCCTTCTTGCTTGTGTTCATCATTCGCCGTTGCAAATAGTTTGGGCAGTTTTGCTCCCAAGAACCCCGTTTGTTCCCGAGCCGCAACGCTTTGGAACGGCGGGGTTTTTGCGTTTCTGGCGAAGGTATTTCCAAGATAATGTATTGCAATATGACTGCTAATCAGAAAATTGTTCTTTGTGCAGTACTGGCTGCCGTATTCCTTGGGCACATGGGTTTCAAGGTGGCAGAGGAATATCTAAAGAACGAGCACTTGCTTCGAATGAAAAAGGAAGAAACAGCCCGTATCGAAATGATTTTGTCTCAAGTTCGTGCTGTCGGAGAAGGGGCTTCCTCAGTTGACTTTAACGTTTCTCGTTGCGATAAGCCAAAAACATCAAGCCAGTAAGCGCCAAGCTGAAGAATAAAGTAAAGATCCAGCCAGCCATTTGTTTCCCTTTTACGTACAGCGAAAGTAGCGTAATTTTGCCTCGATTGCGAGAGGAAGAAAAGGGGGCGCGTCCTTTTTTCCAAAAAAAAGAAACCCCGCCAGTCGAACAGCGGGGTTGGGTGATTGAGAAGGCGATTAAGCCGCGGGCTTTTCAATCAGCATGTCTTCAGCCGGGATGCCAGCTTCAAGAGCGGCCTTGAACCACACGGGCTTCATGCCGCGGCCAGACCACGTTTCGTCGCCGGCGGGATTGCGGTATTTGGGCGCTATGGCCTTGCGGGGCTTCTTGGCGGAGTCGTCGCATTCCCCGCTGCAAGCGCAACCGAGTTCGGCGGCGGTGAACTTGAACTGCTCCACGAGCTGCACGGCGACAGCCTTGGCGTCGGCGCGAATGGCGTCGTATTCGGCAGCAAGATCGGCCTTCTTCGCGTTGAGCGTTTCAAGGCGACCGAAGAAATCGTTTTCCATTGGAATTCTCCTGAAAGGGAAATTGGGTAATCGATAATATACCGCAATTTTAAAGAAAAGGCGTAGAGTGGAATAATGGAAAAACGTGGATAAATTGTTGGTTTGAAGCACAACTTGTTTTTCGATGGCGAAAAGAATGAGTCCGCCTGTCTGAAATTCAAAAAGCGGAAGAAACAAAAAGCCTTTGTTTTTTGCCGAAAGTGCTTGCGCAAAATCTGCTCTGATAAAGACAATACCCTCAGATCTGAGTTTTAATAATCAAGAATTGCAGGCAAAATAAAACCCGCCTTGCCGGGCGGGTTTCTAAAAGGAGACTAGCGGTGTCTTTGCACTGGATCTCGCTGATCTCGGGCGAGATTTTAGCACACAGCTTCGATTTTTCGATTGAGAAAATTCGCGAGTTTGTGTCTTGTGTTGCAATTTTGTTCGTGATTTCCAAGCGGTCGAAGTAATTTTCTTCGCCCGCCCGGCTGCGCGGCAGGATTGCGCAGCCGGCATCCTTCTTTTCTCCATCCTCGCCCTGTCGAGCAACGGGGCTATCGCCAACCGCCGGCATCGAGTTCAAACTTCCTTCCATGGCTCTGGTCTCCCAAAATGAGGCCAAGGGGAGGATGCGCGATCCTCGTCCGAGCGCCGTTCGCTTGGGAGACCGCCTGTTTGAGTTGACAGTGGGCGTAGCGTCTGCGGCAAGATGTCTCTTTGTGCAGGTTGCCGCCATGCAGCTCCATTCCTTGTTCCGTTCTCTCTTTGTCGCCGCGCTCGGCCTGAGCGTGGCTGGCTTTACCGCGTCCTCCTATGCGGCGGACACGACGGACACCACCACGGATTCCACGGAAGCGTCGGACACGCTCAACTGTGATTGTTTCGCCGCGCCCGATTGCTCCATCTCCACTGTGTGCGCTTACGGCGGCACGCCTGTGGGCGGCGGTTCTCAGGAATGCCTCTGCAATCCGCCTCCTACTTGCACCAATGTCTCGGACTGCCCCTATGGCGGCACCGCCAAGGGGGATGGCACCTCCGCTTGCACGTGTTCTGACGCGCCTCGTTGCTTTGGCTCCAATCAGACGGGCTCAAACAACTGTCCCTATGGCGGTCATGCAGCCGCGGGCGGCACTCAGGCTTGCGTCTGCAATGACGCACCGAGTTGCAACGAGGCGAGCGTCTGTCGATTTGGCGGTGAACCCAAGGGCGATGGCACGCTAAATTGCAGCTGCAACGAGGCTCCAGTTTGCAATGGTACGAAGTCGGCTCAGACCGGCACCAATTTCTGTGAATACGGCGGCACTCCGAAGGGCGACGGCACCATGGCTTGCGAATGCAAGGGCGAGCCGGAATGCTCCGACACCTGCCAGTACGGCGGCACGTACTCTGGTTCCTCTGAAAAGGGCTGCATCTGCAATTCCGCCCCGGTGTGCACGGGCGACCATCAGACTGGCAACAATTACTGCGCCTTTGGCGGCTCCGCCAAGGGGGACGGTAGCCAAGACTGCAACTGCAAGGAAGCCCCGGTGTGCACTGGCAAGACCTATCCTTGTCCTTACGGCGGCAACCCCAAGGGCAACGGCAGTCAGGACTGCGCTTGCTTGAAGGAACCGACCTGCGCGGGCGCCGAACAGACGGGTTCCAACTATTGCTACTACGGCGGCACGGCCGCGGCGGATGGCACGCAAGCTTGCAACTGCCTCGAAGAGCTCGACTGCAACTCGCTTGAATACTGCGACTACGGCGGCACCGCCAAAGCGGACGGCTTCAATGAATGCAACTGCAATCCCGAGCCCGTGTGTGCAGGGGAAGTGGCGGCTCAGACGGGGGACAACCCGTGTCCCTACGGTGGGGAGGCTGCGAAGAATGGCAAGAACGAATGCGCCTGCAACCCCGCCCCGAACTGCAACTTGAAGGACGTGTGCATCTACGGCGGCCAGCCGACGGCTGACGGCACCTTGTCCTGCACCTGTGCAGAAGCCCCCAACTGCGGCAATCAGTGTTCTTACGGCGGTACGCCTTTGGCGGACGGTTCCTCCGACTGCACCTGTGACGCCGCACCGGATTGCTCGGACGTGGAGCACGGTTGCCGCTATGGTGGCGTTCCCAAGAGCGATGGCACCCAATCCTGCACCTGCAATGAAGAGCCGGACTGCTCCATTGCTCGCGTGTGCCCCTATGGCGGCGTACCGAAGGTGGATGGCACGAACGCCTGCACCTGCAATCCGCCGCCCACCTGCACGGGCGCTTTGGAATCTCAGACGGGCATCAACAAGTGCGCCTATGGCGGCACCCCGAAAGCGGATGGCACTCAGGCTTGCAACTGCGCCTATGAGCCCAACTGCATGCAGGCGTCCATCTGCACCTACGGTGGCGTCGGCAAGGGCGATGGCACCACGGCGTGCGTGTGCAATTCGGCTCCGGTGTGCGACGGTGCGCCGTCTCAGCAGACGGGCTTGAACAAGTGCTACTACGGCGGCACGCCCTCGGGGAATGGATCACTCGCTTGCGACTGCGAGCTCGCGCCTACTTGCGGTGAATGCCAGTTTGGTGGTACGCCCAATTCCGATGGTACTCAAGACTGCGTGTGCGACACCCAGCCCACGTGTGAAGGCACGACGCAGACGGGATCGAATTACTGCGACTACGGTGGCACGGCCCGCGCCAACGGCACCTCATCTTGCGAATGCAACGACGAGCCGATTTGCGAAGGCACCCAGTCCAAGCAGACGGGCTCCAACACCTGTAATTACGGCGGTGAAGCGACAACCAACGGCACGCTCGCCTGCACCTGCAAGAGTGCTCCGGTTTGCGAGGGGCTGGCTGGCGTACAGAATGGGCTGACCTTCTGCACCTATGGCGGTGATCCGAAGAAGGACGGCACGCAAGAATGTTCGTGCCGCGAAGCGCCCAACTGCAACTCGGCGGGGAAGTGCGCTTATGGCGGCACGCCTAAAGCGGACGGCACCCCTGACTGCAACTGTGACGAAGCGCCGGTGTGCACGGGGTCGAAAATCGTTCAGACGGGCACGACGTACTGCACCTATGGCGGCAATCCGACGGCGGATGGTTCGCAGGCTTGCACCTGCTACTCCACGCCGAACTGCTCGCAGAAGTGCACGTATGGTGGTTCGGCGAAGGGGGACGGCACGCAGGATTGCAACTGTTGGTCGGCGCCCAATTGCAATGTGGCGAGTGTGTGTGCGTATGGTGGCAAAGCGAAGGGGGATGGGACGCAGGGATGTAATTGCTACTCAGCTCCGAACTGTAGTGACACGTCGAAGTGCGAGTGCGGCGGAAGTCCGAAGGGGGACGGCACGCAGGATTGCAATTGCAATTCATGCGCAATATCAGTAAAAATAGAATCGTGGGAGCACATGGGAGGGGGACATTATAACTGTAATATGTGCGAGTGGTATGAAATGGATACAATGTATGGCTTTAGCGGCAATACTCAAACTTACAACGGAATTTCAATAGCTGCTTTTTATTGCGGAGATGAATATATGGATGCAGGTAATGCAAGCGGCAAAACTGGGGAGAATATGAGAAATTTTTGTCATTCAGATATCACTTCTCCGACATCTCCGTTTTATACAGTAACAAGACTAGATACTGGAAAATCCTGTTCTACACAATCAGCGCAAAGCTACTTTAGCGGGGGCTTAGCGGATATAAAAAATTGTACGAATTTCTTCACTTCAAGTGATTTAGGTAAAACGATCCAAATCAAGGTAGAGAAAAATTAATAAAATAAGTCGCAAGTTTCAAAGTCGTGTGTACACAATAGATTCCTCGTGCACACAATATTGTCGTATTGCGGCTTATTTGTATTTTCACAATTGTAATTAACTCTATCTAATTTATAGTCAACACAACTCGCCCAGACACCTTGTCACCCTCAGAAAGGCCGAAATAATTTCCAGATAGACTGCTTGAGCAAGAGTAATACCATTTGCCTTTCTTTGATTGTGCAAGAGTACATGTTTTTGTTCCGGTTTTCGATCCAATCGTAACAGCCAAAGTATAACTGCTTATTCCGCCTTCTTGAGCTGTTGGTACAAGAGACGAGGAAATTGAAGTATCTGAGGTACCACATGTCCAATAATATCTACACCCCGTACTATACGAATAACCTGCACCCACCGTATATCCATTGGCACTCCCTGTCACGCCATAGTAAGTAGTGACTTGCGTCCCATAGTTTCCATCATTGATCATCCATTCACTCTTCGATACGCTGGAAGTTACTGTTCCAGTGAAATCGAATCCTTGAATGCAATTGCAAGTCTGCGTCCCATCGCCTTTCGCCGTACCTCCCATCCCAAGAGGACAGTTGCTCGTCGAATTGCAATCCGGAGCTGAGTAGCAATCAGCTCCGAACCGCTTAGACTATCCACACTTCCTATAATCCTCGCACTGCTTGAGAAACTCCTATCGAGCTCTGCAAGCAAATTTCTCCAATAGGCCAGAAAATCCCTCCGCCCATATGAAAGTTAGCAATCCAATACCTTGGCAAATATTGCTTTCCATTGCCCGAGGAAAAAGCCTGTCAGAGGCTGCTGACATTAACGGCGTGGATTCAGCAAGGGCCTCGCGCCTGATTTCTTCACTTGAAGCGGAGTTGGGGCTGCCGCTACTTGATCGGACAACCAAGCCCGTGCGGCTCTCGGAGAAGGCGTATTCGCTTATCCCACGGGTTCTGGAATTCCTTGATCGGTATGACGCGCTCCTGCAAGATGTTCGTACGCTTGCCAAAACCGACGAACATCGGGTGATCCGTTTTGCAGTTCCCGGGAATATCTCGCGGCGTGTTGTCATCGCGCTTACGGACGAATATCGGCGAGAACATCCAGCGGTCATCTTTGAGATTCAGTCTGGTTGCGAGCATCCCGACATCTTGTCGGGCCGCGTCGATATTGCCGTGCTGCCCTACTGCCCGACGGACGACCGCTTGCTGTGTTTGCCGCTGTCCCGCACAACGACGTTCTTGGCCGCGTCTCCCGCCTATCTGGCCGAAACGGGGAGTATCAAGGAGCCAGAGGATTTGGTGGGTTGCCGACTGATCCTCCGCAATGGGATCAATTACCCGAGAACGCAGTTCTTGGTGAGCGAAAGCGAAGTGTTCGACTTCGCAACTGGCATGCGAATGACGTTGCCTCTGAAAGAGGCTGCGGTACTGGCACCGTACGAACGCTGTGCGTACTTGGGGCTTTATGTCCAGAGCCAGAGAAGCCGGTTCCTCAGTTCCCGGGGCGTAACGGACTTCTTTTACGGTGACGCCCAGAGTTGCTTGCAGGCGGCGCTCGAAGGTGTGGGGATCTGCGTAGACGTGTCAGCGGGCTTGCTCAAGCCGCATCTGGCGACAGGAAGTCTGGCGGTTATTTTGCCGCAATGGCATCGGCCGCTTTGGAATTTGACGTTGGCAATGACGAAGCGCAATGTCCTCAATCAGGCGTTGCACGCTTTTGCCGTCTGGTACGCTGAAAGGGAAAGAAGCAACAGCCCCGAGCGGCTTAGACAGCTCTTCGGCGCGGAGGGCCTCTCGCCCGAGAAGATTCTTGAGAATGGGTTTTAAAACAGGGGGGCGCCGTTGCTGGTCGCCCCCTGTTCGGATAGGGACTGCGAGGTCGTTACTTGGCCACTTCGCGGCCCGCAATGCGACCGTTGACGATGCAGTCTGTGATGGCATTGGAGCCGAGACGCACGGCGCCGTGAACGCCGCCCGTGCATTCACCAGCGGCATAAAGTCCGGGGATGACCTTGCCAGACACACTCACCACCTCAGCTTTGGGCGTCGTCAGAATGCCGCCCATGCAGTGATGTACCTTGGGCGATAAGCGAGTCACGTACCAAGGACCATCCGTCTGAGGCTTCAGATCGGCATTGACGCGACGGCCAAGCGGATCCTTCTTGGTCTTCACGGATTCGTTCACGCTGGCAATGGTGGCCTTGAGCTTGTCCAGCGGGATTTTGTGAGCCTGTGCCATTGCTTCCAAGGTGTCGTACTTGAAGCACACCTTGGACTTCAGAATGCCGTTCATCCAATTTGGGCGAATGACATCGAAGAGATCCGCCGTCTTTTGGTCGCCGATAGACAGGCAGTCATGCCCCATGTTGTTGTGCGCAAGGATCGCGTCACAACGGACCTTGCGGTCGGCCAGTTCGTTGACGAAGCGTTCACCCGTGGCTGCGTCGATCCAAAAACCGTACGCCTGAGTGTGGCCGGCCCACGCCCAGCCCTTGCCAAAACCCTTCTCGTCAGGGCTGGTGTAGGGGAGACACTGAATCCAGTCGTTCTGAATCATCTGAGCTCCGATAGTAGCGGCTTCGCGCCACGCTTCTGCCGTAGCGCCTGGCTGGTTGGTCGTCTGGAAGGCCGCTCCAAGCTTGGGGTCAAATATCGAGCGGTACTTGGCATCAGCACCGAACCCGCCGTAGCAGAGAACGATGCCCTTGGTGGCGCGAATCGTTTTCTTCGTGCCGGATTCGGGCTTGCCGAAGCGATATTTCTCACGGACAGTGACGCCAACAGCTCGGCCGTTCGCATCAAGATGAATGTGATCCATGATCGTGCGAGTACGAGGCTTGACGCCGATCTTCTCAAGGCCCTTGAGGAGTTTGTTGACGATTTCCGAGCCGGAGCCATTCGCAGTGAAGAGTGAACGAGGAACGCTGTGGCCGCCTTCGTGCTTCAGGATGGTCTTGCTGAATTCGACGCCGAGCTCGTCAACGAGCATGCGGTAGGCGGGGTAGGCTTCATCGCAAAGCGCTTTTACCTTGTCCGGATGATTCATGTAGAGACCAGCTTTGAGCATGTCCTGCGCCATGAGTTCTGGCGAGTCCTTGATGCCCTTTTCCTTTTGGATTTCAGTGCCGGGTACGCCCATGATGCCGCCATTGATGATGGAGTTGCCGCCGACGGTGGGCATCTTTTCGAGAACAGCGACGGAGCTCCCGGCTTTCTTTGCCATGTAGGCGGCGGTAAGAGCGGCAAAGCCAGAGCCGATGATGACGACATCAACCGTTTCGTCCCATTTCTTGGGAAGGGCAGCGGCCTGCGTGGCAGGTACGAGCCCCATGAGAGCGGGAGCGGCGAGGGAAGTTCCCAGCAACGCGCGGCGCGAAAAGTTTGTCATATCTCTCTCCTTCTTGTTGGATTTGCAGATTGCGAAATTTGAGCGAAACGCCCTGTTTTCGCGATCTTGGAGGTAGTCTATGACTTACAAAACGCCTTGGTAATGTGCTGATTGGCAAAACGTTTTGTCATTTTTGCAGGATGTTCTTGAAGTGCGGCTGTCCGATGAGGATCCAGGGCTTGCGTTTTCTTTTGGCTTGATGGAGGGCGGACCAGACCTGAGCCAAGGGTTTTGATAGCAAGGCGTTTGTTGTGGTTGCGACGTACGAGGCTGCCTACAGTGCTGTGCTTCCATTGCATAGGAGAAAAAGGATGAAGCAATCTTCTTCAACAAAGCCGCTCACGCCAACGCTGGCAGCAAATCTCCCTGCGGGACGCTACGCCACTGGTACGACGGGGCTCTCGCTCATCAAGCGCCAGACCGACAAAGGCTCGTATCGGTTCCGCTATACCGACCCGAAGTCGGGAACGCGGCTCGACAAGATCATCGGGCACTACCCCGAAATGGATTTGGAGGCCGCACGTGAGCATTGCCTCGGCCTGCGTCGCTTGCTCGAAAGCGGCCAAGACCTGCCCGATCCGCGAAAGGAAGCGCGGGTTGCTCGTGCGAAGCATCAGCAGGAGAAGGAGAAAAGTCGGCGAACGTTCCTTGTGGTGGCTTCGGAATGGCTCGAAGACTCGGAGGAGAAGGGCGTCTGGACCAACAACGCCACGGGTGCGCGTGTGGCCTTCGGCTATTTGAAGACGTACCTGTACCCTGTGATCGGTTCGCTTCCCATCGACAAAGTGACGCCGCAGGCCCTCTACGAATGTCTGCTTCCGATCTGGCGAACCAAACACTCGACTGCGACGAAGATTCGCGGCATGCTCTATCGGATCTTTCGCTGGGCACGGGCGGTGAAGCTCTCAACACTCGAATCGAATCCAGCGAGCATGGATGGGGATCTGGGAGTCTTGCTTGATCAGGTGAGTCACGGTCTGCCACCGCCGCAAAACCACGCCTTCTGCCCTGTCGGAGAAGTGCCGCGGCTTTTCCGCGAGCTCAATGCGGTCAATACGACGCCCGCGCGGCTCTGCATGTTCCTCATCCTTACGGCGGGGCGAGCTCAAGCGGCCCGCGAGGCTCGTTGGGGTGAAATCGACTTTGATCGCAAGACGTGGACGATCCCGCTGGGGCACGACAAGATCAAGAGTCCCTATCGGGATCGCACGATCTACCTTTCCGACGAAGCGATTGAGTTGCTTCGCTCATTGCCTCGGCGCCCCGATTCCGATCTGCTCTTTCCCAATCCCGATGGGCGACCGTATTCCAATGCCGTGACGACAATGGTGATGCACGATCTTCACGAAAAGCGTCAGAAAGCCGATGGTCGCGGCTGGATTGACCCCGTCAAGTCGAGCTGTGCGCAAGCACCTAGCGTCATCACGATCCACGGCACGGCTCGTGCGACGTTTCGTACATGGGCCAAGGATGACATCGCGGGCAACAATCGACGATTTGATCAGGAGGCGGTCGAGCTTTGCCTGTTGCACGTCAAATACGATCCCTGGCGCGGTGCCTACGATCGCTCGTTGCTCATCAACGAACGACGATTCATCATGGCGGAATGGGGAAGGTTCTGCTTTCAGGGGCTGCGAGAGGATGCCGAGCGGCACAACGGTTCCGTGCTGGCAATGGCCGTAGCCAAGGAGGAGGTTGCGCCGGTGGAGAGGCCGAAGCCAGATTCTGCGCCAGACATGAAAGCCTCTGAGACGCCGGCACCTTGTGGGAGTGCGAGCGAACGGCAGAAGGAATGGGAGGCGCTCAAGAAGAAAGCCGTTGCCAAAGGCATCATTCCGGCACCGTCAGGGAAGTCAGGAGTGCAGGCAGGCGGCATCATGAGACGTTCTACGCTGGAACGCGCATTGGGACACGCCGAGCATTTGGCGCGGTTGGAACGGAGACGGCGACAGAAAGAGGCGGCAGAAGCCCGGAAGGCAGAGTCGAGGTGAGTTCGGTTGGTGACAGTTTTGTAGTGCTATCCTCGCCATGCGGCGATTCTTGCGCAGAGAGAACTGCCGCCTATTACTCCGGCACTTAAATAGTGACCTTGTTTGGCGGAAAAACTGTAAATCTAAAAAGTTTGTATTGAATTATATGGAAATTATTTTGACAACACGGATGTAAATAGTGATAAGAGTGCCATAAATCGGTTGTAATCAATGATCCAATCTGGCCTGCCATGGATATCAGGAAGCTCCCTCCATCTGATTCAGGGGAGTCTTTCATCACTATTTAGATGCCGGAGTAATATCTCCAAGGAAAGGACACAATTTTCATGACCATCACACCGAATCCCGCCGCCAAGTGCGACCGTCTTCAACTCGACTTGTCACTGTTGGATACGCCATCCGAGACAAGGGCAGGCATAACGCATGAGGAGTTGGAGCGGACGAGCCGCATCATCGAGGAGAAGCTCAAACAATGGCAGATTGAGGCGCACGTTGAGCGGGTGGTGATGGGGCCAACAGTTACGACCTACGTGATCCAACTTGCGCCTGGCGAGGAGCCTCAGCGGCTTGAGGAGATGAAGTTGGATTTGGCCCGAGCGCTAGATGCGTCTTCGAAGTTGCGTTTGGCGCTGGTAGGGTCTGGGGCAAACTGCATGGGGGTGGAAGTCCCGAACAAGCCGGAAGAGCGCCAGTTTGTGTGCATGAAGGAAGTCATTGGGAGTCGCGCATTTCAGGAGAGCGTATCGCTGTTGACCTTAGCGCTTGGCAAGGATCTCAGTGGCAAGCCCATCGTGGCAGATCTCGAAAAGCTGCCGCACTTGCTAGTGAGCGGCACGATGGGCGCCGGCAAAACGGAGGCGCTCGAAGCCATGATTGTGTCGTTACTTTTCAAGAACGATCTGTCGCAGATGAAGCTCGTTCTGATTGATACGAAGCAAACGAAGTTCTCGCAGTACAACCGCGTTCCTTACATGCTTTGTCCTGTTGTGAATGACGTGCCAAAGGCTGTGAATGCCTTGAATTGGCTCGTGCGCGAGATGGAGCGACGCTATGAGCTCATGAGCCAGCAGGGTGTTTGCGACATCGGTGCTTTCAATGTCAAGGCATTGAAAGCTATGCCCGCCATTGTTTGCGTTATTGACGAGGTGGCCGATCTTTTGGTCATAAGGCGCAAGCCGGTGGAAAGCGCTCTCGTGAGGCTCGCACAGAAGGGAGGCGCAGCGGGCATCCATCTCATTCTGGCGACTCAAGTTCCGGGCGTGGACGTGATTACGCCCCAGATCAAGGCCAACATACCTGCCCGTCTGTGCTTGCAGGTGACGAGCCGCTTTGACAGTTTCGTGGTGTTGGACGAATGTGGCGCTCAGGACTTGCTCCGGAATGGGGACATGCTTTTCCGACGAGCAAGGGACGAGAGGTTGGTGCGCATCCAAGGTTGCTTTGTGAGCACTGCGGAAAGGATTTGTGTCGCAACGACTCTACAGACGGCGGGCGGTCCCAACTACGAGGCTGGGGTGACCGAGGGCACGGAAGAGGTCGAGGAATTCGTAGCGGACAAGCCAGACGGCGATGTTTCGACGGGGGGAAAGGCGCAAGAGGCTCCGACGGATCCTTTGTACGATCAGGCGGTAGAGCTGGTGGTTACGACACGGCGCCCTTCGGCGAGCTTCGTGCAACGCAAATTTGGCATCGGTTACAACCGCGCGTGGCAGTTGCTTGAAGTGATGGAGCGCGCGGGCATTGTGAGCCAGCCTAACGCCGCGGGCAAGCGCGAGGTGTTGACGGGGCTTTGAGGCGTTATCGGCTCGGATTCTGGTTCGTTGCACCATGGCAAAGATCCTCGTCGTTGACGACGAAATCGGCATTCGCGAGCTCTTGTCCGACATCTTGGCGGACGAGCACTACGCCGTTGTAACCGCCGAAAGCGCCGAGGCCGTGCGGCAGTGCCTCGGCAAGGAGTCGTTCGACCTGATCTTGCTCGACCTTTGGATGCCGGACGCGGACGGCGTGTCGCTTTTAAAGGAGCTCAACGCCCGCCATCTGTTGCACTGCCCCGTGATCACCATGAGCAACTCCGCGTCCGCAGAAATTGCGGCGGAGGCGAAGAAGTACGGTGCGATAGCTTGCCTTGAAAAGCCCGTCGCCATGGTCAAACTCATCGAAACGGTGCAGCACGGACTTCGAGTGAGCGAACGCCTGCGTGCGCTGGCCCCGTATCGGCCCGTGCCGCCCGCGGCAAAGCATCAAAAGACCGAGGCCAAGAAGAAGGCAGAGCCGGAGCCGTTGCCCGTCTTTGAGGTGCCGGGTACGGGCATGACCATTGATTTCACAAAGACGCTGCGCGAAGTGAAAGAATCGACGGAGCGCGCCTATCTGAAGGCGGTCATGACTGCTGAAGGCAACAAGATGACGAACGTCGCGAAGCATTCCGGGTTGTTGCGCAGCCATCTCTATCGAAAGCTGCGGCTGCTTGGCATCTCGACGCCCCGACATGTTGAGGAAGCGGAGCCTCAAGCGCTGGACAAGGCTTGAGTCCTGCGACACCTTTTTCCTTGGCTTCGTTCCAAAACCTTGGGGAGCAGGGGGCGGTGCCTGAAAGACCCCCGCCGTTTCTAGGGCACCGCCGCTGGCGCAAGTTCCGCTTGCGGGTTATCGATCAGCGAGGCGAGTCTTCAGCTCATCAATCCAAGCAAAGGCAGGGAGAACCAGCGGTTCGCCATCTTCGCAGACAAACGCACTGCGCTCGACGAGCTCCTTTTCCGTTTTATCGCGGTACAGCGCACGGCTGCAGTCAGCCAGATCAATCAGAACGGATCGCAGAATATCGCCGTCTTCTTTGTCGAGCGCTCTTGCCGCTTTGACATGGGTCGTTGCGAGGGACTTCACCCACGCTTCCGCTTCCGCCTTCGCGTTGCCGTCGATGCCGTGCTTCTGCATTTCCGTATTGGCAGCGGTCATGCAAGACGCCAGCTCGTCCAACGCCTCGCCTTCGGGGATGAACTTCTCGATGATGCCAATGGTGTCGTCGAGACGCGCGAGAGCGTCGCAATCCGGCACTTCGCGGTCGGCGCACTCGTTTTCGTCTTGCCAGTCATGGAGCATGCCGATGAGCAATGACAGGAATTTCACGAAGCAGCCGATCTCTGCGGGCGTGAGGACGACGGCAAAGACGTTCCAAGCGCCTTCCGAGAAGGCGGGTAACTCAGATTTGGATTCGACAAAAGGATTGTCGAACAGCTGGGTCCAATCGCAGAACCTGTTGCTGCGCAACATCAAGTACAGGCCCGTAGCCCCTATGTAGGCGATGCCTACGGTGCGTTTAAGTGATCGGTCGGCCATGACCTTCTCTAGCGGATTGTGCGGACAGTCCAAGGCTACATAGATGATGCCGGCCAGAAAATGTATCAGGGCCTGGCTACATAAGGACTGGGAGTTGTCAACGGTCCACCAATCCTTCATGCGTTTAAAGAGCCGCATCATCAGCAGAGCAGGCGGCAGGCTTTTCGTAGCGGCGTCGCAGTCGGGCTGCATTTTCTCGGCGATCTTGGCGCACTCCGCCAACTGTTGCGATACGAACTGGAAGCCTTTTTTGTTGGGGCCTGCCTTGTTCAAAAGGTGCGCTAGAAATGCGTCCGTTGAGCCGAACTTCGCCATGATAAGAGCGAAGAAGGTGTTGTGCATCCACGCAACGCCACGGCGGGCGTTGCGCGGTGCGTGGGCGAGCTCTTCCTCGATGAGCGCGGACGTGAGAACGATGGAGTGCTCGGTGAAAAAGAGCTGCCAGAGCGATTTGTCGGGAGTGGACATGATGAGTCAGAAGAATGGTTGGAGGCCGTCTTTGTCCCAGAACAGGATGCGGTTCATCGCCTGCAAACAATAAATTGCGAAGACTGCCGCAGTGCCCGAGCCGGGAATATCCTTCGCGCAGAGGGCTGCTACTTCGGCCTGAGTGCGGGACAGCGAGAGGGCAGCGCAACAATTGCCAAGAAGCTTGAGAGCATTGTTGAGCGTGCTGGCGTCTTCCGGAGGAAGGTTCTTCCATGCGTTGGCGAAGGTTGCGCCAAGGTTGTAGATGAAGTCGTTCGGATCTTCGCGGTTTGTTTCAAGGTGTTCTCGAACGAGAGTGGCGGCATCGTTCGAGTATTTCGAGGCTTGAGCATCCGCTTTGCCAGCTTTGACGAATTGCCACAAATCGGCGCCCCATGTCTCATCCATGTCCTCCAAGCGCGCAGAAAGCAGAGGTGTCGCGCTTGGGCGATCGTCAAGTTCTTCTCTCCAGTTGGAAAGCGCGATGATTGCCAGTTGCAGGTGTTGCAGGAATACGCCGCGCTGTCCCGAGGACAGCGATTCTGCAAAGGCTGGCCATGCTTTGTCGCTGAGTTCGAATTCAGCGTCGATTTGATCGATGCGGGGCGGGGCTTTCATCTGTTCGTGCGTAGAAAGAACGCAAAGGAGATTGGACTTGACGGTTCTGGGAAGCGTTTCGTCGTAGCCAACGGCCTCAAAAATGTTGCCGGGCTCGCCGTAGGCAACGGCCAGAAGTTTGGTCAAGACGGAGAGCAGTACCAAGGTTTTCTTGGGTTCGACGTCGGAGTTGACCCATGGGCCGAGCTTGGGCATCAGGCTGGCTGCGAGCGCTTGGGGCGTGTTGGACTTCATCACGGCGCGACAGGCGTCCGCGAACATGTCACGGAGAATTACGCACTGCTTTAATTGGTTGCGAAGGACAGCAGCGGCCTCTTCGTTGGGACCCGCAATGCGTGTGACGATGGCAATGAGGTTGTCTACTGAGCCAGCTTTTTTAATGACGGCGGAGTAGAGCGTGTTGTGCATCCAAGCGACACCTTGGCGGATGGGTTTGCCTGTGGCGCGAGTTTCGGCAAGGACCTCTTCGGCAGTGACGAGTGCGTCGCTGTTAAAGCAGGCCCAGAGTGTGTTGGAAGAAGTCATAAAGAAGAGGGGAAAGAGGTGGAATTATTCGGTAACACGCATGAATTGGTAGAAGGTTTCCGTTCCTGCGTCAACATAACACTGGAAAACCTTCGTTTGCCCGGCGTGAATGACGGTTTCTTGAGTCATACCTTTGTTTTCAGCGGGATTGCTACTGGCACTACAGGTGCCACGGCCTTTAACATCTCCCCCAACTTTGAGAAGGTGTTCGCCTGCGGGGAGGTGAAGGATGATTTTTTCTTTAGTGTCCAATCGACCGACAAATTCGCCGTCAACAAAGATGCCAAAGTAGCAACCGCCGCCCATGAAGACGCTCTGGCGCCCAATAATTACCGTCCCATAACCGTCTTTAGCCTCTTGGAAAGCGAACTGTCGCTCTGCCGGAATTTCTCTCATGGAATTGATGTTGTCGGCGCTTACGTCCGAAATGGCACCGATGATGAGGGCAGAGCAACCAGACAATCCAAGACAGGATGCGCCTAGAGCACCAAGCAAGAACCGTCTTCTGAAAGTGGTCATGGGTTTCTCCCGAAGAGTTTCGTAAGGTCGCAACAATAGCGCAAGGGTTTTTCCTTTGCCCCGTTCTTTTATCTGCGCGCGTTTGTGGTGGAGCTGGAAAAAATAGCCTACTACAGGGGGGCTACCCCTTTTGCCGTAATGCGTTTTTCGCGGCTTCGAGGCTACAATAAGAAGGACTTTTGTACTTACGAATCTTTCCAAAGGAGTCCCGCATGCACGATGCAACAGAAGCTCCCGAAGTGTCCGTCCCAGCGATGGAGCATGAAAAGGTCAAAAAGCCTGTCAAAGTCGCGCCGAACCGGAGGGTGGTGGCAGGAAAAAAGCCCCTGCCCGTCGGAAGGAGGCCGCTGGGCATCAAAACTATGTCCAAGGTCTTGCAAATTCGCATGACGGAAGAGGAGCTCTCGGCTGTCAAAGCCATGGGCGGCAGCACCTGGGCGAGAGGCATCCTCGAAGCCGCCTTGAAGCGCGCGGCTAGCAAAGGCGCCAAGCTTCCTCGTGCCTATTTGCGGTACCTTGAAAAGAGCAAAAAATAGCGAAACGCTATCGGCTGCAAATCGGCGCAAGCAAATTTGGGTACGCCGGAGCCCTGTTCGGCAAGGGATTCCGGCAGATCGACACTCCCGAAAAGCGCGGAGGTGCAAATCGCTGCAAGCAAATTTTGGGATGCTGGAGCCCTGTTCGGCAAGGCGTTCCGGCAGAGCGATACCTCCGAAAAGCGCAGAGGTGCAAATCGCTGCAAGCAAATTTTGGGATGCTGGAGCCATGTTCGGCAAGGCGTTCCGGCAGAGCGATACCTCCGAAAAGCGCGGAGGTGCAAATCGCTGCAAGCAAATTTGGGGCGCCAGAGCCCTGTTCTGCAAGGCATTCCGGCAGATCGACACCTCCGAAAAGCGCAGAGGTGCAAATCGCTGCAAGCAAATTTGGGGCGCTGGGGCCCTGTTCTGCAAGGGGGGCCTAGCAGAGCGACACTCCGAAAAGCGCAGAGGTGCGAATCGCTGCAAGCAAATTAGGGCGCCGGAGCCAAGGATGGCAGGAGGCTGCTGGCAGATCGTCAGTCAACCTGTTGCCAGCGTACAAACTGCCGCTTCTCTTCAGAGAACACAACAGCAACGCGAATGAGCGGCTTTTCTGATGTTGCCCCGTACTGCTTTTCGGTGATCTGTTCTGCGGCATTTGCCAACAATGTCTCCACGGATTCACCCTTGCGCTGAAACTTGATCTCGAGCACCCAGTGGCAACTCTTCGAATCGAGCTCAAGATCACTGCGCCCCAAGGCGCTATGACTCTCCGCCGTCACGTTGTAGCCCGCGCCCGCAATGAACACTTGAAGAAATGCTTGACAGTGCTTTTCGTCTTCGATGGGATAGCGTGCGTAGTCGATTGCGGCAAACGCCCGATTGGCGGACTCAAAGAGCTGCGTTACGTCGCCCGTGAGAATGGCGTGTTGCAAGTTTCCGGCGCCGACGCCTTCGAGCG
>CAVJBF010000019.1:0-33706 GCA_963647785.1 Acutalibacteraceae bacterium
TGCAGCGTATCCATGAAAAGCGTCTTCCCGAAACGCCTCGGACGCGTCATGAGCAGCACCTGAGCGGCACTCGTCATCACCGCTTTGATGAAAGGCGTCTTGTCAACGTAGTAGTTGTTGTTAGCGAGCAAGTCGACGAAGGACTGCTGGCCCAAGGGAAGCGATTTCATAGAAATTACGTGAGGAAAACAAAACACTTGGCCACGCCCAATTTTATCTTGACTTCCTCCTAGCCCTAAAGGACGAGGATTCCCTACTGAGTCACGGGGCAAGCCACATGATCGGCGTTATGCGTGCCGCAATTCCAAGGCCATAATAGTCATGGTTTTTTGTTCTGGACTACCTCTTTGGAGGCATGTCCTCCACTCCCCATCCCGCAACGCCTCGCCTCACGGTTTTCCCCTTGCACCTTGAGAGCAACGCTCTCCTCTCTCGGCATTTTCCATCATTTGTTCGAAAACTCACGCTCGCGCCACATCACATGAAATGAGCGTGAACCCCTATGCCTTCAGGCTTTGATCCCCTTTTTACGGCATGTCTTGGGTGAGCTTTTTGTCCGACTAAGCACTTTTCCCTAGCGACTTCCGTTAACAATCCGACACAGATCAAATAACCCAAAAGTTTTACCCCTTTGGAGGCATGATTGGACGAAAATAGCGCCGTCCTAACTACCTAGGGGAAAGAAAATGGATCTAGGTTTAGATTTCTGGTTGCAACTGCTCGTCCTTCTGGCGTGCTTGTTCTATGCTGCTCCCAAGGGCGGCATGACGCTCGGTCTCATGGGCGGCATTGGCTTGGTGATCTTCTGCTTCGGCTTTGGCCTGAAGCCGGGCAAGCCTCCCGTTGACGTGATTCTCACGATCATGGCAGTGGTTTGCGCGAGCTCCGCTCTGCAGGCGGCTGGCGGTCTTGACTGCCTGCTGCAGATCGCTGAAAAGATGCTCCGCAAGCATCCGCGCGCGGTGTGCTACCTCGCTCCGTACATCTGCTGGTTCCTCACGGTTCTCTGCGGTACGGGTCACGTGGTGTACACGATGCTCCCGATTATTTATGACGTTGCCATCCGCAACAACATTCGTCCGGAACGCCCGATGGCTGCTTCCACGATTGCTGCGCAGATGGGCGTGATCTGCTCGCCGGCCGCTGTGGCCGCCGTGTCGATCATCGCCCTCATGGACGGCCAGCTCGTCGGCGGCCGCCCCTTCGGCTTCGTGCAGCTTTTTGCAGTGGTGATCCCGTCCGCAATCGTCGGCCTCTTCCTCGTGGGCACGTTCTCGATGTTCCGCGGCAAGGACCTCGACAAGGATGAGAAGTTCCAGGCGCTCATCGCTGATCCGGAACAGAAGAAGTATGTTTACGGTGAAACGACCACCCTGCTGGGCGTGAAGTTCTCCGGCAAGCAGTGGGCTTCCCTCTGGATCTTCCTGGGCACCGTGGCGGTCGTCGCCGTGATGGGCTCTGTTCCTGAACTCCGTCCGCTCGTCGGCAAGAAGCGTCTCTCGATGACCCTCGTCATTCAGATGTTCATGCTCCTCGCCGGCATCCTGATGGTCATGTTCTGCAACGCGAAGAAGATCAACAAGACCAGCGTCTTCAACGCCGGTATGGTTGCCATCGTCTCCGTGTACGGCGTGGCCTGGATGTCCGACACGATGTTCTCGAACCATCTGCCGCAGCTGAAGGCGGGCCTCACCGAATGGGTGAAGGCTGCTCCCTGGGCCTACGGCGCGGTTCTGCTCCTCGTCTCGAAGCTCGTGAACTCTCAGGCCGCCGCCATCGCGACCGTCACCCCCGTGGCCCTCGCCATCGGCACGCCTCCGGGAATCATCGTGGCCATGGCATCTGCCTGCTACGGCTACTATATCCTGCCGACCTACCCGTCTGACCTTGCGGCCCTTACGTTCGACCGCTCCGGCACGACCCACATCGGCAAGTTCGTGATTAACCACTCGTTCATCGCCCCGGGCCTCATCGGCGTGCTCTCCGCCACCGCTGTTGGCTACGTGCTCGGCATGATTTACGGTTACATCTAATACAAAAAATATAAAAACACAAAGGTAGTGGACAGCAGAACGGTCTGGCAACCAACAGCCGTCCTGCACAAAAAAGGGCGCCTCTTCGGAGGCGCTCTTTTTGTTTATATCGCTTCGGAAAAAATCCTTTTTATGTCGTGATATCCTTCAGCGCTCAAGAAAAACTTCTGCCGCCTCGCTAGCCGCAAGACGCGGATTGACCATCCGGCGGCTTCTATAATTTCTCGCTTTCCACCCACTCCACATCACCATCATGCGCAATGTCGTCATCGGCATGAGCGGCGGCGTCGACAGCGCCGTCTCCGCCTACTTGTTAAAGCAGCAGGGCTACAACGTCACCGGCCTCTTCATGAAGAACTGGGAGGATGACGATGACAGCGAATACTGCTCGAGCCGTCAGGACTTCATCGATGCCGCGAGCGCCGCAGACGTTATCGGCATTGATCTGGAAGCGGTGAACTTCGCCAAAGAATACAAAGATCGCGTTTTCTCCGACTTTCTGCGCGAATATTCCGCCGGCCGCACCCCCAACCCCGACGTACTCTGCAACGCGGAAATCAAGTTCAAGGCGTTTCTCGATCAGGCGATGAAGATGGGGGCAGACCACATCGCCACCGGCCACTACGCGCAGGTGCGCGAAGCAAACGGTCGCTTTGAACTCCTGCGCGGCATCGACCCCGGCAAGGACCAGAGCTACTTTCTGCACCGGCTCAATCAAGCGCAGCTCTCAAAAGCCGTCTTCCCCGTGGGCGGAATGTTCAAGCGCGACGTCCGAAAGCTCGCCGCCGAGATCGGACTGCCGGTCGCTGCGAAAAAAGACTCCACCGGCATCTGCTTCATCGGCGAGCGGCCCTTCCGGGAGTTTCTCAACCGCTACCTCCCAACGAAGCCCGGGCGCATCGAAACGCCTGACGGACGCGTCGTGGGGCAGCACGTTGGCCTGGCCTTTTACACCATCGGCCAGCGCAAGGGCATCGGCATCGGCGGCAGCCGCGAGGGAAACGGCGAACCGTGGTTCGTCGCCGCTAAAGACTTGAAGCGCAACGTCCTTGTCGTCGTGCAGGGGCACGAGGATCCGCTCCTTTTGTCTTCGGGACTCACGGCGATTCACTGCAGCTGGACCGCAGGCGTCGCCCCCGCCGCGGACGCCCCGGTCACCGTGAAGACCCGCTACCGGGCGCCTGACGGCAGCTGCCGGCTTCTGGCCGCTGACGATACGTCCTGCGATCTCGCCTTCCCGGAGCCGCAGTGGGCGGCGACGCCTGGGCAGAGCGCCGTTCTCTACCAAGGGGACGTGTGCCTCGGGGGCGGCTTCATCGAAGCCGTCCGCCCTGTTGAGGCGAGCGTCGCTTAATCGTGCGGTTAGATTGACCGCCTAAGATCAACGTCATTGAGCCCGCGTGCGCAGCGCGCGGGCCCCTGAGTGAGGAATTTTCCCCGTGTCGCTTTTTGATTCCGCCCGTTTTGAGACTTCCGCCGCCAAGGTGTCGCAACTGCCGGCCGCGGGCCTTCCCGAAATCGCCTTCGCCGGTCGAAGCAACGCCGGAAAGTCCACCACGATCAACGTGATCACCCGCCAGGGGCGGCTCGCATTTGCATCAAAGACGCCGGGCCGCACGCAGCTTGTCAACTTTTTCAAGCTCACGCGGCGCATCGGCGAAACGAAGGATCGCGAAGACATCGCCTTCCTCGTGGACCTGCCGGGCTACGGCTACGCCAAAGCCGCGCCCGAAATGCGCGCCTCATGGTCAGAATTGGTGGGCGGCTACCTCGCAGACCGTCCGTGCCTGACGGGCGTCGTCATCGTCATGGACGCGCGCCGCCCCTTCATGCCCGCTGACGAGTGGCTCATCAAGTTCTTCTCGGACAAGACGCACGTGCGACAACTCTGGCTCATCAACAAGAGCGACCAGATCGGCCGCCAGGAGCAGACGAAGGTGCTCGCCGCTGCGCGGGCGCGCGCCGCTCAGACCGGTTCTCACGTTTCCGTACAGCTTTTCTCCGGCCTCAAGAAGACCGGCGTCGACGAATTGACGACGACGCTGCTTTCGTGGATTGATCCCGAAGGCCGCTTCGCCTGATCATATTTTTTAGGACAACCAACATGCAGACCCTCGGTCAGTATCCCGCCAAACGCATGCGCCGCATGCGCCATGATGACTTCTCCCGCCGCCTGATGCGCGAAAACGTGCTCACCGCAAACGACCTCATCCTTCCCGTCTTCGTGAAGGAAGGCGAGCGCGACCGCGAAGCCATCCCGACGATGCCGGGCGTGGTGCGCTACACGGTGGACGAACTCGTCGCCGAATGCGAGAAGATGGTGGAGCTCGGGATTCCGATGGTGGCGCTCTTCCCGCACATCGAAAACGGCTTGAAGACCGCCGACGGCATCGAAGCCGCCAATCCTGACGGCCTCATTCCCCGCACCGTGAAGGCGATCAAGGCCGCTTGCCCCAATCTCGGCATCATGTGCGACGTGGCGCTTGACCCCTACACGACGCACGGCCAGGACGGCCTCATTGACGAAACGGGCTACATTCTCAACGACGAGACGATCGAAATGCTCGTGAAGCAGTCGCTCGCGCAGGCTGAAGCGGGCGCTGACGTCGTGGCGCCTTCGGACATGATGGACGGCCGCATCGGCGTCATTCGCTCGGCGCTGGACGCAAAGCGCCTCATCCACACGCGCATCATGGCGTACTCTGCAAAGTACGCCTCCGCCTACTACGGTCCGTTCCGCGACGCCGTGGGCTCGAGCTCGAACCTCGGCAAATCCACGAAGGCCGTCTACCAGCAGGACCCCGCCAACGGCGACGAAGCCCTCTGGGAAGTGGGCCTGGACCTCGCTGAAGGCGCCGACATGGTGATGGTGAAGCCCGGCATGCCCTACCTTGACGTAGTGCGCCGCGTCAAAGACGAATTCAAGGCCCCGACCTACGTCTATCACGTCTCCGGCGAATACGCGATGATCAAGTGCGCCGCGGCCGCCGGCTGCATTGACGAAAAGCGCATCACGATGGAAAGCATGATCTGCTGCAAGCGCGCCGGCGCCGACGGCATTCTCACCTACTGCGCCATGGACGTGGCAAAGTGGCTCAAGGAAGGCTACAACTACTAGGTTCGATTCCCTGATGCCCGTGAAGCCCGTGAAGCCCGCGACGAAACGGTTTCTTCGCGGGCTGTTTCGTACGTCAGGCGCCCGCTTCCTCGCCCACAAACCGCAGCGCCGCGTCCCGCTGCGGCGACTCCACCGCCGGATTCCAGGCCACCGAAAGCGGAATGAGGGGCTCAACATCCGTCAACTCCACCACGCGAACGGACGTAGGAACCACCTCGGCAAACCACGCGGGAACCAAGGCGATCCCCTGTCCGCAGGCCGCAAACGCGAGCTGCCGCATCGTGGAATTGACGCGGTGCTTCACGCGAGCGTGAAAGCCGTGCCGCACGCAAAGCGCCGAAAGCATGTCCAAGTAGTCAGGCGACAGCTCCCGCCCCGGCATCACCCAGTCTTCCTGAGCAAATTCCTCAAGCGCCGCCCGTCCGCGCTCTGCGGCCCAATGGCTGCGGGCCACCACGACGACGGGCTTTTCACGCCGGATGCAGCGCGTTGAAAGCGTCGCGTCTGAGAGCGTCTGAAAGTGACCCACGGCGAGAAGGACGTCGTTGGCAAGCAGCGCCTTGGCGACCTCGGCCGAGTCGATTTCCTTCGTGAAGACCGACAGCCGCGGCAGCGCCGTCGCAAGCCGCGCCTGAAAGTCCGGCACCCAGCCCAGCATCGCTTCGGAAACCGCCCCCACGGTGAGAACGCCTTCGCCGCCGCTTTGCAGTTCTTTCACAGCATAGTCAAGCATCTCGGCGGACGCCAGAAATCGCTGCACCTCCGGCATGAAGGCTTCGCCCGCTGCCGTAAGCTTCACGCCCCGAGGCGTGCGCACAAGAAGCTTCACCCGCAGCCGGTCTTCCAGTTCATCCACCTGCGCCGTCACCGGGGGCAGCGACATGTTGAGCCGCGCCGCGGCCCGGCGAAAGCTCTTTTCTTCGGCAACGACCGCCCAGAGAAGCAGCTGTCGAATCAATCGGTAGTCAAAGCGGTGCAGCATCTCTCAGTCTCCGACAGGTTTTCCGGTTCAGAGCGCCACAAAATTTATGACACTCTCCCTTTGAGAGGACGATTATATTGATCGCCCATTTTTTCCTTCCCTGACTTTCCCCATGTCTGGCGAACTCTGGCTTTTTCTCACCATCACCTTCGTCACCTGCGTCACCCCTGGCGCCGGCGTCCTCTACACCCTCACCAATGCGTTTCGCTACGGACGGCGCCGAGCGTTTCTCTCGCCTCTGGGCAACATGCTGGGGTGTGCGGTGATGTCCGCCATCTCCGCCGCTGGCCTTGGCGCCGTCATCACCGCGTCCCCTGCGCTCTTTGCGGCGCTGGAAGCGGCAGGCGCGCTGGTGCTCGCGTGGATGGGATGGAAAAGCTGGAAGGCGCGGCCGATGGATCTCGCCAAGCTCTCCACAGCCGTGACGGAATCCTCAAACGCTCGAAAAGCGCTCGGCATTCTCGCAAGCGCAGCGCTTCTGCAGGTCACCAACCCGATGCTGATCGTCTTTCTCTTGTCGCTTCTTCCGCCCTTCGTGCATCCCGAAGACGACTATGCGACGCGCATGACGCTCTTGATCGGGCTCTTTCTTGCGATCGTGCTCGCCGTGCACCTTGCGTACAGCTATACGGCGGCCTTCATCGCCGAACACCTGAAGGGCGAGGCCTTCTCCTTCTGGCTCAACAAGACGAGCGCCGTCTTGTTCTGGCTCCTCGCCGCGGGCGTCCTCGCAAAAGTGCTCTGCTGACGCCCGCCCCCTCAGAGCGGCCCGCAGAGACAGTGCGCCACGGGCTCCGTCGGGAGCGCCGTGAGCGTCGTGAAGTCGTGCGCCGCAGCGCTCACCACCTCTGGCGCCATGCCGCCAGATCGCACGGCGCCCGCGAGGAAGGACTTCACGTCCAAAACCGCTGACACGCGGGAGAAAAGCCGCTCCGCCCACACGTCCTTCAGCGACATCGGAGGCTCCACCCAGAAGACTTCCGTCTTGTCATCAACCTTGGCGAGCTTCTTTGCTGTCTCGATCGCGACGTCCAGACCGCCCAGCTCGTCCACAAGCCCGTTGTCCTTTGCCTGCCGCCCCGTATAGACGCGGCCCTGCGCGAGCTCCGCAACGCGCTCCGTCTTCAATTTTCTTGACTGCGCCACGAGCTCAATGAAGTTGCGATAGGTGCGATCCACCGTAAGAGACATCACTTCTTCAAAACGAGCATCCATGGGCTGCGTGCCGTCCTGCGCCTTCGCCAGCCACGTAGTCGCAACACCCCCTGAGCCCACCGCAAGCTTTTCGAGCGTCTTTTCAAACGTGGGCATCATGCCGAAAACGCCGATCGACCCCGTCACCGTCACGGGGTCCGCAACGATCCGGTCCGAAGCAAGCGACACCCAGTAGCCGCCCGATGCAGCGTAGTCCCCCATGCTCACGACGACGGGCTTGCCCGCCTCGCGCACGAGCTCCAGCTCGCGGCGAATCATTTCGCTCGCGACGGCGCTGCCGCCCGGGCTGTTCACGCGAAGCACGAGCGCCACCGCTTCGGGATCCGTTCTCACGGAACGGATGTCGGAAGCCATTGTCCGGTCACCCACGCCTGAAACCCCCGACTCGCCGTCGCGGATTTCGCCTTCCAGCGTCACCACGGCGACGTACTTTCCCTTCGTCGCCGGCGCGGGGAGCGTCGCTAGATAGTCGCGGTAGTCGATCGCCTTCAGAGCATCTTCCTTCTTCTTGCCGCCCTGCCGCTCAACCAGCAGATCGTTCACGCCGTCGCGCGTCTTGAGACCGTCCACGAGGTTCGCCTTCAGCGCCACGGCGCTCAAGTCTCCTCGCGCCTCTCGCAGAAGCTGCGGCAGCGAATCAATGACGCCTGCGACCGTTCCGGGCAGGAGGCCTCGCGCCGTCTGAATGGAATCCGTCATCTGCGCCCAGGCGTCGTTCATCCACCAGCGGTCCGCCTGCAGAGCTTCTTCCGAGGGGGCTTTTCTCACATAGGCTTCAGGAAACGTCTTGTAGGCGCCCGCCTTGAAGACGTGCACCGTGACGCCCGCGTTTCTGAGCAGCTCGCCCCAGTAGAGGCGAGAGCCCGCAAGCCCCGTCAGCATCACCTGTCCCATGGGGTGAAGGTACACGTCGCTCGCGTGCGCCGCAACTGCGTACTGCTTTTGCGTGAAGGCGCCAGACCACACCGTGATGCGGCGCCCCGTCGCCTTGTAGCGGTCCATCGCCAGGCCGATCTCATGAATGGAGGCCATGCCGATCGACTGCAGGTCCTCCAGACGCATGAGAATGCCGGAAATCCGCTTGTCCTGCGCCGCCCGATCAATCGCCTCAATGACGTCGCGAAGCTGCGTCTGCTCGGTCGTTCCCGCCATGAGGCGCGTGAGGGAGACGCGCTTGGCGGCCCCGGCGCCCGACTCCACCACCGTGCCTTCCAGCGGCACGACGAGCACGGCGCCCTCGGGCACCTCCGGCGCATGGAAAACCAGAATCGCCGCGCCGATCGCCGCGCCAGCCAGCACGAGAAACACAAGGTTCACGCAGGCACGGCGCAGAAAATTCACCGTCTTCCACGCGGCCTTGAAAACACCCTTCACAAAATCCATCATGGCTCACCTCAATGGTAGCGTCCGTCAATGCCGGGCTTCTTGGGCGCAGCCTTCCTCACCGTGAGATGCGGCAGGTCCTTCACCGTGCGAATGACGGAATCCACATAAAAGGGCTTCTCCACCGCGCGGTGGATGCCAGCGTTGCCGATGCACCAAACGGTCTGCATGCCGAGGCGCTTCGCGCTGCGCAGATTGCGCAGGCTGTCTTCCACCAGTGCGCAGTCGCGCGGCACAGCGCCCCCCAAGCGCGCCGCAGCAAAAAGGAGCGCGTCATCGGGCTTGCAGCGCCAGCGCCCCATGAGGTGAAAATCCTCGGACGTCAGCACGCCCGCAAAGAGATCATCGCAGTGCAGCGCCCGCAGCACGCGTTGCGCGTAGCGACGGGGACCATTCGTCAACACCACCTTGCGCCCGGGAAGATTCTGAAGAAGTCGACGAATCGCCCAGCGGTCGGCTCGAGACTTTGCAAGAGGCTCCACCTCAAAGCTATGCGTCGCGGGAAGAAACTCCTCGGGACGAATGCCATGGTGCTTCTCCAGCCCCAAAAACGTCGCGCCGTACTCCGACCAGTACTTTTCCTGCAGATGCTGGCCTTCCTCCACGGAAACGCCCAGACGATCGGCGACAAAGTGCCGCATGGCAGCATGAATGGCGTCAAACATGCCGGCCGACGCGCAGTAGAGCGTATCGTCCATGTCAAAAATCCAAAGCTTCGGTGAGCGGATCGCGCGAACGGCGTCCGGCAGCTGCAGGTCAGGCGTAAGCAAGGCAGGCACTCGTTGAAAAATTTCGGAACGAGGGATTTTATCGCGCGAGCCGGCCCGGAAAAACGATGCCATCGCCGCAAGGTGATGGAAAACATGGAAATTATCGCCAGCGGCTTGCTGAGGCAAGGCTATTCGCCCAAAGAGGTGCAGGAAAGCACCGGGCTTCCCGAGAAAAGAATCCTCGCGCTGGTCGCCAGAGGAAGTGCAGTATCTCCAACACAGGGCTCCGGACTCCCAACCGGCCCAATAGGCACCGCCACCTGTTTGCTGGACCACAGCCAGAGAGTGGCGATTCCAGCTCTTGCCACCATGCGCCTTTCATTAAAAAAGGCGCCAGCACCACACAGGGGCCTGACGCCTTCTTCACGCTCAAAGCGAGTGTTCGCCGCTACAGCACGTAGCGCGACAGATCCTCGTCTTCAGCAAGCGCGCCGAGCTTTTCCTTCACATAGTCGGCGGTGACTTCCAGCGTCATCGACGGCTTGTTGCCCGCTTCGTAGCTCACGTCCTCCAAAAGCTTCTCCATCACGGTATGAAGACGCCGCGCGCCGATGTTCTCAGTGCGCTCGTTCACTTCGTAGGCGTAGCGCGCGATGTGGCTGATCGCTTCGGACGTGAAAGTCACGTCCGCGCCGTCGGCGGCAAGAAGCGCCTGGTACTGCTTCACAAGCGAGCAGTCCGTGGTGGTCAGAATGCGCTCAAAGTCCGCCGCGGTGAGGCTTGCAAGCTCCACGCGAATCGGCAGACGCCCCTGCAGTTCCGGCACAAGATCGGAGGGCTTGGAGAGATGGAAGGCGCCCGAGGCGATGAAAAGGATGTGGTCCGTCTTCACCCAGCCGTACTTTGTGCGCACGGTCGTCCCCTCGATCAAGGGCAGAAGGTCGCGCTGCACGCCCTCGCGGGAGACGTCGCCCCCGGAAGCAACGTCGCTGCCCTTGGCAATCTTGTCGATTTCATCGATGAAGACGATGCCGTTGTTCTCCACGTTTTCAATCGCTTCACGGGTGCACTCGCCCTTGTCAATCAGCTTCGCCGCCTCTTCGTCCGTGTAGAGCTCCATCACTTCCTTCACCGGAAGCCGGCGCTTTTCACGGCTCTGCTGCTGGATCTTCTCAAAGATCCCCTGCAGCTGCGACTCCATGTCGTCCATGCCGTCAGGCGCAAGAACGTTCACGGACGGCGTCTGTGACTGCACGTCAGCCTCCACGGTCTTGTCGTCCAGCCGGCCCGCGCGAAGATCCTCGCGGAAGCGCCGGCGCGCGGCGTTGTCCTCGGGCTTCACCGGATTGCCGTTTTCGTCCGTCACGGCCTTCGGCGGCGGCACGAGCAAGTCGAGCACGCGCTCCACGGCGGCCTCACGGGCGCGCTCCTTCACCAAGCGCTTTTTGGATTCACGCATCTGCTTCATGCCCGCTTCCATCAAGTCCTTGATGATGGACTCAACGTTGCGGCCGACGTAGCCCACTTCGGTGAACTTCGTCGCTTCAGTTTTCACGAAGGGAGCGTCCGTCAACTTGGCCAGACGCCGGGCGATTTCCGTCTTGCCAACGCCCGTCGGTCCGATCATGAGAATGTTCTTGGGGGTGATTTCCGAGTGCAGGGGCTCGTCCACGCGGGCGCGGCGCCAGCGGTTTCGCAGCGCCACCGCCACCGCCTTCTTGGCGGCGTTCTGGCCCACGATGTACTTGTCGAGCTCGCTTACGATCTCGCGCGGGGTCATCATCGTTTCGTTCGTCATGTTGTTTCTTTTACTAGCAATTTACCGGCAGACCGCCGGCCGATTAAGCGCCGGACTTGTCCTTGCCGATCACTTCGCAGGTGACGTTGCGGTTCGTGTAGATGCAGAGGTCGCCCGCAATCGCAAGCGACGCCTTCGCAATCGCCTCGGCGTCCATCTCAGTGTGCTCCACAAGCGCGCGGGCAGCGGACTGCGCGTAGGCGCCGCCGGAGCCAATCGCAGCGATGCCGTTTTCGGGCTCGATGATGTCGCCGTTGCCCGAGAGGATCAGCGTGATCTCCGCATCCGCCACGATCATCATGGCTTCAAGGTGCCGCAGGGCGCGATCCGTGCGCCACTCCTTTGCAAGCTCCACCGCCGCGCGCATGAGGATGCCGGAATGCTTTTCGAGCTTTCCCTCAAAGCGCTCGAGCAGCGTGAAGGCGTCGGCCGTCGCGCCCGCAAAGCCCACGAGGATCTTGTCGTGATAGACGCGGCGCACCTTGCGAGCCGTGCCCTTGAAGACGATGTTTCCGAGCGTCACCTGGCCGTCGCCCGCCATGGCGGCGACGCCGTTGCGGCGCACGCAGAGAATGGTTGTTCCGTGAAACTGTTCCATAATGCTGTTAAAACAAAGGAATTGAAAGCGCTGCGAAGCTTGGCAAGAGCGGACGAAAAAGGGAAGGATCCTCCCTTCCCTTGCAATTTCAGACGGCCGTCATCAATCAGTCGCCGAACATTTTCTGCTTGATTTCGCGACGCTGCTGCGCTTCAAGCGAGAGGGTGGCGGTCGGACGGGCCATGAGGCGCGCGACGCCGATGGGCTCGCCCGTCTCTTCGCACCAGCCGTATTCGCCGTCTTCGATGCGCTGCAAAGCGGCCTTCACCTTTTTAAGGAGCTTGCGCTCGCGATCGCGGGTGCGCAATTCGAGCGCATGCTCTTCCTCGATCGTCGCGCGGTCGGCGGGATCGGGCACCACAGTGGTCTCGCGCAGCGTCTCGGTCGTCTTGTCCGCGTTGTGCTGCAGCTCCGTTTCCATCTGCGCCAGACGATGCTTGAAGAAGGCGAGCTGCGCCTCATTCATGTAATCGTCTTCGCCCATCGCCAGAATTTCCTGCTCGGTCAGAAGTTTCTTGGTTGCCATCGATGTTTCTCTAACAAAGGTGTTTTGGGAAAACCGTCACTGATATACCAAGGGAACGCCAGTTCCTCGAGGAGAATCTTTTCCCTCGACGTTAAAAAAAGGGGCCGAACAATACCACATCCGCTCCCCATTGCCTAGTCCCGGATTGATTCTTAAGAAGTTTTTACGTCAGACAACCTGCGGTTCCGTAAGACAGGTTTCAAACCCTTCCAAAATCGCCTTCTGCGGGAGCTTGCGCCCGATGATGACGATCTTGTTCTGCGGCTTCTTGCCGTCGCCCCAGAGGCCCACGGGGTCGGCAGAGCAGACCATGTGCACGCCCTGCAGCACCCAGCGCTGGTCCGTCTCCGCAAAGTAAATGACCCCCTTGTAGCGAAGCATGT
This sequence comes from Acutalibacteraceae bacterium, assembly GCA_963647785.1. Classification (GTDB taxonomy): domain Bacteria; phylum Pseudomonadota; class Gammaproteobacteria; order Burkholderiales; family Burkholderiaceae_F; genus Duodenibacillus. The sequence goes on from CAVJBF010000019.1 coordinate 12,747, forward strand.
CCTGGCCGTAGACCGACACAAGGCTCTGCAGATACTGCTCAAAGCGCGGAGCGTTGAACGGCTTGTCGCTTTCAAAGACAAACGCCGCCACGCCCTCGTCGTGGTGATGACGATGCGCGCCCGTGAAGAACGCGGGATCGATGTCGAGCACATCGTTGATGTTAAAGCCGCAGAGATTCAAGACCTTCTCCACCGGAACATTTCCCATGTTCACCTTCTCGATGGGGGCCCGGGGATTGATCGCCACGATGCGCTCGCGCAGCTTCTGGAACTCTTCTTCGGTGACGAGGTCCGTCTTGCTTACAAAGATGCGGTCCGCAAAGCCAATCTGATCCTTGCTTTCGGGCTGCTTGTCCAGGGTCTCTTCGCCGTGCTTGGCGTCCACGATAGTCACGACGCCATCCAGGCGGAAGTAAGCCGCCACCGCGTCATCCATGAAGAACGTCTGGCAGACGGGGCCGGGGTTGGCAACGCCCGTCGTTTCGATCACGACGTAGTCGAAATCGATTTCGCCCTTGTCGCGGCGCAGGCGCAGGTCGGTGAGGATGCGCGAGAGGTCGCCGCGGATCGTGCAGCAGATGCAGCCGTTGTTCATCGAAACGATCTGCTCCTTGCTTGTGTGCACGAGGAGCTCGTTGTCGATGCCCTCTTCACCGAATTCATTTTCAATGACGGCGATCTTGTGCTGGTGGTCTTCCGTCAGGATGCGGTTCAAGAGCGTCGTCTTCCCCGCGCCGAGAAACCCCGTCAGGATCGTGACCGGGATTTCGGGCTCCGGCATCTGGCCCATCGGTTCGTTCTGCATCGCTAGCCTCATTCAGTCCAAAAGGAAAGCGCCTTCCCCAAGCTTTTTTGGGAAAAGCGCCCTCGCGTTGCCCCGTCATATGGGGGCGGCGGCGCTCTTTTTCAAGAGGCGCCATGGTGCTCCCGCGGTCTGTCCCGCGGCTCATCGCACCTCAAGATGCAGGCCCTTGAGGTACTCGCCCTCGGGGTAAGTCATCAAAAGCGGATGATCCACCCCGGCGCCAAAGCGCCCGGTGCACCACGCATCCTTTCCGGAATCAATCACGGCGCCCGCCACGATCTTCTGAAAGAGGTCAGGATTGATCGCCCCGGAGCAGGAGAAGGTGAAGAGGTGGCCGCCCGCCTTCAAAAGGCGCAGGCCGTTCAAGTTGATGTCCTTGTAGGCGCGGGCTGCGCGCTCCACGTGAAAGTGGCTCGACGCGAACTTTGGAGGATCGAGGATGACGAGATCAAACGCTTCGCCCTTTTCGCGGGCTTCGCGCAGGAACGCAAAAACATCCGCCTCCACCCACTTCATCTGCTCGGGCGCAAAGCCGTTCATCTCGGCGTTGCGCTGCGCCTGCGCCAAGGCTTCCGCAGAGCTGTCCACGCTCACCACCTCCGCCGCGCCCCCCAGAGCAAGCGCCAGCGAAAAGCCCCCTGTGTAGCAGAAGCAATTCAAGGCGCGCATCTTGCGGCCGTGCGTCTTTTCAAAGTCGCGGGCGAGCTGCTGAGCCGCGAGACGGCTTTCGCGCTGGTCCACGTAAAAGCCCGTCTTGTGCCCCAGACGCACGTTGACGCCGTACTTCACGCCGTCTTCCACGACTTCGATGAGTTCCGGCGGCTCGGCGCCCGCCAGAACCCCGGTGCGCACAGGCAGCCCTTCACGCTGACGGGTCGCTGCGTCCGATCGGTCAAAAAGACCCTTTGCGCCTGTCGCGTCCATCAAGGCCGCTACGATTTCCTGCATCCGGAATTCCGCCCCAGCGCTCTGAAACTGCGTCACAAGCCAGTCGCCATACTGGTCGACGATGAGGCCGGGCAAGCCGTCGGCTTCGCCAAAAACAAGGCGGCGCGCCGTCGTGCGAGAGAGCAGGTCCTTTCGGGCCGCAACCGCCTTTTCAATGCGGGCGGCCAAGAACCCCGGCACATCCGGGTTTTCATTCTCGTCAAACGTCCACAGGCGCACGCGCAGCGTGGACTTCGGAGAGTAGGCGCCGTAGCCCAGAAAGCGGCCGTCGGCTGCCGTCACCTTCACCGTCTCGCCCGAGAAGGGCTTTCCCGCGACACGCCCCACGGCGGTGTCGTAAACCCAGGGATGGCGGCGCAGCAGGCTCTTCTCCTTTCCCTTTTTAAGCTGTACTTCAATCATTTGCTTTTCCTTAGAACGCCTGAGGCGCCTTGAGTTGTTCGGTGTCAACGGTGCCGCGGAACACAATTTCCGCCGGACCGGTCAAAAAGACGGATTCGCCTTCGCCCGCCCAGCGGATCTGCAGGCGGCCGCCCGCCATGTCGATTTCAACCGCCGAGTCAAGCATCCCGCGACGCATGCCCGTCACGGCCGCCGCGCACGCTCCGGTGCCGCAGGCCGCGGTTTCGCCCGCGCCGCGCTCAAAGACGCGAAGCTTGGCGTGGGCGCGGTCCACGACCTGCAAAAAGCCCACGTTCACCTTTTGCGCAAAGTCGGGCTTCACCTGCAGGTCGCTTCCCACTTCCGCGACGGGCGCGGTCTTCACGTCGCCCGTCACAATGACGGCGTGAGGGTTGCCCATGGAGACGACGGAGAGCCACACGTCGCCCTCCGTGGTCTTCACCTGCCACAAGGTGTCCTTGTCGCGCGAGAGATGCGAATGCTTCGCGGCCTCAAAGTGACATGCCGTCGGATCAAAGTCGGGCGCCCCCATGTCCACCGTGACGCGGCCGTCCTCCTCCACGCGAGGCCGGATGAGGCCCTTTTTCGTCTCGCAGACGATTTCCGTCTTGTCGGTCAAGCCTTCTTCACGCACGAAGACTGCAAAGCAGCGCGCGCCGTTGCCGCACATCTCGACTTCGCCGCCGTCGCAGTTGAAGATGCGGTACTTGAAGTCCGCATCGGCTTGCTCGGACTTTTCCACGACGAGAAGCTGGTCGCAGCCCACCCCGAAGCGCCGGTCGCACAAGCGGCGGATCGCTTCAGGCGAATCATCAAAAGGCGTGTCAACGGCGTTCACCATGATGAAGTCGTTGCCCGCGCCCTGCATTTTCACAAAAGGCAGAATCATTAAAAGTTCTCAGTAAACGGACGGCTCGCCCTCGGGCCTCGTCTTGAAGCGCCGGTGCGTCCAGAGGTATTGATCGGGAAGCTTGCGAACCCAGTTCTCAAGCTCCGTAACGATGCGGACAGTGTCGGCGACGTCGTCGCCCTGCGGGTAGCTCTCCCACGGCGCGCTCACGTGCACGACGTAGCCTTCGTCCGTCATCTCGGCAATGCAAAGGCACACCTTCGCCTTCGTCACTTTCGCAAGCCGCCCGCACATCGCGAGCGTCGCCGCCGGCACGCCGAAAAACGGCACGAAGATCGCATCGCGCGCGCCAAAGTCCATGTCAGGAAGGTAGTAAAAGGGCAGCCCCTCCTTCATCGCGCGAATGACCGCCATCAGATCATGCCGGCCGCCGCCCTTGGCGATCAGCACGGGATCGGAAAAGCGCTTGCGCCCCGCCAGAGCCGCCGCATCCCATTCGGGATTGCGCTGCTTCTGGTAAAGCGACACGCCGCGCACATGAAGGTTGAAGGCAATCCCGGCGGCGTCGAGCCCCGCAAAATGCGGAGCCACGATGATGAGCGGACGGTTGCCTTCAACGGTCGTCACGTTTTCCAGCCCCTCGAACTTCACAAGCCGGGAAATTTCTTCGCCCGTGCCTGCCCAGAGCACGCCATGATCGAGCGCGGCGCGCGCCAAGTGCACATAGGTGGACTTGGCAATCGCCTGGCGTTCGGCTTCCGTTTTTTCCGGGAAGCAAAGCCGCAAGTTCGTCAGCGTCACGCGTCGCCGCGCGGGGATCGCGCACCAAAGAAGACACGCCACAACTTTGGCCATCTGCCGGCGCACGGAAAGCGGCACATGCACGAGCGACTTCACTGCGCCGATCCAAAAGCGCGCGAGAATTCGGTTCAGAGCTTTCACGTCGCCTCCTTCGGCGGCTCCGCCGCCCCCTTGGGGCGCTTGTAGCGGTTGTAGTTCCAGATGTACTGCTCGGGCGCCTCGAGAATAGCACGCTCGATTTCGCGGTTCATCGCCTCAACGTCCGCCTCAATGCCGTTCTTTTCTTCCGGGAGATGCCAGCGCCTCAAATGCACTTCCCAGCCTTTTCCCGGATGGCGCACCGTCCAGACAATGAAGAGCGCGGCATCAAACTGACGCGCCATCTTCATGGGAAAGGTCATCGTGAAGGCAGGACGCCCGAAAAACGACGCCCAGACGCCCTCGCCGCGCCCCGGCACCTGATCCGGCAGGCAGCCCAGCGCGCCGCCCGCCTTCATCGCGCGCAGGATCTTTCGCACGCCCGACAGGTCCGCGGGCGCAGGATCCATCCCTTCCCGAAGGCGACCGGCGGCGACGGTCTTGCGAACGAACTTCTGCTTGGGCTCGCGGTAGAGCACCGTGAAAGCCTTGCCAAAAGGCTTCAGGCACTTCTCATACACCCAGACGGGGCTTGCCTCGTAGCAGCCCACGTGCGGCGTCATGAAGATGAGGCTCTTTCCTTCAGCCACCGCCTCGGCGACCGCCCTCACCGCCGCTTCGTCCTCCGTCGTGTGCGCCATCACGTCGGCATTGGAGCGCTTCCACACCCAGGCGATCTCCATGGCCTGCATGCCGGCGTGGCGAGCCGCCAGAGGCATTACGCGCTCCTCGTCCAAGCCCGCCCGCCGCAGGTTCGTGCGGAGCTTGCGGCGGTACTTGGGCCCGCACCAGAACGCTAGCACGCCAAGAAAGGCGCCCAGGCGGTGCAGCGCGGAAAGCGGCAGCCAGCTGAAGATTCTTAAGAGAGCATCCATCGGAAAAAGGGCGGCGCGTTTGTTTCACCACGGCCGCCCGGCATCAAATTGCATCGGTTGAGACGCATTTTAGCGGGAATGAACCTGTCGCTTTTGACCTCAACCTCCCGGCGCCGCTTGTAGCCTTTTCGCTTTGCGCTAACATGTTTTCATGCACACCAGCGGCCTCCGGAGAACCCCCGCCATGACGGACATTGCTTACCGCACCTTGACGACTCGACTTCCCATCGGACGTTCAACTTTCCGCACTTTGCGCCACGACGGCTCCGTCTATGTGGACAAGACCGATCAAATTTTCGAGCTGGCCATCCAGCGGCAGAAGTTTTTCCTGGCCCGCCCGCGACGTTTCGGCAAGTCGCTTCTCATTTCAACCTTCGAGTCACTTTTCCGGGACGGCTTGAAGGATTTTCGCAATCTCGCCATAGAGAAGCTTTGGCAAGACAAAACCTACGACGTTGCGACCCTTGATTTTTCTCGCACAAAAGACTTTCAGACGCTGGAAGAATTCCAGCAGCTCTTTGAAGCTCACCTTAACAATCAGCTGGAACAAGTCGGATTCCACAGAACCCAAACAACGGGATCGCTTGTGGCTCAAATCGACAAATGGCTGCAGACGCGCGAACCGTCGTCGCTGGTGCTCTTGATCGATGAATACGATGCGCCGCTCACCGCCTGTCTGGATCGGCCGGATTTGTTTGTCAAGGTGCGCAACGTCTTGAGCAACTTCTACGCCAGCATCAAAGGGTGTGAGGGCTGCCTGCGCTTTCTCTTCATGACCGGCATCACAAAAATCGAAAACACCAGCATTTTCTCAGCCTTCAATCCCATTACCGACATTTCGCTGCTGCCCCGTTTTGGCAGCCTTCTAGGCTACACGGAAGAAGAACTCACCCAATGCTTCGGCGACTTTCTCAAACCCGCCGCGGAGATGACGGAGTTTTCCGACGTCGCCGCGCTAATGGCAGAAATGCGTCGCATGTACGACGGGTTTTGTTTTGATCTTTTTGGAAAAACACATGTTTATGCCCCTTGGTCCGTGCTGAAATTTCTGTACAGTCCCGACGTGGGATTAAGGAACTATTGGTACGAAAGCGCCGGAAAGCCCACCGCTCTCATCAACTTTTTGAGAGCCCGTCGACTGGACTCGCCGTCAGCGTATGCAACCGAACCTGTCGTGCCCACAGACTGGCTGTCAGACGCCTCCGATCTGGCTTCACTCAAGCCTCAAGTTTTCCTCGCGCAAACCGGCTACCTCACAATCAAAGACAGTGATGGGTCGATGACGACACTGGGATACCCCAACGAGGAAGTGCGCCAGTCCATGGCTCGGCTCTACGCAGAGATCATGTTCTCTGACAATCTGGAGGCCTACGCAAGAACCTTTTCGCTGGCCAAAATTCTTCTTGAAGAATCCTTTGAGAAGTTTGTACAGACGCTCAATGCCGTCATTGCCGGCCTGTCTTACCAGGGCTGGAGCATTTCCTGCGAAGCTGACGCCCGAAACGCCGTGCAGATGATGCTTGCCGCCGCCGGCATGCGCGTAGTGGCAGAACGGCACAACGCCTGGGGACGAAGCGACCTTGAAGCGGAAGCAGGAAACCAGCGCTGGATCTTCGAAATGAAATGGGCAGGCAAACGACAGTCCATACCTCACCGTCTGCGAGAGGCTGAACAGCAGATGGCGACGCGACAGTATGGATCTTCCGAAGTGAGCGCTGTCAAAATAAGGCCAGCCGTGCTTGTTTTTTCAGAAAAGGACCGAAAATTCTACGGGCGTGAGGCAACAAGCACTACCAGCCATCGCTTCGCCTCCCGCTGAGCGCCTTAACCGATTGTCCCAGCGCCCGTCGCGCTCTACATCACGTGGCGCAGCAAGGCATTCAGAGCCACCGCCACTACCACAAGCACCGCAAGATTCACTTTCCGCGCTGCGATCACAACGACGACGAGCGTGATGAGGTCGGCAAGGTTCGTCGTCATGAAGGCGGGGGCCACCACCGACACCATGACGCAGCCCGGCGCGCAGTCCAGGAGCTTTCTCGTCTGCTCTGACAGAACGCGCCTTCTCAGAAAGAGGTACCCCAGAAGTCGCGACGAATAGGTCGCCGCGCACATGCCGAGGATCGTGAGAAACTCCACCCAGTTCAATTCAAACATAGTCGCTCTCTCCCATGATGAGAAGCCAGGCGGCAGCAAGCCCCGCCAGAGACCCCACAGCCACGCTCACGCCAGAAGACCAGACGAGCGACGACAAGCCCGCCGCCACGGCGCTCACCACCCACGGCAAGCATTTTTTCGCGCCCGGCCACATGGAAGCGAGAATCGAAATGAAGATCACGGGGAAGGCCATGCCGATCCCCCACGCGGAAAGGTCGCCGAAGCCCGATCCCAGCGCCGCGCCGATCGCAGCGCAACCCCACCAGTTAAGCCACAGCGTCAAGCCAACGCCCATGTAAAACGCGAAGGAAAAAGCCTCCGCGTCCTTCAGCCCCGCCTTGCGACGCTTCGTGATGTCCTGCATCGCCAGCGCCCATGTCTCATCGCACATGATGAAGAAAACGGGGAGCGCCTTTCTCAAGGGGAGTTGCGTCACATAGGGCGTCAAGCCCGCTGAAAGCATGATGTGACGGCTGTTGATGAGCCACGTCGTCAACAGGATGGCGAGCACCGGCGGCACTGCCGACCACAGGGACAGCGCCGCGAATTCCGAGCCGCCGGCAAAGTTGATGCCGCACATCATGCCGATCGCAAGCGGCGACAATCCCGTCTGCGCCCCAGTCGCGCCCAAAATGAGTGCGATCGGAATGAATCCGATCATCATCGGCGTCGCCGCTCGAAAGCCTCGGAAAAATTCCGACGAGGTCGTCACCTTGGTTTCGCTCGTCATTTCAAAGAACTCCTTCAGGATGCTCCGGCACGCCGTAGCTCACCATTCCAAGAAAAACCGCCCGCGACTTGCCAGGATTGCGGTAGACGTGTTCGTCCGTCGCCGCAAACCGCAGGGAGTCCCCGGCCTCGAGCAGCGTCGTAACGCCCGCTGCCGTCACAGAAAGCGTCCCTTCCACGAGAATCAGAAACTCCGTGCTGCCCGTCGAGTGCCCCTTCGCCCGACGCTGCGCCTCCGGCTCCGCTTCGCCTCGATACACCTCAAAGCGCTTTTCGGGATCAAACGGAAAGATGGGATAAAAGCGCACGGTCTCGTCCGACCCGGCTTCCTGCATTAGCTCCGAGGCGCGCACCACCTTCACGTCCGCCTCGGCCTCAGCAAGGAAGTCCATGAGCGTCACGCGATAAGCCGCCGCGAGATTTGCCAGAAGCGCCACTGTCGGATTGGCGGCGCCGTTTTCGATCTGAGAAATCATGCTGCGCGAGATGCCCGAACGCTGCGCGGCGTCTTCAAGCGTCAAGCGCCGCTCGCGCCGCAAGCGCTTCGCGTTCGCCGCCACCGCTGCCTCAACGTTTGTCATAGTAGATTAAATTCCGTTATCTTGAACAAGGAGTGCGCACAATACGCCGCCGCCGATCAACTTTCAAGAAAACGGTGCATCAGGAAGCTCGCGAACCTTCACCGGGCCGGCGGGGAAAAGGCAAAAAAAGGCCCGCCTGTCGGAAAAGCAGGCGAGCCGCAAGAGCTGTTGTCAGCTCTGAAGACAAATACAGCTAGGAAACAAAAATCGTTGCGTTAGAGCGCCCTCCCTCTCAGCCACTGAATCATGCGATCCACCTCCTCGGGAGTGACGCGGTTGCGCTCACAGTAGTCGGAAAACTCCACACTGTCAGCACCCATCTCCTGACGGGCGGCCGCGGCGCCCAACGCTCTCAAGGGCGTCCAGCCCAAAGGGAGCTCGGCGGCGCTCGGATGATCATGGCCGCGCATCACGAATTCATCCGTGTGCCAGTGTCCAACCGCCGTCATCGTCATGATCTTTTCTCCCGAGAGCCGCCTCTCTCGCCGCTTTCATGCGGCCAGAGCGCCCTTCATATCTTTACTGCGAAGACGCCGCCCCCGGACTTATGGGGAAGAGACCGGCGAAACACGCCTCCGTCTGGTGCGAAGAATTCTCCCGCCCCTGAATTGACTAAACAATGACAAAGTCCGCTGAAAATCAGCAAAACGCCGATGCGTTTTCAGTGTGGTTGCAGGTCTTTCCTGAAAAAACAAGGACTCGCGAAGGCCGCTCCAAGTTTGCTGATTTTCAACGCAGGCCTTGGTTCCTTTCGGTGCACTACCCATCTGGCCCCCAGTGCTTTTCCTTAAGAAACAGACAAGCCCGCTCATTAGAATGCCCGCATTCTTTTTCAACGTCGGAGTGGCGCTCGTGTTGGTTCGGTTGCTGATGCTCTTTCTGGCAGCGGCTGCGCTTTTTGCGCAGGCGCCCGAAGCGCTCGCCTGTCCGGCGCACGAAGAGCAGGCCATGGCGGCTGCGATGGTCCAAACGACGGCCTCAGACTCTGCTGCGGCGCCGCTTTGTCACACAACGGCCGCATCTTCAGCGCCTCTTTGCGCAGCCGAAGGCGCTGCAACGCTCTGCGGCCACTTTCACCTCTGTTGCGTGACGCCGCCGGGGCTGCCCGCGAGCGAAGTCCTTTCACTGCTTTTGCCTGCGCCCCGCACAGCCGTCACAAGCCGCGGCCCCGCCGACACCGGCATCGCCTCCCTCATCGACACGCCTCCGCCCCGAAGCTGATGGTGCCAGAGGACTTGCGTCCTCCTTCTCACGCACGGGCGATCCCGCCAGCGGGACCGTCTCAAACCAATTCAGCTTTTTACGGAGATTCCTCAAATGGGAATGACTCACTACATGGAGCTCATGATGGGCTCCTGGCACCTGCTTGTCCTCTTCATGGCGGTGCCGATGTTTCTCGCCGAATGCTATGTCGTAAGCGAGATCCTTCTTCTCTTGAAGCCTCGCGAAGCCGGCGCGCTCAAGACCTTCAACAAGCTTTCCGCGTACGCCTCCGCCATCGTCATCGCAGCGCTCTCGCTTTACGCCGCCACCTACTTTGCGGGCGTCAAGGACTGGCGCACCTGGGTGGACGTGACGGCTGCCGTCGCCTATGTGGCGGCGGGGCTTCCCTTCCTCTACGTAGGGCTTCTCGAAGCGGGCTTCGTCGGCCGCGCGAAGAGCGCCCTTCAGAAGGGCCACGCCGCCGTGGCGGCCGTGGTGGCCTACCTCATCCTCTCGCACGCCGCCATGGTCTTTGGCATGTTCGATCCGATGCAGTTCGGCTGGCAGCCCGCGCCGGGCGAAGGCCACCACATGATGAATCACGACATGGGCGCGATGAATCACGGCGCTCATGAAGGCCATGCAATGCCGATGAATCATGAAGGCCACGACATGAAGGCCATGGCCTCGCCCGAGGGCGGCCATCACTGCGGCGACATGCCGCAGGACCTCTCGGGCCTCGTGATTCCCGAAGGGCATCCGATCCCCGTGGGCTACCATCGCATGCCCGACGGCCGCTTGATGAAAAACGGCCCCATGATGATGCCGCCCGCTGACGGCGCGGACGCCGTCAAGGCGCCGGCGCACCACTGCGGCGGCTAATTCCTCGGCATAAAAGAAAATCGCGCGGACGCTCTCAGAACGCTCCGCGCGATTTTTCCAAGGCACTGAAAAAACGTCTCAGCGCTTCTTGGCGTTCAAGGCCACGCGCTTTCCGTCCAAGCCCCAGCGGTCAGCAGCCGCCGCGACGAATCCCTCGCGGGTCATGGCCTCTATCACCGTCTTCAAGCGCGTCACCAAAGACGGATCACCAAAATTCAACGGAAAAGCCACGCCCACCTGCACGGCGACGAGCGCCTCATCAAGGATACGATAGTCGCCCGGCACTTCCTGAATGAAGCGCTTCATCACCGCTTCGTGCCCCGCCGTCGCATCCGCCAGACGCCGGCGCAACGCCACGAAGGCTTCCGACATCGTAGGGAACGTGAGCATATTGGACAACGCCGGCGCCCCCGGCTCGCTTTTCAGAATGTAGGCCTCAGGCCGCGTGCTTGACTGCACCGCCATCACGCGACCGTCCAAGTCTGACTTGGTGCGAATACCGCTGTCACGCCGTGTCACGATCACCTGACGGCTGTAGAGGTACGGCACCCAGAGGTACTCCTTCTCACGCCCCGTCATCGTGAAGCTGCTCCAAATGCAGTGAATCTTTCCCTCGGCAAAGAGCGCCGCCTTCTGATCCCATGCCATGGGCACGAATTCCGGCTTCAGCTTCAAACGACGGCAGGCTTCCGTCGCAAGCTCCACATCAAGCCCCGAGGCCGAGCGATCCGCGTTCATGAAGGAATACGGCGGATAATCGCCGTCAATGCCGATTTTCAACACCGGCAAATCCTCGGCGTGCAAGAACCAGCCCGCCGACGCCGGTCCGAAAAGGCCGGGAATGGCAAGCGTCGTTGCAAGAAGCAGTCGTCTGGTTGTCATCTTTCCTTGAGGCGCCGCCAGCGGGCGCAAAAAGTCTGTCCGCCGTTTGTCTTCCAAAAAAGGGCTTCGGCGAGAGGTTCCACACAAAAAGTGGTCCTGAAATTTTTCAGAACCAGAACCTGTTTATTTTACGCGAACTTTCCTGTTTTTTCCTTTGCTTCAACGATGAAAACTGACCTTTCCTCTGTGAAAACCCGTAGCGTCATGCCATAATTGCAACGTTTTCGATTATCCGTCCGGTCGAAACGTCTGGACCATTCCCTTTGCCCAATGCTTCGCCGAACGACACTGCTTGCCGCTCTCTTCGCCGCGCTTTCGACTTCAGTCAGCGCAGCGATTGCTGACGCCGCCGCGTCGGTCGTGCCGCGCGTCCTCAACATCGGCTACACGCACTACATTCCGTTTGTCTACTACAACGACAACGGACGGCTCGAAGGCATCGACGTGGAAATCGCCCAAGCCGCTTGCCGGAAACTGGGCTGCACCGCCCGCTTCATTCCCATCAACTGGCACGAAAAGAAGCAGCTCCTCAAAGAAAAGCGCATCGACTGCGTCTGGACGGTCTTCACCAAGGATGGACGCGAAAACGACTACCAATGGACCGATCCCTACCTTGAAAGCCGGCAGGTCGTGCTCGTCGCCGCCCACGGCCCCATAAAAACCTTGAACGACCTCGCTGACAAGCTCGTCGCCACGACGCACGACAGCAAGGCGGAAAACCTTCTTTTGCGCGATCCGAGCGTCGTGAAACCCAAGATGATCTACAGCCTCGGCTTCATCACTGAGATCTTCCACAGCCTCGAATCTGGCTACGTGGACGCCGCCGCGGGACACGAAAGCGCACTGCAGTTCTTTACCAGCACCGCGCCCCAGCGCTGGCGCTTTCTCGCCGAGCCCCTGGCGACCGTGAACGTCGCCGTCGCCTTTTCGCTCACGACAGACTCCGCACTTCCCAGCGCGCTTTCCGCCACCCTCAAAGAACTCAAAGCGGACGGAACGATCGATGCCATCCTCAGAAAATACGGCCACGCCGAACTCTCGTCGTCTGACGTCCTCAGGAAATGACACCATGGACCAAGAAAACAAGCCCCGCCGTTTTTTAGACCGCTTCGGCAAAGAGATCTTTCTCTACCCGATCCTCGCCTGCCTCGCGCTTTTGGCCGCGGGCCTCTGGGCCGTCTATCAGGTGAGCCTCATCAACGCTGACGAAACGATTCAGCGCACGCTGCACCGCGTGCGTGAGCGAAGCCTCTATTCGCTTCGTTTTGAAGACGCCGACAAGGTGAACAGCCTCGTGCGCCTCATGGACAAGGCAAAGGAGCTCTCGCGCCAGATGCAGGACGAGAAGGAGCCGACCGATCTCGTCATCAACCGCTTCCGCCGCGACATGCGCATCGACGGGATCATGCTCCTTGACGAGAACATGAAGCCCGTCTTTGAAGCGGGCATTCACTACGCCGACTGGAAGAACTTCCTCGAAAGAAGCGCCATTGGCGACATTGTGCGCTTTCCCCGAAAGAACAGTCTTGACCGCGTCAAGATCCAAGGCACGCTCTTTGACTACGCGGCGGTGGTGCGGCTGGATCAGCCGGGGATTCTGCTCACGGCGATGACCAACGACTTTGACGAGCGAAAAAGCGGCCTTTTCACGCTCGACATTCTTTTCCCCGATGATGCGTTCCTTCTCGAAAGCGCCGTCTTCATCACGGACGGCCAGACGATCGTTGACACGAACAAGAAGGAGTGGCTCGGCCACCCCGTGAAGGAATGCCCGCTTTTAAGCTTCACGAACGCCGATTACGTGCGACCGTCTCTCGTGGAAGCACACATGGACGGCTCCACCTGGTACGGATCGCAGACTCGCGCCCGAGACCTGCACGTCTACGTCTTCTCGCCGCAAAAGAACGTGCTGATGCCCTGCGCCTACTTTGCGGGCTTCATGCTGCTCGTGTACGCCATCATGCAAGCGGGGGTTCTTTTCCTGCGCCTGCATTCACTGCAGACGCAGTCTGCCGCCATCGCCGAGCAGCTTCGCACCGTGCAGGCCGTGAGCTCCGTCTTCGTCGACTGCATGCTCGTGTCGCTCAAAGACGACCGCATCACCCTGCTGCGCGGATCTCCGGGGCTCAAAAAGCTGCTTGCCGGCTGCACGTCAAACACCGAAGCCATCGCCCGCATAGCGACTCAAATCCCGGACGAAAAGCAACGCGCTGCCTACCTGGCCTTCCGCGACTCCAAAACCGTCGCCGACCGGCTCGCGAAGAGCCCCTCGGGCTACCTTGAATTCATCTTTGAGACGAACGGTCCCACAGACGGCCGCCGCTGGATGCGAGATCTCATCGTAGGCCAGTTCTTTGACAACACCGGCCGCGTGACGCGGTACCTCACGCTCGCTCTGGACGTCACGGACGAAAAAGAGCGCGAGTTCAACTATCAGAAGCAGCTCATCAACGCCGCGCACGACGCACAAGCTGCCTCCATCGCGAAGACGAACTTCCTTCGGCACATGAGCCACGACATTCGCACGCCGATCAACGGCATTCTAGGGATGCTGGAAATTGCCGAACGCCATCCCGACGACGCGGCGCAACAGCAGCACTGCCGCCGCCACATCCGTGATGCGTCCCGCATTCTGCTTGAGCTCATCAACGACGTGCTTGACCTGAGCAAGCTCGAAAGCCGCCGCATGACCGCTGAGGTGAAGCCCTTCAATCTCGAGCATCTGTGCGCTCAAACGCGTCCCACCCTTGACGTTTTGAGCCAGAACCGCCATATCGCCCTTTCCATCGTGATGAACACGACGCACAACGACGTCGTGGGCTGTCCGACGCTGCTAAGGCGAGTGCTCATGAACATCATCACGAACGCCGTGAAGTACAACCGCGAAGGCGGCGCGGTGGACGTCACCGTGAACGAGATTCCCGCCGAGGAAGCAGGCGCCGCCACCTACGAATTCATCTGCCGCGACACCGGCATCGGCATGAGCGAAGCGTTCCAGAAGCAGGCGTTCACTCCTTTTGCGCAGGAATACGAGTCAGCCCGCTCGCAGTACGCCGGCACGGGACTCGGGCTGGCGATCGCACAGCGCATCGTGGAGCAGCTGGGCGGCACCATCGCCTTTACAAGCCGCCAGAACGTAGGCACCACCTTCGTGATTCGCATTCCTATGCGGATCTCCGAAACGCCGGCGGAAAAACGCGTCGAGGCGACAGCCTCCGAAAACCGCATCGCCTCCGACCTTGCCGGGCTCAAGGTGCTTCTCGCTGAAGACAATGAATTGAACCGAGAAATCGCCGTGCTCACCCTCACGGAATCCGGGGCCGAGGTGTCCGCCGTAGCTGACGGCGAAGCCGCCGTAGACGCTTTTCAGAAGAACGCGCCGGGCCGATTTGACATCATCCTCATGGACCTCATGATGCCCAAGCTCACGGGGCTTGAAGCCACCCGGGCGATCCGCGCGATGTCGCGCCCAGACGCCGCAACAATTCCCATTGTCGCCATGACGGCCAACGTCTTTGCTGACGACGTGAAGGCAACGCAGGACGCCGGCATGAACGCTCATATCGCCAAGCCCTTCAACGCCGCCAATCTCATTGCGGTGCTCGCCCGTCTCGCGGGCAAATCCGCCTGAAGCGACGCAAGCGCAAAAAAACGGGCGTGCAGTCCTCAGCGGCTGCCGCCCGTTTTTTGTTGCGCGCAGCGAGCGCAAAGCCTGAATTCCATCGATTAGAGCGCCTTGATCACTTCCACCGCTTCGTCATAAGAAGCCTTCACCGCATCGTAAAGCGCCATGTCAGTGAGGGGCTCGCGGCCGCGGAGCGCTTCGGTCAGCGCGCTCGAAGCCGTGCAGAGGGTGCCAAAGCCCAGATTGAGCGCCACGCCCTTCATGGTGTGCGCCGCACGGAAGGCCTTTTCCCAATCCTTCGCCGCCACGGCTTCACTCAAGTCCTTGAACGTCGTGTCGGTGAGAAACTTCACGGCAAAACGACGGATGAGCGCTTCGCTCGGAATGCGAAGACGCACGTCGTCATAGTCGCCGCCCAGTTTTTTGTACATGTCTTCAAGCGTCATTTTTATTTTCTCTTCTCTTCGTCCGTTGCAGGACCAAGGCTTGCGCCCTGCCGCGCCGGGCCCCCTGCAAAAAGGGTCGTCAAAAATTCTTCGGCGCACCGACGAGCTTCATCGGCGTCGCCGTCCGTGGCAGAAACCGGCGCTTCGACCTCCGCGGATGACAATTCGCCTGTCATTTTAGAAAAAACCGCACGCAATGTCTTGTCGCACCCCGAACTTTCCGCTGCGGCCTGTTGCGCGGCGCGCTGCGGCTGGGTTTCGGAGGCGACGGCATAGGCGTCCGCAAGCCTCAAGGCCTGAAGCGTCGCGTCCTGAGGCGCTTCCAGCCCCGAGAGCGTCTTCACTGCGGCTTCAAGCTGGTTAAAGAGCTCGTCACCGTCAGGCGGCGCAATCGTCGCCAAAGCCTTCAGGAAAAGAGCGGCCTCCGCCTTCCGGCCTTCTGCTGCATCGCGGCAGGCGAGCTCCGCGAGCGCTCCCGCCGTTGCAGCGACCTCCGCCTCTCGCTCCAGCACCGCGACCGAAGCGTCCTCGGATTTCCAGGCGCGCAGCAGCGCCGGCATCAGCCGCCGCACGATGCGGGCGCGGCGCGTGGCGGCCGGAATGAAGCGCTCCGCCATGAGACTCGTCGCCCGCAGAATCGCCGTGCGATAGTGCGCCTGATCGTCCACCACCTGCCGCACGCCCGCGATGAGCGCTTCTTGCTTGGCGTAAAGCATCAGGGTGTTGCGCACGCGCCGCTGCACGACCAACGTGTCAAAGGGGCGGCTGATGTAGTCGATGGCCCCGAGCTTGTAGGCCTGATGCATCACGAAGGCGGAGTTCTCCGCTGAGACGATGATGACCGGCACCGCATGAATGAGGCCGTTCTCCTTCATCAGCTCCAGAAGGCCGATGCCGTCCGTCACCGGCATGATGATGTCCAAAAGCATCAGGTCGATGTCGTCCGTCTCGCGCAGAATCTTCAGCGCCTCCGCGCCGTTTCCGGCCTCCACGAAGTCGTAGTCGCCCTCAATGAGGCCGATCAAAATCGCACGATTCATCTCGGAATCGTCCACGACCAGTATCTTCTGCTTCTTCATGATGCAAAAAGGAAATGTCATTGCGCCGAGCGAAAAAACAAAACAGCCGGCATTACGGTCCTGGCACGCCGCCCGCCAGTCTTACTTGGCGGCTTCAGGCTCAAGATAAAGGGGGTAGCTCAAGAGCTTCCACGCAAGCGACTTGAAAAGCTCCTCATGCTCGTCCACCCACGTCTTGCCATGCCAGGCGGCGTAAAGGCGGAGCTCTTCGCCGGTGTCGCGCAGCGGCAGCACGCGCACGTTGGGCGGAATCACCGCCTTCACGGGCTCGGGAATGATCGCCACGCCCTGATTGCAGCTCACGTAGCAAATCTTCAGGGCCGTCGTCTCCACTTCGTGCTGCACGCGGGGCTCCAGACCGTTGCGGCGGCAGCACTCCATCACCTGATCCCAGTAGCAGGGGCTCGTCTCGCGGTGAAGCACGATCATCGGCACATCAATCAAGTCTGTCCACGCCAGCGACTCTCGGGAGGAGAGCGGATTCAATTCGGACACCGCCACCATGGGACGCATCTGCCGAAGCACCTTGCAGGCGACGTCAGGCGACGTGTAGTCCGACTTGTAGCTAATCGCAAGATCAATCTCCTGCCAAAGGAGCTTCTCTTCTGCGTCGCTCGAGAGGATTTCCTTCGTATAGACCGCCGTCTCCGGCGATATTTCTCGCAGCTTCTTCAAAAAAGGCGGGATGATGGACACCATCGCTTCGTTCACGGCGCCGATCGTAATGAACTCGCGCGTCTCCTCTCGCACCATGCGCAGCGAATGGTCAATCGTTTCAGCGTGCGCCACGAACTTGCGAATGGCCGGAAGCAGGCTCTCCCCCACGGGCGTCACCGAGACGCCGCGAGGCGACCGCTCGATGAGCTTCACGTGCAGGCGATCCTCAAGCTCGTTGATCTGCGCGATCAACGGCGACTGCGTCATGAAAAGGCGCTTTGCAGCGCGCGAAAAGCTCTTCTCCTCAGCGAGGATGGAGAACATCAGATACTGGCGAATCAAGCGATAGTCAAATCGATTCATGGCGGGCCCGACAGTCTTTTAGCGGTGAAGCCACCCGGCTCAGGGCGAGGAAATATTTCTCACAATGGTGAATTGTTAATTTAGCATGTTCTTTTCAATCTTTCGACTTTTTGCTGGTCTATTTTTTATCTGACTTTTCACACCGCCAACCGTTTTCCGCTGAAAGCCCGACAAAAACAGCCCTCGACCTACAAAAAACACCGCAGAAGCTCACTCGCCGCACGGACTACACTTTTTTCGGACTTTCGGACAAACCGCGCCCGGCCGTCCTCCATAAAAACCATTTTTAAGCGCCTCGCGCAGGAGTCCCGCCTGCGCCGCGCCCCGCAACCATGAAGACATCCACTCTCGCCGCCATCGGCTGTGCCGCAGCCGCGATGCTCAGCCTCGCCGCCCCCGTTGAGGCGGGCGCCCGCCTCGACGCCATCCAACAGTCCAACGTCCTTCGCGTCGGCACGCCCGGTGACTATCGCCCCTTTGCCATGAAGGAAGGCGACACGTTCGCCGGCCACGACATTGACGTCGTGAAGGCGCTGGCCGCCCAGTTCGGCTGGAAGGTGGAGTTCGTGCAAACGTCGTGGAAGACGATGAAGGACGACCTGCTTGCCAACAAGTTTGACGTCTGCGTGGGCGGCATCACCCGCAACACAACCCGCATTCTCTTTGCGGACTTTCTGCCCGCCTATGCTCCCTTTGGCAAGGTGGCCCTTGTCAACATCAAGTACAAGAACAAGTTCAAGAGCGTGAACGACCTCAACCAGCCGAACGTGCGCGTCATCAAGAACCCGGGCGGCACGAACGAGAAGTTCGTTCTGGAGCACCTCACGAAAGCCAAGGTCTCAACGCACGACAAGAACTACGAAATCCCTGAACTTATCGCCGCCGGCAAGGGGGACGTGATGATCACGGAAAACGCTGAAGCCAAGCTCTACGCGAAAAAGTTCCCGAAGCAGCTCTACGCCGCGTTCCTCGACAAGCCGCTCACGCCGGTGAGCTACATGGGCTTTCTAATGCCCACGGACGACGCGGACTACACGCGCGCCATGAATTTCGCGTGGGATCTCCTCACCCGTCGCGGCGAGCTCGCGAAGATCGAAAAGCAGTGGATGAATTGATCGTCTGATCAGAAAATTCCCAGCCGCCGGCGCCTTCGGACGCCGGCGTTTTTCAATCCAACAGGCGCCAAGCAACCAACCTTCTTTCGCGCCGAGAGAAAACCAGTACAGCTCTCATGAGTCGCTTCCCGGAGAGCGCCCCCTCCCCATAACGACGCGAAACTACCTGCTCTTGCGCCTTTTCGAGCAGCTTGCTCACTGCCTTCTTCTCACCCTGCCCAGAACGCTGCGACCTCTGATATTTGAACTCAAACACCCAGTGCCGCTGTCCCGCCTCCACTTCGAGGTCACTGCATCCCAGCGAGTTGTGCACCTCCACCACCGGCATGAGGCTTGCTCCCATCAGCAACGTCTGCAAAATGGCCCGGCAGTCGGCCTCATTCTCAACAGGAAACGATTTGTAGTTTAAGTTTGTGAACGCCGCATTAAATAGTGTCACTACGTCGTCAAGCGTCCCCGATGCCAGTTTTGCGGGCAGTCCCGCCATGTCGCCAATAACACCCGCCGAATTTTTCAAAGAAATATCAGCAATGAGCCGGGCCAGCGACTGCGCCACCTCTTCATTGGGGTATCCCAAATAACACACGCCGTTTTCCGTCACGGATCGTATGGTGAGATAGCCCGCCTGCGCCAGCAAAATGACCGGCGTCATCGTAGCCAAGCTTTGCGGCTCTTTGAGATCCGACAAAAGCACGGGAACAGGCGACCAATAATCCATGGTCTGCCCCAAAGAATGGGACTCTACATACTTTCGCAAAAGCAGCGGCTGACCGCTGCTCGTGTACCAGTAATTCTCGAAGCAAAACTTCTGCGCCCTGAAAAAACTCAGCACTGACCACGGATTGAACACCCGCTGCCGCCCCGTTTCTTCAAAAACATAACCGTCGTACCACCATTCCAGCTTCTTTAACAGAGACTCCCGACTCAGATTCAGCGCCTTTTGCGCCTGATCAAGATAACGGCCGAAATACGTCTCTATCTCATCTTTCGACCACCCCAACAACGTCCCGTAAGCTGGGTCAAAAGAAATGTCTGTGATGAAATTGCCGGTAGAAAAAAGATCCGTGTTCTGAAACTTTGTTACGCCCGTCAGAAACAAAAAGCGAAGCCTCCCGCTCACCTCCTTGAGCAAGGAGTAAAACGACTGACAGCGATTAAGAATCGTAGTAAACAGCCTCGATCGATCCAATGTCGCCACCAGCGGCGCATCGTACTCATCCACCAGAATCACCAGACTCTTGACAGGAAGCGACCTCAGCCAATTTCGCAGCTGCGATTCAAAGCGAAGCACGTTGCTCGCGTCGTAATTGAAACCCACGCGAACAAACTCCCCCAAAAGGCAGTCTTCAAATCGCCGATCAAACTCCTCTGCCGTCTCGACATCTCTGAGTCTTGAAAAATCAAGATGAACCACCGGATAAGTTCGATCAGTCCAGCTCTTTTCAATTGCAAGTCCCTTAAAGTCACGAAGCCCGAAAGCGAACAACGATTCCAACGTGCTCACCAACAGGCTTTTTCCAAAGCGGCGGGGACGCGTCAAACAGAAAAAACTCTTCTGACGAGCAAGCGACGCGATCTGACCAGTCTTGTCCACATAGATTCGCCCCTCGTCACGAAGCGCATCAAACATCGCCTCACTCCAAGGAAGTGCTTCAACGTCTGCTGTTGCCAAAACTTCAGTCATCTGCTTATCCTCGCCATCCCAGAAAAGACTTTTTCTTCAACCGTAAAGACTCTATGCCATGTCTCTCAAATCTGAGTTCTTTCCATTCTTCGCCGAACCAAGCCGGCTCTGTTCATAACGACAATCGGTTCTGACTTGTCAACGTAGGCGTCATTGTCAAGCACAGCAACAAAGCCGGCGCCTCTCCAGATTGAGAAAATGTCTCAGGAAAAATTCCTGAAACCGTAGCCTTTAGCACAAATCAGTGAAGATAACAATTTTACCAATCGCGGCGTAAAGCCCCGTCGCAGGGCGTACGCACCTGAAATATAAGGCAAAGCCGCATTGATTGTTTATTTTAGCGCATTTTTGGTCGATATATCAATAGATAAGCAACATCGGAACGTCTAGACTTGAGCAAATTCAAGTGTATTGACAATACGCTACATTCAATATGAAAGCTGATTACAAAAATACCTGGAACTACCCTAGTATATCATTGTAATTTTAATAAACCCCGTGGGCTTCTATACAGAATGCCGATCCGAACTTCAGGATTTCCTATAATTTTTAGGCCCTTCATTTTTTTTATGGGAACCTTCAGGGTTTCTACTGAGTCGTTCCAATAGAGCTTCCAAGCAGGGTTGAACCCCTGCAAACCCAGCTTGAACCGTCTGCCAGGAAAAGCGCTTTTGAGCTTAAGGGCGAAGTACTCGAAATCCTGGAAGCCATAGCCAATGCGCTTGATGACCTTTGCCG
>CAVJBF010000020.1:0-32313 GCA_963647785.1 Acutalibacteraceae bacterium
TGTTGACATAGATCAAGCCGGAAGGGGACCGGGGGTGGGTTATGAGGAGCTTACTTTACGCCGTAATGTTGATGCAATGCCTGGCACAAAACGCGAAGAGAAGCAACAACCTCGGAATCACTCAACGATTTCGTTGAAAAATCGGCGATCTGATGACTCGTTGGCGCGTCTATGTTCGGACTTTCAGCCAACCATCGATATTTGTCATACATCGATCGGATGTTCTCGATGATATCTTCACGAACCTCACAATATTCGCTCCCCTTGATACCAGACCATGTCATGCTGATCACCGGATGACGTCCAGCCTCCGCACGCATGGTCTCGTCTTTCCAAACTGTCAAACCAGAAAACAGCGCTTCCTGATCAGAAAACTCATTGGAAAAAAAACGATTCACGGTATTCATGGTGAGCGTCTTGCCAAAGCGCCGCGGTCGCGCAATCAGCGTGACCGTCGCACCAGTCGTCTTCCACCATTCGCGAATGAAATCCGTTTTATCTACATAAAAATAATTGTTTTTGCGGATAGTTTCAAAATCTTGCACACCAATGCCTATGACTCTAGACATTCCACCACATCTCCTTTGCTTACAGCCTCAAATCGTTATGCAAGTATATTATATGCACGGAAAAACGCCGATCTTTTCCGGTGAAAATTGAAATTTTCCAGCAAGAGCACTCTTCTCTCAGACACTGCCGATGCCTGTTCTGACGGAGGCAAAGTCCCCGGCGCCTTTTTCAACCGTCCTTCTCTACAATGCGCGCAGGAATCATTCACCCCCAGCCCCGCTCATGCCTGAACACAATCAAGCGACGGCCGCCGCGCCTGCGACGCCGCGCCTTTACAACCCCACGGTCTGCGTCATCCTGACGCTTCTCTTCACGCCGATGTTCGGCGGCTTTCTGCAGGGCCTCAACTGGAAGGAGCTCGGCGAAGACGAACTCGCCGCCCGAAGCATGGGCTGGGTGCGCGTGAGCTTCTTCACCTTCTTGGGCTATACCCTGATCGAGCCCGTCATTCGCGACATTCCGATCTGTCGCTACCTCATGATCGCGCTCTTTGTGGGCTTCTGGATCTCCTGGTCGCTGTCGCTTGGCATCCGCCAGATTCTCTACGTGCGCCGCAACCGCATCGACTACGAAGGAAAGTTCTTCGGCCGGGCCATCATGATGGGCGCCTTTGGCTGGGTGGCCTACGTGGCGCTCGCGCTCACGCTCGTACTCTTTCGGCACCTCACGGGGATCGAGCCTCTGCCGGACACGGCGCTCATCCTGCAGAACCCGTAAGCCGCCATGCGCGCCAACGTTGATCTGCGATTCGAGCTTCCGAAGCGAGCGTCTGCCGAGAGCGGCCGCACGACAGGCGTGCTCGCGCTCTTGAACGGCACGGCGCCCGTGGCTCCCGAAGAAAAGGAAATCAGCCAGTGGGCCCGCGAAGCCGCGGAAGGAAGCCCTCAGGCGCAGTACGAGCTCGCCCGGGCGCTCGCCGCAGGCGCGACGCTCTCAGCGGACAACCGCACGGCCGTGAAGTGGCTCAAGAAGGCGGCCGAAAAGGAGCACTTGGCAAGCCGCCATCTGCTCGGAGTCCTCATCGCCCGCGGCCAGGGCATTCGTCCCGATCCGGCCAAGGCCGCGGAGCTCTTTCGCTCGGCGGCGGTGATGGGCTGCCGCGACGCGCAGTACGACCTTGCGCGCTGCTTTCTCTGGGGCTTTGGCGTCGCGCCCTCCGAAAAAGAGGCGCTCACGTGGTTTCGGCTCGCCGCCGCTCAAGGACATACCGAGGCTGAGTACGAATCCGCCAAGGCGTACGCCGAAGGCCGCGGCACGGCGCCCGACCTGAAGCAGGCGCAGCAGCGCTACAAGCGCGCCGCCATGAAGGGGTGCGCCCCGGCGGCCTATGAACTCGCGCTTCTCAACCTTCGCCCCGACAATCCGCAAAAGGACAACGACGAAGCCTTCCGCTGGTGCGCGGAAGCCGCTCGCGCCGGGCTCTCCGACGCGCAATTGGCCCTCGCCTTCTTCTACTGGGCGGGCCGCGGCGTCAAAAAATCCCCGGCGCAGGCCTTGAAGTGGTCCGTGATCGCCGCTCAAGCGGGCTCCCTGAAGGCCCTTCTTTTCGCGTCAAAGCTTCTCTTTGAAGAAGCCGGCGTCTCCACCGCCAAGCGCGAGCGCGCCCTGTCGCTCGTGACCTACGCCAAGCGCAAGGCGGCGGACAAAAAGGACGCCCCGCTTCTTTCCGAAGCCGCGCTCCGGGAGACCGAACTCACGGGCGCGCTTTCAGAAACTGAAGTCCGTCATGCCGCAGCCGCCGCGCAGGACGCCTTGGCCGAAGGCCGCCCCGACCGATTGCTGGAAGGCCTCGCCTGATGACCGATCCGAAGCTCTTTGCGTCGCTTCCCACTGCCGGCTTTCTGACCGCCCTGCGCCGCGAAGCCCCCGACGCCGAAGCGATCGCCCGCTTCACAAAAGACGTCCAGAAGCCCGGCGCCCGCCAGAAGCCCGTCGTCGTTCTGGACACCAACGTGCTTCTGGACGTCTTCTACTGGGACGATCCCGTTGCCCGCCCCCTGAAAGCGGCGCTTGACGCTCGCCGCTTCTGGGCCGCTCGCACTGACGACACCACGGACGAATTCGCCGACGTGCTGCGCCGGTCGCACTTTTCGCTCCCCCTCGACGCGCAGTGCAATATCCTGCGCCGCTGGCACGAGGCGTCCATGAGCGTCACGCCTCCCGAAACCCCGCCTGCGGTCTTCTGCCGCGACCCCGACGACGTGAAATTTCTGCAGCTCGCAAAATGCCTTACGGCCGATCTTCTCGTCACCAAAGACAAGAAGGTCCTCAAGGCGGGGCGAAAGCTTCGACGTCTGGGCATCACGGTGCTGACGCCGGCTGACCTTGCGCAACCCGCCTCTGAAAAGTTTGCATTTCTTTTCTCAGCGCTGCATTGACACGCTTTGAGCGTTCTTTTATTCTCCCTGCGAATAAAAATAGAAGATTCGCGCCGGTTCCCTGAGCTCAACGAATGGTCATTCGGAATCCATCAATCCGAAGACGCCCGGCGCCGAAAGAGAGTGGAGACAACCAAGACATGCGCGCACCATCCGTTCACTGGTTCGACGAGATTGAAAACGGCCGCCAGGCTTCCTGGCAGGGGGACATCGGCCCGGACTTTCCGGTCTTTCCCTGGATTCATCCGTCGCTGCATCCGCAGATTCGCTCTCTCATTGAACGCTGGGGCACGGAAAAAACGCTCGGCGTGCAGGATCCGGTGCTGGGCAACAGCGACCGCGTGGATCAGCTCGTGCTCGTCAAGTCCGGCATCACGGCGCGCTGCGTGGGCTCTCCCTTCTCTCAAAGCCGCCTCTCGGTGGCGATCTCATTGCCTGGGCGCCTCGCCTGCGGCAACCTCAATTTCTTCACGCACCGCCCCTGTCTCGGCCGCTACTTTGCGCTCGTCCCCTCCGTCGTGATCTCCGTGCCGCAGGACCTCATCATGAGTCTTGCAAAGAAAAGCCATGAGATCATGCAGATCCTCTGCACGCAGTTTGAGCTTGCGAACCTCTCGGACCGCATGGGCTTTGCGGCGGAAACGCTTTTGGACATTGACGAGCGCGTCCTCGTCTTCTTCATGAGCTGGGCTGCGTGCTTCGGGCACCGGGTCACCGAAGGCGACACGATGTGGGTGGAGATGCCGCAGACCTTGCGCGGCGATGCGCTGCGCTATGTCATCAACTGCTCTTCGGCGGCGATGGAGCGCTGCATGGCGAGTTTCCGAAAGAACGGCACGGTCGTCGTCGAAAACGGCAAGATGCGCGTCTCCCTCAAGGCGCTGGACCGCGCGCACCAGTGGCTGAGAAATTCCGAAGAGCCGAGCGCCCTGCCGCGCCCAGATCTCTTCCGCCAGCTTCTGGACTGACAAAAAGTTCCGCGCAGCAAAAAGGGCGTCCGCAAAGGGCGCCCTTTTTGCTGGTGCGAAGCCCAAAATCGCTTACGCGACCGCCGCCTTGTAGCCCGCGTCGGTCACGGCCTTCACCAAGGCAGCCGCCTCCGCGTCTCCCGTCACCGTCGCCCGGCCCGGCTTTAATTCCACCGTCACGGACGAGACGCCCGGCACCGCCTTCAGCGCCTTCTCCACATGCGCCTGGCAGTGCCCGCACATCATTCCTTCCACGGTCAAGACAATCGTCATCATGGCTGCTTTCTCCTTTGCTGAAACTGGCGACGCCTGGGACGGCGTCACCGACAAAACCTCATAGCCCGCGTCCGTCACGGCCTTTTCCAAGGCGACCGCCTCGAGTCCCTCGCCCGTCACGCGGGCAATCTTTTCCTTCACGTCGGCCGCTGCGGTCACGACGCCCGGCACCGCCTTCAGCGCTTTTTCCACACGCGCCGTGCAATGGCCGCACATCATGCCCTCAACGCGCAGCACCCACTCAGGCTGCTCTGCCGCCTCGGACGCCGCTGCGCAACAGACCGCCTGCGCCTGGTGCGGCTCGGACGCCTCAGGCCAGAAGGCAGGCCGCCAGCTTCGCAGCCGCAGCGCGTTCGTCACGACCGACACGGAGCTCATGCTCATCGCCGCCGCCCCCACCATCGGAACTAGCAGCCAGCCAAAGACGGGGTAGAAGACGCCCGCCGCCAAGGGGATGCCCACCGCGTTGTAGAAAAAGGCCCAGAATAGGTTCTGCGCAATGATGCGCATCGTGTCGCGGGAGAGGTCCACCGCGGCCACCGCATCCGACAACCGGCTCTTCACCAACACCACGTCCGCCGACTCCACGGCAACGTCGGTCCCGGCGCCAATCGCGCAGCCGATGTCCGCGCGGGTGAGTGCTGGAGCATCATTGATGCCGTCACCCACCATCATCACGGATTCGCCCGCGGCCTGAAGCGAACGGATGATCTTCTCCTTGTCGCTCGGAAGCACCCCGGCGGTCACCGCGTCCGCCGGCAGCCCAACGGCCGCTGCCACGGCTTTAGCCGCGCGCGCATTGTCGCCCGTAACGATCCGCACCTTGAGGCCGCGCGCCAAAAACGCCTGCACCGCCTCGCGGCTGTCGGACTTCACGCGGTCGGCCAAAGCAATGACGCCCGCCGTCACGCCGTCGATTCTCACCGCCAAAGCGGTCTTTCCTGCGTCGCCAAAGGCTTCGATCGCCTTCATCGCCTCGCCGTCCTCCTCTGGCTTGAGGATCGTGACGTTCCCCACCGCCACCCGGCGCCCGTCCGCCACGGCTTCAACGCGTCCCGGCGTCTGCAGAAATTCCTTTGCGGCGCCCAAGGCGATGCCGTCGGCTTCAGCCTGACGCACAACAGCCTTTGCAAGCGGATGCTCGCTCAGCTTCTCCACGGCGCCCGCCGCCGCAAGAAGCGCCTTTCGGTCCAAGTCGCCGAATGTCACCACGTCCGTCACTTCGGGCCGGCCTTCGGTCACCGTGCCCGTCTTGTCCAGCACCACGGTCGTCACGGACTTCGCCTTTTCCAAGGCGGCGGCTGACTTGAAAAGAAGCCCGAAGCGAGCGCCCGCGCCGGTGCCCGTCATGATGGCGGTCGGGGTCGCAAGCCCCAGCGCGCAGGGGCAGGAGATGACGAGAACGCTCACCGCCGTCGTCGCCGCAAACTCCCACGTGTACCCGAGAAGGAGCCACGTCACGGCCGCCACGACGGCTATCGTGATCACCACCGGAACGAAGACGGCGCTCACCCGATCCGCCAGACGGGACACCGGCGCTTTCCCAGAAGTCGCCTCGTCCACCAAGCGAATGATCTGCGCAAGCGCCGTGTCGTCCCCCACCTTCGTCGCCTTCATCACGAAGTGTCCCGACGTGACCAGCGTCGCCCCCGAGACCTTGTCTCCGACACGCTTTGCGACCGGAAGGCTTTCGCCCGTCATGGCGGACTCATCCACCGTGCCCGCGCCTTCGACAATTTCACCGTCCACGGCGATGCGCTCGCCCGTGCGAAGGACGATCCGGTCGCCTGCGCGCAAGTCAGCAGCCGCCACCGTTTCTTCGACTCCGGCGTCCGCAAGGCGCACGGCGGTGTCGGGCACGAGCTTCATGAGGCTCGTGATGGCCTGCGTAGTCTTTCCTTTCGCTCTCGCCTCAAAGTATTTGCCCACCGTGATGAGGGTGAGGATCATCGCCGAGGAGTCAAAGTAGAGGTTGGCGGCGTAATGCTGCGCAGCGGCGAAGTCGCCCCCGGTAATCTCTGCAATCATGCGATAGAGCGCAAAGATCCCGAACACAAACGACGCCCCCGAACCGATCGCCACGAGCGTGTCCATGTTGGGCGCGCCGTGAAGAAGACCCTTCACGCCATTCACAAAGAACTTGCGATTAAGAAAAATGACGGGCGCGGCAAGCAGAAGCTGCGTGAGCCCCATCCCCGCCGGATTCTTCGCGGGATCAATGCACGGGATCGTCAGCCCAGCCATGGGCCCCATCGCCACTACAAAAAGCACGAGGCAGAAGACGATCGACGAATAAAGCCGCACCTTCAAGGCATGCTCTTCTTGAGCCGCCTTCACTTCCGCCTCATTTTTTCCGGCCATCTTCTTTTTCGCGGCCGGCGTGTCCACATGCACCGCGGCCCCGTAGCCTGCGGCGTCCACCGCGCGGGCCACGGCGTCCGTCACCCGAGCCTCATCCTCGCCCTCGGCGCAGGTGCAGACCAGGGTGTTCTTCAAAAGGTTCACCGAGGCGTCAGAAACGCCCGCCGTCCCTCGGGCGGCCTTTTCGACCCTCGCCGAACACGCGGCGCAGCTCATGCCGGTGATGTCAAAGCGCACTTCCTTCATGAAAAGTTTCCATTGCTCAATTTTGAATGGAGCCACTCTAATTCGTTAGAATCCTTTTGACAAGAACGGTCAAAAACAATATCAGGTATCATTTTAGATACCATGAACAGCATTCCAACCATGAATCAGCCTCACGAAACATCCGCCCCCGGCGTGAACTGCCCGGTGGAGGCGACGCTTGCCTTGATCGGCGGCAAGTACAAGACCCTCATCCTCTGGCATCTCACCGAAGGGACGCTGCGGTTTTCGGAATTAAAGAAGATCGTCACGGCGGCAACACCCAAGATGCTCACGCACCAGCTTCGGGAACTGGAGCAGGACGGCCTTGTCGCGCGCAAGGTCTACCCCGTCGTGCCGCCCAAGGTGGAGTATTCGCTCACGCCCCTGGGGCAGAGCATCCGGCCGATTCTGGAAAGCATGTACGTCTGGGGAACGGACTATCTCGCGCGCCGCGGCCTCACCCCCAACTGCTCCATGACGTCCGCGGCCGAAGCGTCCGCCGACGCGCCCCGCCCCTGCTGCTGCCACGGATAGCCCCATGCGTCTTTTCATCGCTGAAAAACCGTCGGTCGCCAAGGCGATCGCCGAAGAGCTGGGCGTCGTTCGCCGCGACGGCGTCTCGATCATCTGCCAGAACGACAACATCGTCACGTGGTGCTTCGGCCATTTGCTCGAGCAGGCCGAGCCCGACGACTACCTTTCCGACGCCATCCCCCGCACGAAGAAGGGAAAAAAGATCTGGCGCATTCAGGATCTTCCCATCTTTCCCGACGAATGGATCGTCTCGCCCCGTAACGACGCGGGCGTAAAGCGCCAGCTCGCCGCCATCGGCGGCCTCATCTCGCGCGCCGAATCGCTCGTGAACGCAGGCGACCCGGACCGCGAGGGGCAGCTTTTGGTGGACGAAGTGATCGAACACTTTCACGCAACTCGGCCCGTGGCGCGCTTCTGGGTGTCAGCCGTCGACCCCGCCTCCATTCAAAAGGGCCTGAAGGCCCTCAAAGTGAACGCTGACTACGCCGGCATGCGCGACGCCGCCCGCGGGCGGTCTCGCGCGGACTGGCTTCTCGGCATGAACCTTTCGCGCGCCTACACGCTCTTTAACCAGCCGCAGTTCGGCCGGGGCGAGCTCATCGCCGTGGGGCGCGTCCAGACCCCCACCCTCACCATGGTCGCGCGCCGCGACTATGCCGTGAGAAACTTCAAGCCCCAGCCCTACCTCACGATTTCGGCAACGCTTTCCGCGCAGGAAAAGACCTTCACCGCGAAGTGGAAGCCCCGCGAGAACCAAAAAGGGATGGACGAAGAAGGCAAGCTTCTCATTGACCTCGCCGTCGGAAAGGCCCTCATTGAAAAGCTCTCCACGGAGAAGACCGCGACCGTCTTGTCCGCAGAAACAAAGCGCAAGAAGGCCCTGCAGCCCAAGGCCTATTCGCTCGCGGACATTCAGATCGAAGCGAGCCGCCTCTTTGGCTACACCGCCGAAGACACCTTGACCATCTGCCAGTCCCTCTACGAAGAGCACAAGATCACAAGCTACCCTCGCACGGACTGCAGCTTTCTGCCCGAGTCCCAGCACGCGGATGCACCGAACGTCCTGGCCGCGATCGCGCGCACCTTCCCGGCAACCGCCGCCGCTGTCGCCAAGGCGGACCCCAAGATCAAAAGCCCCACCTTCAACGACAAGAAGATCACGGCGCACCACGGCATCGTCCCGGTCGCCAATGCCGTCCCCTGGGAGCGTTTGAACGAGAAGGAACAGAACCTCTACCGCCTGATCGCCAAGCGCTACATCGCACAGTTCTACCCGGTGCACGAGTACGACGCCACTGAAATTCTCCTTGACCTTGGCGGCGAAACGTTCTCCGCCAAGGGAAACGTCGTCGTGAAAAAGGGCTGGAAGGTTCTCTACGCCACAACGCCAAAGCCCTCGGACAAGGCGACAGACAAAAGCGCGACGAACGACAAGACGGAGAAGTCCGCAAAAAAGAAGGACGCGGAGGAAGACCAGCAGCTTCCCGCCTTGAAAAAGGGCGACGTTGCGGAGGTTCTCGCCGTCACGGGAAAGGAGGCGCAAACGAAGCCCCCCGCCTACTTCACCGAAGGCACGCTGATTGCCGCGATGGAAAACATCTGGCGTTCGTTTGATGACGAAAAGCTGCAGGCGCAATTAAAGGAAGCGGGCGGCATCGGCACGCCGGCAACGCGCGCGGCGATCATCTCTGAACTGCGCCGGAAGACCTACCTCGAAGCCGACGGCAAGGTCCTGCACTGCACCGAGCTGGGGCGGTCGCTACTAAAGAAAGTGTCACCGCAGATTCGCAGCGCCGTCCTCACCGCAAAGTTCGAGGAGAAGCTGAAGCTCGTTGAAAAGGGAAAATGCGGCATCGACGACTTCGTCGCCGACTACGAGGCATTCATCCGCACAGAGCTCGACAAGATCACGGACGTAATGGCGGCGTGGTAGCAACCACAGCCGAATGCCCCGAAGAAAACGCCCTGCCGCGGGAATTCCCGAGACAGGGCGTTTTGCTGGAGAGAGCGAATCGACTTTTTAGAACGCGGGCACCACGGCGCCCTTGTACTTCTCTTCGATGAACTTCTTCACGTCGGGCGTGCGCAGCGCGTCTGCGAGCTTCTTCAGCTCAGGACGGCTGTCGCCGGCGCGGATCGCCACAATGTTGGCGTAGGGCGAATCCTTCGCTTCAATAAAGAGCGCGTCCTGGCTCGGATTAAGGCCCACGCCCATCGCAAAGTTGGAGTTGATGACGGCCAGCGTCACGTCATCCAAGGCGCGCGGCAGGGTCGCTGCTTCGAGTTCGATGATCTGCAGGTTGAGGCGGTTGTTCACCACGTCCGCCGGCGTCCCCTTCACGCCCACGCCGTCCTTCAGGCCGAAGAGCCCCGCGTCCGCAAGCACCTTCAATGCACGGCCCCCGTTCGTCGGATCGTTCGGAATCGCGACCTTGGCGCCTTCGGGAACGTCCTTCAGGTTCTTCACAGTCTTCGAATACACGCCCATGGGCTCGATGTGAACGGCGCAGAGGATGGAGAGCTTCAGGCCGCGTTCAGCAGAGAAGCTTTCAAAGTAGGGCACGTGCTGGAAGAAGTTGGCGTCGATTTCCTTGTCGGAAAGCGCGAGGTTGGGCTTCACGTAATCAGAAAACTCCACCACCTTGAGGTTCACGCCTTCCTTTTTCAATGCCGGCGCGATGAACTTCAGGATGTCGGCGTGCGGCACGGGCGTGGCGCCCACGGTGAGCGTCACTTCCTTGGCGGCTTCCTTGTCACCGCACCCCGTGAGACCGGCGGCGAGAAACGTTGCCGCTGCGGCAGCGGCAACGGCGAGCTTGCGACGAGAAATCATGGTTAGTCCCTTTTTCTTAAAAATGGTCTGATGCACTTCACGCGTAGAGGAAAGCGAGTGCACTTCGTCTGTGTTGAAGCGATTCTACGCACCGATCTTGTCCCGCACCTGCGACTTTCTCCCCAAAAAAGACTTCCCCTGAGGTATTACCTGACGGCGGCACGCCCCGCCTCAGTGCGCACCACATCGGTGCAAGACGATCCCGCCCTTTTAGAGACCGCCCCGGCGCCGCCGTCCGCACACTCCGCTGTCCCGCCTCCGCCCTTTCCCTTCTTTCATTGAAAAATCGCGGCTTTCTCATTTTGGCACGCTCCTTGCTTTGCACGTCGTGCAAGTGAAGAGCGGACAGGCCCCCTCGGTCGAAAACAAAACCGCCTCGCCCCGCAAAACGGACGGCCTCCTAAAAAGGCGCCGCCCAACCAACGCAAAAGGAACACTCCTATGAAATACATCATCGCCGTTATCAAGCCCTTCAAGCTCGACGAAGTGCGTGAAGCGCTCGCCGCCGCCGGCGTCAACGGCCTCACCGTGAGTGAAGTGAAGGGCTTCGGCCGCCAGAAGGGCCACACCGAGCTCTACCGCGGCGCCGAATACGTCGTGGACTTCCTGCCCAAGGTGAAGCTTGAGGTGGCCGTGGATGACGCCATCGCCGAAAACGTCATCGAAACCATCGTGAAGTCTGCCAACACCGGCAAGATCGGCGACGGCAAGGTCTTCGTCCTTGACCTCGAAAGCGCGGTGCGCATCCGCACGGGCGAGACCGACGTCTCCGCCCTCTAAAAAAATAGATCAGAAAACATTAGGGAGATTTCTGACATGACCAGAACTTCAAGATCGCTGGCAGCGGGCCTCATCGC
Organism: Acutalibacteraceae bacterium; assembly: GCA_963647785.1. GTDB lineage: Bacteria > Pseudomonadota > Gammaproteobacteria > Burkholderiales > Burkholderiaceae_F > Duodenibacillus. The sequence goes on from CAVJBF010000020.1 coordinate 11,024, forward strand.
CGCTGCCGCCGCGCCCGCCGCCTTTGCCGCGGACGCCATGGACAAGGCCGACGTCGCCTGGATGCTCGTCGCCACCACCCTCGTCCTCTTCATGACGATCCCCGGGATCGCGCTCTTTTACGGCGGCATGACCCGCAAGAAGAACCTCTTGTCGGTGCTCGCCCAGTCCACCGCCATCTGCTGCGTCCTGTCGGTGCTGTGGGTGGTCGTGGGGTATTCGCTCGCGTTTACGCCGGGCAACCCCTGGATCGGCAACTTCGACCACATCTTCCTCAAGGGCTTTGACATCCATTCGATGAACGGCTCGATCCCGACCCTTCTCTTCATGATCTTCCAAATGACGTTCGCCGTTCTGACGGGCGCCCTCATCACCGGCGCCTTCGCGGGCCGCATGAAGTTCTCGGCGATGCTCGCCTTCATGGTGCTCTGGTCTCTGCTCGTCTACGCCCCGATCTGCCACTGGGTGTGGTGCGAAGGCGGCTTCTTCTTTGACATGGGCGCTCTTGACTACGCGGGCGGCACGGTCGTTCACATCAACGCCGGCATCGCGGGCCTCGTGGCTTGCATCCTGATCGGCAAGCGCCTGGGGTACGGTCGCGAAGCGATGAGCCCCTACAACCTCGCCGCCACCATGATCGGCGCGAGCATCCTCTGGATCGGCTGGTTTGGCTTTAACGGCGGCTCGGGTCTTGCCGCTGATGAACGCGCCGTGATGGCCATCGTCGTGACGCAAATCGCTGCGGCGGCCGCGGGCTGCTCCTGGATGGCCTGCGAATGGCTCTCCCGCGGCAAGCCTTCTCTTCTGGGCATGCTCTCGGGCGCCGTGGCGGGCCTCGTGGTGATCACCCCGGCGTCTGGCTTTGTGGAACCGATGCCTGCCCTCGTCATGGGCCTCATCGGCGGCGTGGTCTGCTTCTGGGGCGCCACAACGCTCAAGCGCGCTCTGGGCTACGACGACTCCCTTGACGCCTTCGGCGTGCACGGCGTGGGCGGCATTGTGGGCGCTCTTCTCACCGGCGTCTTTGCAACGAGCGCGGTGACGGGCTCTGCGCTTCCCGACATGATGACGCAGGTCGGCATCCAAGCCGCGAGCGTCGTCGCCACCTTGATCTACGGCGGCATCGCGAGCGCCGTGATCCTCAAGATCGTTGACCTCGTCATCGGCCTGCGCGTCACGCCGGAAGAAGAACTCACCGGCCTCGACCTCACGCAGCACGGCGAACGTCTCGGCTAATCCTTTCAATCCAGTCGCCCGCCGGGTCGCAATCAGCCGGCAGGCGACATTCCTCCTGCTTCACCCCTTCTTTCGCTCCGGGGACTGCGCTTTGCCGCAGATGAGCCAAAGAAGGGGCTTTTTTTGCCTGCCGAAGGCAACGGGCTTAGAATCCGGCCTTCAAAAGCTAGGCGCAGATCGCTTTTTGTTCTGCCAATTCAACGTTAATCACCCCATGATTACCCGATACTCATATCACCGACAACCAGAGGCAACCGCCGTTCCGGAATAACCGGCGGCGCAGAAACGACAAAGCCCGCGTTTAAGCGGGCTCCGGTAGATTGCCTCTGACGCTGAGGGCACGGGGCCCTCAGCCCACCTGTCAAATGGAGAGGCGATATGAATTCTACCGTTTTAACCGCAACAGTCCAGCCCAGCCACGGGGGCAACTACATCGGTATGGACGTGCACAGCGACAACGTCGTTGCTTGCGTACGACGCAACGACTTCAAGAATGGCGAACTGCGCGGCAAGACGATTGCGCTTAAGAAGTTCAGCATCCGCGAGTCGAAGGAGCCGCTGACGAACTTCCTGAGCAAGTACGCGGACGGGCAGCAGCACATCATGACGGCGGAATCCACGTTCAACTGGTACTGGCTGGCGGACATCGCGGAGGACCACGGCTGGAACTTCCGCCTCGCGGATCCGTGCACCGTCAGTCAGGCCAACATCAAGGCGGCCAACGACGAGACGGATGCCGAATATCTGGCCGAGCGCCTGCGCACGGGGTCACTCAAGAGCACCGCCGTCCTCCCTCGCGCGCTCCGCGGCGTGCGAGACCTCATGCGGCATCGCATGCACATCATGCAGGAGGTAGCCGACAAGAAGGTGCGGCTGAGCAATCTGTACCACAACCACTGCGCACACCCGATGAGCGGCAAGCTGCTGGCTGAGTTGCAGGATGCCTACGTGAAACTCAACATAGACGCAGTGTTGGCAAGCGGCATCTGCAACAACGGCAGCGAGTTGATCATCGCCGATCTCCTCACCGGGCTCCGTGATGCGCAGGCGCGGCTGGAGACGATCGAGGCCGCCGTCTACGCACGCATCGACGAAGTCGACGCCTACAAGAGCGAGCGCATGCTGCTCAAAAGCAGCATGAAAGGTTGCGGCGACGTGCTCTCAGCCATCATCGTCACGGAGATCGGCGACATCTCGCGCTTCCGCACGATGGGAGACTTTGTGTCCTACTGCCGGCTGGCGCCGACGACGTCCAAGCTGTCCAACGGGAAGAGCAAGGGACAGGGCAACGCCAAGAATGGCAACGCGTACCTCAGCTGGGCGATGACGGAGCTGGCGACGCTGATGGCACGGTACAACCCGACGATCGCGCGGTACTTGGAACGCAAGCTCAACAAGAGCAAGCTGCGCGTAATCGCCATACGAGCACTGGCCGCGAAGCTTGCACGATCTGTATACCAGGTACTACGCAAGAAGGAGGCTTTCGACGCTGGCCTGACGTTCGACGGGACGCCTACACGGGTGCCACCCGCCCCGCCAGAGGCTACGGCGCCAGACGATGCCGCGGGCGTGCCTGTCGTGGTGGAGCCGGCGGAGGCGAAGTCGCAACCGCGGCAGAAGGCGAGAACGAGCAAGGCCGCACCTGCCGCTGCGCCCGCAACGACGCCGGCTGCCACGGCAGCCGCCAAGGATGATGCTCCCATCGAGGTCAAGGAGCCGGTGTGGCCGGCCGCTGCCAAGCGTGTGACGCGAAAGAAGGCCGCGGCACGTGCAGACCAACAGCCCGCGGCTACCGACGAGGGCAAGCCGGCCGCGCGCGTGGCTTCTAGGGTTAAGGCACCTTGTGCCTTAACCGCAACGAAGCCATTTTGCGCGGGCACGAGCTGCGTCAAGTCGCGCCGCGAATGAACGGCTTCCTCCCCGCTGCGCGGGTCCCCTCCATTAAATCGCGACGGGACTTGACCCAGGTGAGGCTGTACCCATCAACAACGCTGCTACGTGCAAGCCGCGCCGCCATTGGCCTGGCGCACTGCACGTCACAAGAGACGAATATGACTACGTAACGATTGCCGAGCACCCCGCGAGCCATGGCTGGGGGGATGAGACATTCCAATGAGCTCGCGAAACCCGAATCGGACGCGGGGTGCTTTGCATCTGATTGACGACGACGGACGGTAATAAAGGTTTTTGATTTCGGCCGGAATCCGAGCCCTCACGGGGGTGAGCGCCAGCTCGCACGCTGACGACTCGAGAGACCTGTAAGAAAACGTGGGACGGAACGCCGGTGCAGACTGAAGTGTTTGGCCGCTCGAAATGAGCGGTGGGGCCATACCCTTTGGAAAGCCGCATGGTTGCTGGCTTTGGGCGGCCTAGATCCTGATGTGCGCCTGCTACGGAATCTTTTCCGAGCTTACCTTAGACACCTCATCGACCGAGGCAATGCCTGTACGCCGACGACGGACGACCAATCCGATGCGCAGCTGTTTGGACCGCATGGCTTCGCTGCCAGAGGTTTTTGCAAAAATTCACTTAACGACTTGACAAGGTCGGTGAAATGTGCCCCCCCCCGCTCAAACGCCGTTCTGGCGCAATGACATCACGGGCCTCAGAGCGCTCGCTGTTCTGCCCGTTCTCGTCTACCACGCGTTTCCCAAGGCGCTGCACGGCGGCTTCTTCGGCGTGGACGTCTTCTTCGTCATCTCAGGCTTTCTCATTGCCGGCATCATCTTCCGGGGACTTGTCTCGGGCACCTTCCGCTACGGCACGTTCTACGCAAAGCGCATCCGCCGCATTCTCCCCAACCTCGTGCTCCTTTTTCTCTTCGTTGCGGCGCTGGGATGGCTCTTTCTACTGCCCGTCGAACTCGAAAACCTCGGGCGGCACATCCAGTCGAGCGCCGGCTTCGTGCAGAACTTCCGGCTTCTGCGGGAGATCGGCTACTTTACGGAAGACGCCCTGCGAAAGCCTCTGCTGCACCTCTGGAGCCTTGCAATCGAAGAGCAGTTCTACATCGTCTTTCCGATCCTCTGCACCGTCCTGTGGCGCTTTTGGAAGTCGCGCTTTCTCATGGTGACGGCAGTCGTGATGATCACGGTCTGCTCGCTCGAAGCCAGTCTTCTTCTCACAAGCCGCAGCGCCACGTTCTACTTCCCGCTCACGCGCGTCTGGGAGCTTGGCGCAGGCATCCTGCTTGCCGCCCTTGAATCCTTCGGGCTTTTTGACTTTCGCCGCGTTGCCAAGCCCTTGCGAAGCGCCGCCTCCGTGCTGGGACTCCTTCTCATCGGCGGCGCCATGGCCGCCTACCGCACGAAGTACGGCCAGCATCCGGGCTTTTTCACGCTGCTCCCTGTCGCAGGATCCGTTCTTCTCATCGCGGCGCAGCCCGACGCACTCGTCAACCGCACGCTCCTTTCGTGGCGTCCAATGACGTTCGCGGGACTCATCAGCTATTCGCTTTACCTCTGGCACTGGCCGCTGCTCGCCTTTCTCTTCATCTGCGAGCCGCAGGCGCCCCAATGGGCGAGCGGCCTCGCGCTCGCGCTGAGCTTCGTGCTCGCCGCCGGCGTGTACTTTGGGGTGGAGCAGCCGGTGCGCCGCTGCCGCCGGCACGGGCGTCTCATCATCGTGCTGCTGATCATCTTTCTTGCCGGGTGCTTTGCGGGCGGCCGGGCGCTCAAGCGGCACCACGGCTATCCGCACCGGGACCGCCCCTTCATCGTCGCGCAGTCCGTGCGCGCCGTGGACGAATGGACGCCTTTCAACCAGGCAAGGAGCTTCATGTACGAAGGCGTGCGGATCGCCACGCCGACGCCCGAAGCCTTCCCTGAAATCGTCTTCGCCGGAGACTCGCACAACGTGCAGTACTACGCCCGCGCCGAAGCGCTCGCCCATCGCACCGAAAAGACCGTGGGCTTCATCGGCCGCACCGGCTGCTTCATTCTGGGCCGCGACAGCTGCGAGAAAGAAGCGAACGCTCTCTTCAAGCTCGCGCAGGATCCGCGCGTCAAAACGATGGTTTTGGCCGAAAAATGGGTGGCGGAGCTGCGGCATGGCAATTCAGCGGCCGCCATCACGGACTTCCGCCAAGTCGCCAAAGCCCGCCCAGACCTCAAGATCTATGTTCTGCTTGACTATCCGTGGACACCGGACGAGAACGGCCGGCAGGGCGACTACGATCCGCTGCGGCACGTCTCGCGCTGGAAGGACGCTGAAAACGGCGTCCTTCCCTATCCCGCGGACGACAGTTGGGCACGCGGCAACGCCATGATTGAAAAGGCCTTCACGGGCGCCGCCGCCTTCATCCGGCCCGAGACCTTCATCTGTCCCGGGAAAAGGTGCGACCTTCTGCACTGGTACCGAGACGACGACCACCTGCAGCCAATGCGGGTCAAAGCCGAGGGTGTCTGGCTCGATCCGATCTTTGAGTGACGCGTTGCAGGCGCAAAAAAAAGGGCCGCCGCCGCGAGCCCTTTTTGCACCACGGCGGTGCATCAGTCCTTCAGGAAGTATTCCAGCGTCGTCACGACGCGCACATTCTTCATGTAGGGCGTGAACTGGTCGCGGTCCGTGATGGTGAACTGGCCCTGAGAGGCGCGGCGGATCTTGCCCAGGCTGCTCCCGGAGTCACCTGCGAACTTCTCGGCGGCTGCGCGCGCGTTCTTGGTCGCCTCCTCAATCATCGCGGGCTTGATGCCGTTCAAGCCCGTGAACTCATAGGACGTCTGCCAGCTGTAGTCGTTTGAAAGCGCGACGCCATTTTTCAAAAGCTCGCTCTGCCGCTTCATGAGGTCCAGCACCAGATCCACCTTGTTCGTGGAAATCGTGACGCACTGCTCCATGTTGTAGCGGTAGTTGATCGGCTGACTGTTGAATCTGTCCGCCTGCAAGTCGGTGAGCTTCGGGGACGCCACTGAAATCTCCGCGTCGGAAACGCCCGCCTTCTTGAGGAAGTCGAGCACCTGATCCTTCCTCATTTCAATCTTCTGATAGACCGCCTGCTGATCGTTGCCGAGCTCGCGAAAGCCCACGGGCCAGATCACGTGGTCGGCCTTGACGGTCTTTTCCGCCAGCCCCTTCACGGTCACAATGCGGTCGCGGTTCACAAAGCTCTGAATGCCGTCATTCAACTGGCTGCCCAAGAGCGCCGCGCCGCCCGCAATGCCGGCGGCGATGATGATGCTTGAAACCACGGACTTTGTTTCCATTGCTCTCTCCTTCGTCAAAAAATCCTTCGGGGGCATTCCCCTTTGAAGTCACTATAGGGACTTTCACTCAATGCAGACAAATCCGAATTGCAAAGAACCGTAAGAAATCCTTTCCGTCTCCACGAGACGCCCGGTTTCTCTCGCGCTGCTTCTCTAGAATGACTTCATCCGCGGCCCTGACGCCGCCAGTCTGAGAATTCCTATGAAACATCTCCTTCCTGCCGTCCTTGCCGCCGCGATGCTTTCGGGCTGCACGACGGTGGACGACTTCATCGCCATGACGCCGCAACAGCGTGCGGAAACCGTCTGCCGCAATGCGCCGCAAGTGAAGGCGCTGGCGCAGCAGTACGAAGCGAGCGCCGCCGCGGCCCAGACGGCTCGCGACAACCTCTCGCGCGGCTACCTTCTGCACCGCGACTGCCGCTGGGTGCGCGTCCCTGAAGGCAGCCACACCGACTGCTGGCGCGATCGCCATGGCAACACGCACTGCGACACGCGGCCGAAATTTCGGGACGTGCAGGAGTGCCGCGACATTCCAGTGACGATCGACCGCACGGCGGAAACGGTGAAGTTGAATCAAGCGACCGCCGCGATGGAAGCCGCCAAAAAGCAGCACGCCGAGCTCTACGCTCCGTGTCTGGAACGCGCCGCGCGCCTTCTGCCGCAGGACGCCTTCTATTTCTACGACAACGACTTGATGCCCTGACCGCCATGCCCAAGCTTTCTGCTTCCATTCTGGCGCTCACGCTCGCCACAGCCGCCACTGCTGCGTTTGCCGCCGACTGCTCGTCCTGCCGCTCGATTTCAGATCAGACGAAATACCTCGCCTGCATGAAGTCATGCCTTGCCGGCGAAACGCCGGCGATTGAACAGCCCGCCGCCAGGACGTCTCAGCGCGACGCGCTCGCGCAAAAGGCCGCCGCGAGCGACTGGACGACCGAGTCCGCTCATGACACCGTGACGGACGTCACGACCGTGTCCGCCGCCAAGGCCGCGGTGGAGCCCCTCAAGATCGCCGAGCAGAACGTGACGGTGACGCTCGCCTTCATCGCGGACACGAAGGGCGCGGGCGGCCTTTACCTGAAGCTGCCGGACCTCTCAGGCATAAAGGGCGTTCCCTTTCTCTCCATCTTTGACAATCTCGCCGTGACAGCGGTCTTTGGCTCCTCGGTCACCGCCCGCGTGGACAAGGAGCCGGCTGTGGAGCTCCCGGTGCAGATGACCTCGGGCGGCGTCTACCTCAAAGGCAGCGAAGCGCTCCTCACCCAAATGACAAAGGGCGGCCTTCTCACGGTGCGCCTCTCGGGAAGCGTCACCGAGGCGGCCGACCTCTACTTTGACCTCCGGGGCTTCTCGGAAGCCGCGCAGTGGGTGCAGCTCGGCGTTGGCGGCATCAAGGAAGCGCCCGCCGCAGACGCAAGCGCCGACGCCCTCGGCGAATTAAAGAGCCTCTTCAATGACTTTCTGAACCGGCTGCCCACAGAAGGCGGATCTTCACAGGACGACTCGGCCTCTGGCGCCGCGCCTTCAGCGTCGTCGGGCGAAGACCCGCTGATGAAGTTCTGATTCTGACGTTTTCTTCCACCGCCTTCAACACGACGCCTCATGACAAACACCACGCCACCCTATGAAGCCCGCCGCCGCTGCACGCGGCTTCACCACGCCGCCTCTCGGTGCGACGCGTGCGTCAAGGCGTGCCCTGCGCAAGCCCTGAAGATCGTGGACGACAAGGCGGTTCTCGTCGCCCCGCGCTGCACGGGGTGCGGCGCCTGCAGCGCCGCCTGCCCCTCTGAAGTCTTTGTCTTCACGGCGCCCGACGATGCGACGCTCTTCAAATCGATTTTCACGGCTTCGCGCGAAAAGCGCTCGATCACCATCGCCTGCGCTGAGGCGGGTGAAGACCTCGCTCACATAACGCTGCCCTGCCTGCAGCGACTCGAATCCGGACACTTTGCCACCGCGGCAGCGGCGGGCGCTGCGGCCGTCACGCTTCTTCACGCCGACTGCGCCGATTGTCCCAAGAAAGGAGACGCCAACCTGGCGCGCCTCGTCGCTGACGCTCGGGCGCTTCTTTCCTCGCTCGGAAGCACTCTCTGCATCACAGACCAAGCCACCGCCTCCCGCGTCAACACTGACCGTCGCTTTTTCCTGACGCGTCTCACGCGTCAGGCGGCGCCGCAAGGGGACGAGCGAAAGCCGGAGGTCGCGCAAAAAATCGAAGCAGCAGCGGAAGCCGAGCCTTGGCAGCACGTGCCTGCAAAGCGCTTGCGGACCACGGCCGCTTTGAGGCTTTTGCTAGAGCGTGCGGAAAAAAACGCCAATCGCCCCGACTATCCCGTGAAGCTTCCGGAAATCAGCGCGGCGTGCGAAGGCTGCGGCTTCTGCGCGATGACCTGCCCCACGCAAGCCCTCAAAACAGAGACGTCCGCCGGCATCATGCGCTTTACGATCACGCCCGCGGACTGCACCACCTGCGGCGTGTGCGTCGATCTCTGCTACAAGAATGCCGTGACAATGGCTGAAACGCCGCTGCGGCGATCACTTTCCGCCGAGCCTCGCGTCCTTTTTGAAAAGAAAGTGGCGAACGGCCTTTTCACCGATTCTTTTGAAGACAAGATGGCGGCAGAATTCGGGGACGTTCCGATCTACCGAACGTAATTTCGACACGCGCCTTGCGAACGGTTTTGCCAAACGTCACAACGCCTCTCTGACCGAAAGACGCGGCCTCAAAAATTCAAAAGACAGATGAACTGCCGCAGCCTTGCGATAAAAGAAAAGGCAGCCCATCCGTCGAAACGGAAACAAGGCTGCCTGAAATGCTCGAAAAAGCGGCTGATTACTTGTTGATCAGCATTTCTTCCATGTCGATGCCAGCTTCAAGCGCCTGCTTGAACCACACGGGCTTCACGCCGCGTCCGGACCACGTTTCTTCGCCGGCAGGATTGCGATACTTCGGCGCCACGGGCTTGCGGGTTTTCACAGGCTCAGCGCCCGCTTCCGTGCAGCCCGCTTCCGCGGCGGTGAGATTGAACTGCTGCACAAGACGCACAGCCACAGCCTTCGCCTCTTCGCGAATCGCATCATATTCCTTCTCAAGCTCCGCCTTCTTGGCATTGAGCGCTTCAAGACGTTCAAAGAAATCCATTTTTTTGCCTCTTTAAAAAATTATCTTTCACTCTGTGTGAAAGTTCGCAGAGGATTATAACGGCATTTGATCCGTTAATTGAGCCATTGCGAGCCTCCTTAATTAAACAATTCACCATTTCCATTGGATTTCCATTGATCGTTACCCCAGTCAATATTTGAATTCTTTTCACTTTGACAAATAGAGCTGTCGTCGTTTCTTTTCGCCTTGCGGCTTTTGTTCCATGCCGCACTTTTTCTGAGCGTTTTTACTGCCGATTCATCTCTGCTTTTGTCTTTTCTGAGGATTAGCCAAGTCATTGACTTTCTGCCCGACATTTCTCTTTCGACCGATTTTTTTGAAGCCCAAAAAGGAACGCCGTTCGGATACACTCACGTCCGTTCATTTTCAGCGAAAAACTGGTTTCCATGTCCCGCACCGATTCCCCCGCGGCGCCCCACCGCCTGACGCCCCCTGACATCAGTCTCCCTGCCATTTTGAAGCTGGGCTCTCCCATCTTCATCGCAAACCTCTCCATCATGGGCGCCGGCACGATCGACACTGTGATGGCGGGACGCCTCGGCGCCGAGCATCTTGCGGCGGTGGCGCTCGCATCGGCGACAACCGTCATGATCTTCATTTCACTCGTGGGGATTCTGCAGGGGCTCTCGCCCATCGCCGGGCACCACTACGGCGCCCGCAAATGCCAGGAAATCGGCGCAGAGCTCGCGCAGTCGATGTGGCTCGGAGGCGTGCTGCTCTTGATCGGGCTGGCGCTCCTGCTTCAAACCGACTTCTGGGTGGATTTCGGCGGCGCCAGAGGCGACGTCGCCCGCATGGCAAAGGACTACCTCTTTTACTCCGCTCTGGGGCTTCCCGCCGCCGTCTTCTCCCGCCCCTTTGTGGCCGTGAACGCCGCCGTCAACCGTCCCAAAACGACGATGTACGTGTCGCTTCTCATGCTGGCGCTCAAAATTCCCTTGAACGCCCTCTTCATGTACGGCCTCTGCGGACTTCCCGCCATGGGCGGCGCGGGCGCGGGCGCCGCCACCTGCGTCAATTTCTGGATTGCCTTTGCGGCCTACTGGGCGATCTGGCGCTGCGACAAGTTCTACGCCCCGATGCGTCTTGCCCGCTTCACTGCGCCTCACCCCGCCACGATCGTTCATCAATTGAAGCTCGGCGTCCCCATCGGGCTATCCACCTTCTTTGAAGTGAGCTCCTTCACGCTGATGGCGATCTTCATCTCACGCATCGGCACGATCGACGTCGCGGCGCACCAGATCGTCGCCAACATCACAGCAACGCTCTACCAGATTCCCTTTTCGCTGGGGATCGCCGTGAGCGTTCTTGTATCCCAGTGCCTCGGCGCAGGCTTTCCCCCGAAAGCTGAGGAAGTGACGTTTCGCGCCCTGAAGGGAGGCGTGTTTGTCTCCCTTTGCTGCGCGGCGCTGCTCTACTTCACGCGGGAGCCCTTGGTCGCGCTCTACACCACGGACGCAGCGGTGCAAAAGCTCGCGGTGGCGCTTCTGCTCTACGGCGTCATCTACCACAGCACCGACGCCTGCCAGACGATCAGCTCCTTTGCGATGCGCGGCTACCGCGTCACCTTCTGGCCGATGATGGTCTACGGCGTAATGCTCTGGGCCGTGGGGCTCGGGGGCGGCTACTGGCTGGGCTTTTCGGCCCAAAGCGTGGGCGGTCCCTTCGGCGCTGAAGGATTCTGGGGCGCCACGGCCTTCGGACTGTCTCTAGCGGGCCTCACGCTCGCCGCCATGGTGACCTTCGTGGCCAAGACGCGGACGCGGGAGTTTCTTTCCCTGCAGCACTGACCGCACTTCAAAGAAACGGCGCCATGCAGGCGGGCAGAAAGATGACGCCCGCCATCTCCTCGCCGTCCTTCGGGAAAACGATTTCCTCCCAAAGCGGCCGCGATACTTTTCGGCAAACCCGTCAAGCGACGCATGACGGTCCTGAGCCGTTTTTGACTGATTTGCCAAGTTTTCCGTGATTTCCCCAGGATTCCGCGATGAACCTTTCCGGACCAAAATCCTCGGCGCACGTCCCCGTCTTGTACAATAATCTTCATCGCGAACTTCTTGTTTTCTCTTCCTTTTTAACATGTCCGCCCCTTCCAAGCTCAAGGCCACTCCTTATGGGAACGCTGACTTTGCCAACATCCGGCAAAGAAATCTGGCTTACGTCGACAAAACCCGGTTCATCGAAGCACTGGAAAATTGCGGCGCGGACTATCCATTCATTGTTCGGCCTCGCCGCTTCGGGAAAACGCTCTCGACAAGCGTGCTTGAGGCTTATTACGACGAAGCCGCCGCCGAACAGTTTGAGAGCAACTTCGCTGGCACCTACATAGGTGAACACAAGACGCCGCTTGCCAGCCAGTTCCGAGTGCTTCATCTGGACTTCTCCGGCATCGCTTCGCCTGATCACAAAGGGTTGCAGGAAGAATTCAGGGAAGCCGTGCTGGCTTCCGTCCGAGACTATTTTCTTCGGTATCCCCATCCAGATCAGGATGAAATTCTCAAGAACGCCTTCCCGAGCGCGACCGCTCTGATTACGCGGTTCTTCTCGCTGGTTTCACAGCGAGACCGGGGCAAGTTTCTTTACGTCATCCTTGACGAATATGATCAATTCGCCAACGAGGTTCTAGCTCAGGATCTCGACCACTTCAAGGCAATCACTTCTTCCGAAGGCTTTTTCAAGAACTTCTTCACAAAGATCAAAGCCGCGACACGGACAGTTGTTTCTCGCCTGTTCATCACGGGCGTGACATCCATTTCGCTCGATTCAATGACGTCCGGGTTCAGCATTTCGACAAACTGCACCACGGATCCAGCCTTTGCAGAATTCTTCGGATTCACTGAAGCGGAGCTCCGCGAGCTGGTGCCTCAAGTGGTTGATCTTGAACAGCAAGGTGCAAATCTGGACACACTCATCGCCCGCATGAAGGAGTGGTACAACGGCTATCGCTTCAGTCCCTACTGCGCCGCAACTGTCTTCAATCCGACAATGTGTCTCTACTACCTGCGGGCTTTGCAACGCTTGGGGGAAGAGCCAGAAACACTCCTTGATTCGAACCTCGGCCAGGATCTCAACAAGATCGAGAAGATTCTCAGTCTGGGAGATGCTGACTTCGTTCAGTCCATGGTGGAGTGCGCCCTGCGCCGCGAACCGATTTCCTTCAGGGGGCAGCTCACGATGCTGAACCTAAACCAAGAAGCTCGTCTGGGCAGCGCATCGCTGCTATCAGCCATGTTTTATTTTGGCTTCCTCACCTATGCTCCCGGCAAAGGACGCGAACTGGTAATTCCGAACCGCGCCATCAGCATTCAGTTCTTTGAGTACTTCCTGAAGCATGTTTTGTCCGCGGGCAACTACGAGTTTGTGGCATCGGAATTTCTAACCGCACTGAAAGCGCTCGTCGAGGGTGATCCTGCTCCGCTTTTTAGCATCACCTGCAACCGCTTCCAAACGGCGAGCGGCCTGCACTCTCACGCCCATCTGAAGGAAAGCGACTTTCAGACGCTGCTCATCGGTGCACTCAACTTCTCAAATGCCTTCAATGTCACAAGCGAAGTCGAGGTCCGCGGCGAGGAAAAAGGCTACATCGACATTCTCGCCGCGCCCGCTGCAGGGAGTCCTGCCCAAACTGCGTACCTCATCGAAGTGAAGTACCTTCCCTTGAAAGATGACTCGCCCGAAGCTCGAAAGAAGGCTCTTTCGGCTGCCCGCGCCCAAATCAGCCGCTACGAGCAAGGCGACAATGTGCAGTGCCTGCCGCAGTTAAAGCGCATCCTTGCGCTCTTCGTCGGGGTAAAGCTCGAAACGCTGGAAATCTACTAAAAACGCACAAAGCCTGGAGTGATCCGGGCTTTGTGCGTTTTTGGGCAGAAAGCCTCGGCGCCCGTTGCTGTCTTGTACAATAATCCTCATTGCGAACTTCTTGTTTTCTCTTCCGTTTTGCCATGTCCGCCACGCCAAAGCTCAAGGCCACTCCTTATGGGAACGCTGACTTTGCCAACATCCGGCAAAGAAATCTGGCTTACGTCGACAAGACTCGCTTCATAGAAGCACTGGAAAATTGCGGCGCAGACTATCCATTCATTGTTCGGCCTCGCCGCTTTGGGAAAACGCTCTCGACAAGCATGCTTGGGGCATACTACGACGAAGCCGCTGCCGAGCAGTTTGAGAGCAACTTCGCTGGCACCTACATAGGCGAACACAAGACGCCGCTTGCCAGCCAGTTCCGAGTGCTTCATCTGGACTTCTCCGGCATCGCTTCGCCTGATCACAAAGGGTTGCAGGAAGAATTCAGGGAAGCCGTGCTGGCTTCCGTCCGAGACTATTTTCTTCGGTATCCCCATCCAGATCAGGATGAAATTCTCAAGAACGCCTTCCCGAGCGCGACCGCTCTGATTACGCGGTTCTTCTCGCTGGTTTCACAGCGAGACCGGGGCAAGTTTCTTTACGTCATCCTTGACGAATATGATCAATTCGCCAACGAGGTTCTAGCTCAGGATCTCGACCACTTCAAGGCAATCACTTCTTCCGAAGGCTTTTTCAAGAACTTCTTCACAAAGATCAAAGCCGCGACACGGACAGTTGTTTCTCGCCTGTTCATCACGGGCGTGACATCCATTTCGCTCGATTCAATGACGTCCGGGTTCAGCATTTCAACCAATTGCACCAGCTTCCCGGCATTTGCCGATCTCTACGGCTTTACAGAAACCGAGCTGCGAAGTCTTGTGCCGCAGGTGCTGGACCTTTCGCAATCGGACATTGATCTCGACACCCTGATTGCCCGCATGAAGGACTGGTACAACGGCTATCGCTTCAGTCCGTATGCCGATGCAACCGTATTCAATCCCACTCTGTGTCTTGGCTACCTGAGCGCCTGGAAGAACGTCGGAAGGGAGCCGTTGTCGCTTCTCGACCCAAACCTTGGCCAGGATCTTCACAAAATCGAGAGCATTCTTTCGCTGGGGGATGCCGACTTTGTTCGAAAAACCGTAGAGCAGGCCTTGCGACGCGAGCCAATTGAGTTTTCGGGCGACTTGAAGACGCTCAACCTCAATCTGCAGCCTCGGCTCGACGAAGAGGCGCTGCTCTCGACCATGTTCTATTTCGGCTTCCTCACTTTTGCTCCGGGCGACACCACGTCTCTCGTGATTCCCAATCGTGCTGTGAGCATTCAGTTCTTCGAGTACTTCCTGAAGCATGTTCTCACCACGGACAAGTACGCCTTCATTGCCAAGGACTTTCTCAAGGCCATGGAGGCGCTGGTGGCGGGCGATCCGAAGCCCCTTTTTGACGTCACCTGCAACCGCTTTCAAACGGCAAGCGGCCTGCACTCGCACGCCCACTTGAAGGAAAGCGACTTTCAGACGCTTCTTATTGGTGCGCTCAACTTCACCAACGCCTACGCCGTCACAAGTGAAGTCGAAGTTCGCGGCGAGGAGAAGGGCTACATCGACATTCTCGCCGCGCCCGCCGCAGGGAGTCCTGCCCAAACCGCATACCTCATCGAGGTGAAGCACCTTCCCTTGAAGGATGACTCGCCCGAAGCTCGAAAGAAGGCTCTTTCGGCTGCCCGCGCCCAAATCAGCCGCTACGAGCAGGGGGACAACGTGAAGCGCCTGCCGCAGATAAAGCGCATCATCGCGCTCTTCGTCGGGCTGAAGCTCGAAACGCTGGAAATCTACTAAAACAAGCCGGCGCCGTCGTGCTCACTGCCACCAGTCGAAAAACAACGAGAATCAGAAGCCGTCCATGCGATCTTCGACGACTTGAATCACCTCACGCCGCCGGCCGAAGTTGACGACGGCTTCGACCAGGTCGCGAACGCCGTAGATCGTCATGAAAAAGGCGCTCACCGGGAGCGCGGCGTAGGCCCAGCGCACCTGCAGCCACGGGATGGACTGAAAGTACGCCTGAGAGCGCATCACCCACACCCAGCCGTACCAGCAGATGACGGCGTACATCGTGAGCTCAATCACGCACACCACTACGCGGCAGAAGCGTCCGAGGTCGGTGCCCGAAAGACGCTCCGTGATGACGTCCACCACGAAGTGGCTTCGCGTTCTCACAAGCTCCTGCGCCCCGAGAAAGATCATCCAAATGAGGCAGATTTGAATCCAGTCGTCCGTCTGCGTGAAGTTGTAAACGGGCACGAAGCGCACGAAGACGTTCGCAATGAACATCACGAAGATCGCCGCGAGACAAAAGGACGCCAGCCCCCTCGCCGCAAGCCCCACCCCGTGATCAATTTTTTTGAGCATGTCAAGCACGGCTCTTCTCCTACGGAATAAAGCGCGCGAGCCCCAGGGAGAGCTCCGGCACAAAGGCGACCAGGACCGCTGCGAGAATCATGAGAAGGACGTAGCCCGCGCTCGCCTTCGCCACCGCCATCACCTTTTCCCCCGTAATGGAGCTCATCACATAAAGGTTGAGCCCCACTGGAGGCGTCAGCACCCCTACCGCAAGCGAAATGCACATGACGATTCCCAACTGCACCACGTCGTAGTGGAAGGTCTTCGCCAGCGGCACGAAGATCGGCACGGTGATGAGGAGAATGGCCGTCCCCTCCATGAAGCACCCCATCAGCACCAATAGCCCGATGATGATCAAAATCACCGGCGTCACCGACGTGAAGCTCGTCGTGATGAACGCAATCGCCTGCTGCGGAATGCGGGTGTAGAGAAGCACGTACTGAAAGAACCCCGCCGTCGCGATGACGAACATCACTTTGGCCGTCTGCTCCGCCGTGGTCCAGAGAATGTGCGGAAGGTCCTTCACTTTGAGGGTCTTGAAAACGAAGAGCCCCAGCACCAGAACGTAGAGGGACGCCACGGCCGCGGCTTCAGTCGCCGTGAAGAGCCCGGCGAACATGCCGCCGATCACGATCACAGGCGTCAAAAGCGCAAAAAACGCCTCCTTGAACGCCTGCCACCGCACGCCCCATGGCGCGGGATCAGTCTTCGCATACCCCTCGCGGCGCGACACCCACGAGGACCACATCATGAACATCACGCCCAGCATCAGCCCCGGCACGGCGCCCGCGGCAAAAAGCGAATTAACGCTCGTCTGCGTGAGCCCCGCGTAAAGAATGAGCGTGATGGACGGCGGAATGATGGGACCCAGGGCGCCCCCCGCAGCAATCGTCGCACAGGAAAACGCCCGGTCGTACCCCGCCTTCGTCATTTCATTGATGGCGATCATGCCGATGCCCGCCGCGCAGGCCGCGGCCGATCCTGACATCGCCGCCATGATAACGCAGGCCGCAATGGCGGCGTTGGAGAGCCCGCCCCAGCGATGACCAAGACAGACGCGTCCGAAGCCAAAGAGGCTGCGGCTAATGCCGCCCACGCTCATGAGGTTGCCCATCAGGAGGAAAAACGGAATCGACATCAGCGTGATGCCGGAAACCTGCGCAAACATGCGCTGCGGCACAAGAAAGAGCCGCGCCATGTCGCCCCCCGCCATCAGGTACGTCGCCACCGACGCAAAGCCCATCGTCACGGCGGTGGTGACGCCAAGAAGCATCAGCACCAGAACGGCGGCGAAGATGGCAAACATGACCATGGCAGGCGTTTCCTTGTTGAGAGCGAAATAAAAGGCGAAAGACTACTGGTTCTGCTTCACGGCGGAAAGAAGCTTCTCCATCTCAGCCTCTCCGGCCAAGGCGCCCACCTTCTCGTACGCGGGCTGCATCTTTGCCACAAAGGACGCGCGGTCCGGCCGCGTCACGTGCATGCCCTTCTTCTCCAATTCCGCCACCACGGCGCTTTCGCCATTGGCAATTCGGTCGCGCGTCAAGTTCTGCGCCGCCACCGCCTCTTCACGAATCACCTGCTGCACGTCCTCCGGGAGCCCTTCAAAGAAGGTCTTGTTCACCAAGAGAACCTGGCAGTCAAAGTAGTGGTTCGTGAGCGCCAGTTCGTTCTGCGTCTCAAAAAGCGAATCCGCAAGAATGGTGAAGACCGGGTTCTCCTCCCCCGTCACGACGCCCTGCTTCAAAGAGGTGTAGAGCTCGGAATACGCGATCTTCTGCGTATTGGCGCCCACGGCGTCAAAAGCGGCGAGAAGCCCGGTCGCGGGCGGCACGCGAATCTTGAGCCCCTTCAGATCGTCCGCCGCATGAATCGGCACGTCCTTTGTGGTGGTCTGCCGGAAGCCATAGTCAAACATCGAAAGCCCCAGAGCGTCGTGCTGCGCGAGCCCCGCATTCATCCACCCCATCACAAAGCGGTCGATCGTGCGGTGGGCGTGGCCGTAGTCCGCAAACAGAAAGGGCGCCGTCATGGCGTTCAACTTCTTGTCGTACATCGCGAGGTTCCCGAGAGACACCACCGCCATGTCAAGGGCTCCGAGCGTGATCTGCTCGGCCAAGGCGGGCTGGTCACCCAATTCCCCTGCGGGATAGACCTCGACCTTCACCTTGCCCGCCGTGCGCTTTTCCACGTTCTTTGCAAAGAGCGTCGCCGCCTCATGGTGCGCGTGCGACACCGCCGCGGTGTGCGCAAGACGCAGCGTCTCGGCTGCCGCATCGCCCGCAAAAAACGAAAGCGCCAGAGCGCCCGCCGTCAAAAGGGAGGTCAGAAGCCGCCGGGTCATGGGTGAGAGTCTCCTAAAAGCAAGGTGAATGCAAAACTAGGCGAATTGTCGTGCACAGGGTGCATTTGCGCAAGCGCCGAACGCGATTTGAGCTTGAGAACGAATTCGAAGTTCGGCTCAGGAACGTACAATCTTTGCTGACGCCGCTCGCCGTCTCCCTTCCCTGAACCGGCGAGCGTCACCTGACAACAATAACCAGAAGACAAGGCAAAACATGGAAAGTGCTCTTCTAATCAAGATCGACATGGTGCAGGCGGTGGCGCTTGCGGTCGTCACCTACTGGCTGGGCTCCGTCATCAAGGCTCGGGTTCACTTCCTGCAGAAGCTTTCCATTCCGACGCCGGTCGTGGGCGGCATGCTCTGCGCCTTCCTTCTCTCGGGGCTCGAGTACGCGGGCCTGATGCAGGTGCAGTTTGACTCCACGCTGCAGAAGCTCCTGATGCTTGGGTTCTTCACAACGATCGGCCTCATGGCGAGCTTGAAGCTCATCACCGCTGGCGGCAAGCTCCTGCCGCTCTTTCTGGGCGCCGTCACCGTGCTTGCCATTCTGCAGAACCTTCTCGGAATCGGCGCGGCAAACCTTTTGGGCATCGACGTGCACTACGGCATCCTCGCTGGCTCCGTCTCCATGATGGGCGGCCTTGGCACCGCCGCCGCGTTCGGCCCCTACTTTGAACAGACCTACGGCATCACAGGAGGCACGGCGATGGCGATCACCGCCGCCACCTTCGGCATGGTCGCCGCCCTCATGATCGGCGGCCCCTTCGGCGAATGGCTCATCCGCCGCTACAAGGTTCAGACCCCGACGCACGAACACGACAGCGAGCCGCTGCATGTGCCGGAAGAAGTTGAAGCCGGCATCCGCGACGAAAAGTCGGGCGGCATTCCCACCTTCACGCATGAGCTCATGAAGGCCGTGAGCGTCGTCACGATCTGCATTGCCCTGGGCACCGTGGTTTCCAACTTTCTCGGCAACTACATCACCCTCCCCGCCTACATCGGCTCCATGATCGTCGCCGCCGTGGTCCGCAACATCGGCGACTTCTCCGGCGCCTACAAGGTGCAGGGCAAGGGCATGGACGCCGTCGCCGACATCTGCCTCATCCTCTTTGTGACGATGGCGATCAACAGCCTGAAGCTGCATGAACTTCTGCACCTCGCAGGCCCCTTGGTCATCATGCTGGCGCTTCAGACGCTCCTCATGCTCGTTTACGCGTGGGCCGTCCTCTTCTGGATGATGGGCCGCGACTACACGGGCGTCATGCTCACCGTGGGCGGCATCGGCTTCTCAATGGGCGCCACCGCCAATGGTCTGGCGAACATGCAGGCCATCGCTGAGAAGTACGGCTCCAACCCGAAGGCATGGCTCATCGTGAGCATCGTGGGGGCGTTCCTCATCGACCTCATCAATGCGCTCCTCATCACCTGGATGGCGACGTGGTAGCAGCCCGCTGACGAGGCTAGAAACGAACCCCCGGCAAGGTGCAGAGCCTGCCGGGGCTTTTCTTTTCCGACACCACGCTGAACATTATTCAGAAACCGCCGTCCCCATCTTTCGCAAGCCGTCCCTTAGTACCCTGGTCTGATTTTTTTACCAAAGTGCAAACTATAAATGCGCCAAGTTGCATGGTAAAATACAACCAAATTGCACACCAATAACCACTAGGTTATTGATTTTACACAAAAGATTTACAGTCATAATCAAGAGGAGAATCATGGAAAAAGTCAGTTATCGCCCGCGCATTGTTGACAGACTGTTGCAACGCCAGTTATCGGCCATGGGGGCTATCCTTATAGAAGGCCCAAAGCAGTGCGGGAAAACAACAACCGCGGAGCAAGCCGCCCGAAGCATTCTCTACATGAGTGCACCGGAGCGCCTGGGACAGAACCTTCAGCTGGCGCGAGTCAGACCGGACATTTTGTTGCGAGGCGATACGCCCAGGCTGATTGACGAATGGCAGCTGGCGCCTCAGCTCTGGGATACAGTTCGTTTTGAAATCGATCACCGAAAAGCAACGGGACAGTTCATCCTGACCGGCTCCGCCGTGCCCGCAGACCGCAGCAAGATATTCCACACCGGCACCGGACGCTTCGCCTGGATCCGCATGCGGACAATGAGCCTATTTGAATCCGGAGAATCCAACGGTGAGGTGAGTCTGAAAGAGCTCTTTGACGGCCATCTTGACATTGCCGCAGAAAATCCACTAGATTATGAAGAAATGGCCTTTCTGGCTTGCCGAGGCGGCTGGCCGGCGGCGCTTGGCCAGTCCGAAGATGCGGCCTTGCTTCGCGCATACAACTACCATGACGCCGTCATCCATGCTGACATGAGCCGTGTCGACGGCGTTGCTCGCAATGCGATGCGAGCTGAACGACTGATTCGCTCCTACGCTCGCAATCAAGGCTCCCAGACGCCCATCAGTGTCCTGTGCGCCGACATGAAGCTAGAGGGAAGCGATTCAGAAAATCGCAATACGGTAGCGGAGTATCTCAAGGCCCTAAGACAGATTTTCGTAGTTGAAGACATGCCGGCCTGGAACCCCAATCTTCGGTCAAAGACGGCCATTCGCACGTCAGACACCCGCTATTTCTCCGATCCATCACTATGCGCCGCAGCGCTTCGCATCGGACCACAGGATCTGGTGCTCAATCCAGAAACCTTCGGTTTTGTATTCGAAACTTTGTGTGTGAGAGATCTTCGCGTATATGCAGATGCGCTGGACGGTGAGGTTTATCACTATCGCGACCGCACCGACTTGGAGTGCGACGCCGTGATTCATCGACGAAACGGACAATACGGACTCATTGAAATCAAAATTGGGGGCGACGAAGCCGTTGAGCATGGCGCAACCACACTGAAGCAGCTGACGGAAAAAATTGATGAGGCGACCATGAACAAGCCAGCCTTTCTCATGGTGCTTACGGCTGTCGGCAACTACGGCTACCGACGAGAGGACGGCGTGCTGGTGGTCCCGATTGGATGCCTGCGCGACTGAGATTCGCAGCTGGTTACGGCTTCGTCGCGTCCCCCTGCGCAAGGACTTTATAGTTTGACCTTAAAAGGGCTTTAATTTTGTCTTTAGATTTTATGGTCTGT